>JADLEF010000123.1 GCA_020846295.1 Acidimicrobiales bacterium
ACCCACTTAATCGGAGGCGATCCCGCTCACGCCCACCAGAGGCTCGCTCGCCTGGATCACACCGCTCGGCACGTCGCCGTCGGCCACCGGGTCAAGGCTTGGGACAGGCGCAACATCGGCACCATCACTTCGCTCGACGACAGCGTCGGCACTGCCCAGGTTGAGTTCGTTTCGGCGAAAGGCACAACGGCCGTCCGGACGTTCAACTGGGGCGACATCACCATCGTCGACCCGTCACACCCGCAGCCACGCCAACTCAGCGACAGTGCGGCGGCCACCGTCGAGCGCACCGCAGCGGACATCGGGGACCGCCTCGGCAGATGGCACGCGCACCTCTCGGCTGCGGGGGTGCAGCCCAACGATGCCCACGTGTACACGGCGGCAGCATCGCTCGCAGTCAACCGCGCCGCTGCGTCGCTCCTCGCTGCGGAGCCTGCCTGGCTGGTTGCACTGCTCGGAATAAGGCCGGTCGACAACCCGGCGGCGACGCAGGTCTGGGAGGACACGGTGCAAGAGGTGGCCGCGCACAGACTCCGTGCGGGCATCGTCGACCCCATCGAGCCAGCCGGCCCCGCCCACGAGATGGGCGACGAGACCTTGTGGACGGCGGTTTCGGACACCGTTGCTCACGCTCGTGCCTGGCTCGACGACATCACCGACCCCGGGCTCAGGCCAACGGTGCGAGCGCGAACGCCCGACGAGTTGCAGCAGCGCCGAGGCGAACTCGACGCAATCCTTGCGACGGCACCGGCAGACGTTCGTGGCCTCATCCAGAGGATGCAGTCCATGGCCCCGCTGCCCTTCGAGGAGCTCGACAGTCTCCTGACGGAACTGGATTCGGCACATCGCGAGCGCCAGCACTGGATCCTGCAGCACTGGCCGCACGCCGTAGAAGCGTCACACGTCACGGCGGCACTCGGCGCCACCTCGCTTCTGAGCGACCCGCACCAACTCCTTTTGAATGACCTGACGAGGTGAACGTGCGACAGATCGGCGTACCACCCCTGTGCGCCGGGCGAGCCGACAGGGGCTGTTGGACACCCTGGGCACAGCCCGCTGCCCGGAGCCGGCAAGAGCGATCGTCGCCTTCGTAGGCCGCAACCGATTCATGAGTCGCGATGGCGTTGCCGTCGCATTGCTCTTGCCGTGGCATCGTGCCGGTCGGACTCTATTCCTGACGTCTTCACCGCTGTCGGTTCGAGATTCGTCGTCAGCCCGACGGTCGCCGCCGCGAGTAGGAGGCCTGCAGAAATCACGTAGACGAATCGGACGTCGATGATGTCCACGAGGACGCCGCCGAGGGCGAGCGAGAGCAGGCGGGCCGCGTTCCAGAGCACGTCGTAGAAGGCGAATGCTCGGCCACGAGTCTCGGCAGGCACGAGCGTCTGCAGCGTGGTCTGGTAGGCGACCATGCCGGTGCTGGTCGACATGCCGTATACGGCTAGGGCCCCGCCAGCGACGACCGGGTTGGCGACCGCAGCGAGGGTGAGATCGACGCCGCCACGAACCGCGAACGGACCGAACAGCCAGCGCTTGTCCCCGGCAATGATGAAGCGGCGCAGCAGCAGTGGGCCTGCGGCGGCGCCGACACCGATCGCAGCGAGCAGGGTGCCGAAACCGCCGGGTCCGACGCCGAGCCACCGATCGGCGAGCACGACGAGGAGGCCGCTGGTGGCGCCAGCGGACATTGACGCAAGGACCTGAACGATCGCCAGGCGAGTCAGGAGCGGACTTGCCCTCACGGTGCGCACCCCAGCGAGGACTCCGCTCCAGCCGCGTTCGGTCGTTGCCGCCGCAGCGCGCCCGGCTTGCAGCCCCAACAGCAGGAGCGCTGAGACGATAAAGGTGGATGCGTTGATCAGGAAGGCGATCTCGACGCCGAACGCGACGATGATTAACCCAGCGACAGGAGCCAGGGCGATCTGGACGGTGACTGCCGCGGTCCACATGGCGCTGTTCGCGTCGACCACATCGTCGTCACCGACGATCTCGGGGAGCAGTGACCCCGCCGCCGGGTTGAACACCACAGCACCGGCGGACAATCCGAACGCGACCGCGTACGCCATGGCGACCGAGCCCGCCGAGGCGACGAGCGCAAGCGCCACTGCGGCGCGGAACAGATCGGCACCCACCATGAGCGTGCGGCGAGGTACACGGTCGGCGGCGAGCCCTGCAACAGGGCCGAGCAGCAGCACCGGCAGTACCTCGAACATGACCGCGCCAGCCACACCTCGACCCGAGCCGGTGAGTTCGAACACGAGCACCACGAGGGCAACCGTGTTGAAGGCGTCACCGGCCCGCGACACCGTGTGTGCGAGGAACAGGCGGCGAAACTCACCGGAAGAGCGAAGGAGCTTCAGCATGCGGCCATGGCCGTGGTGGGCAGAGACCGCACTCGCGAGCTTGTGCTCACGGCCAAGGGCGGGTGCCACCCCGAGCGAGCCGTTTCTGTCACAGCATGGAGCCGAGGTCGCTGCCTACGGTGGGGTAGGCGGCGGTCATCGATTTGAGTTGTCGGGTGGTGAGGCCGAGTTTGATCGCGAGCGCACAGATGTTGATGAGTTCGCCGTATTCGGGTCCGAGCATGTGGGCGCCGACGATGGTGTCGGTGTTGCGGTCGATGAGGATCTTGGCCGCCGCGGTCGTCTCGCCGATGCGGTAGTTGGAGTACCAGCCGCTGGTGTCGGTGTAGCGGACGTCGAGATCGATGCCGGCATCGCGGGCGTCGGTCTCGAGCAGGCCGACACGGGTGAGTTCGGGGATGGTGAACACGGCAGTCGCGATGCCGGTGTAGTCGGGGGTGATGGTGGCGGCTTTGAGCATGTTGGAAGCGGCGACCTTGCCTTCGAACACGGCGACCGGAGTGAGCGGTGCACCGGGTGTGTCCGCGGCGTCACCGGCAGCGTAGACGCGAGGGTTGGTGCTGCTCTGGAGGTGCTCGGCGACGTGGACGCCGTGCGGGCCGTGGGCGATGTCAGCGGTGTCGAGGTCGAGACGGGTGAGTTCGGGTTCGCGGCCGGCACCGTGGACGACGAGGTCGGTGGTGATGGTGGTCTGTCGGCCGTGGTCGTCGAGGGTGACTTCGTAGCCGTCGCTGGTGGGGTGGACGGCGATGATCTCGGTGTTGCGGTGGAAGTCGATGCCAGCGGAGTGGCTTCGGGTGACGAGTAGCTCGACGAGGTCGGGGTCGAAGCCGCGCAGTGGGCGGGGTCCGTGGTCGACGATGACGGTTTTGGTGCCGGCGCGGGCTGCGATGTGGGCGAACTCAAAGGAGATGAACCCGCCTCCGACGAACAGGATTCGCGGGGGGAGTTGTTCGAGGTACAAGAACGCGGTGGAGTCGATGAGGTGATCGGCGCCGGGGAAGTCGAGCGGGCGTGGTCGGGCGCCGGTGGCGATCAGGGTGTGGCGAAACTGGTAGGTCGTGCCGTCGATGTCGAGCCGGTCCGGGCCGGTGAATCGCGCGGTGCCGTGCAGCGTGTCGACGCCGTGGCGTCCCAGGTTGGTTTCCATGTTGGTGGGCACCGGGTCGGTGAAGCCGTGCATGTGGGCGCTGAGCGCTGGCCAGTCGATGCGCAGCCCGGCCGGGTCGATGCCCTTGCCGGTGAGAAGGTTCGCGGCGTCGATGATCTCGGCGCCGCGCCGCAGGATCTTCTTCGGGTCGCACCCGCGCAGTGCGCAAGTGCCGCCGTAGGGGAGGTCGTCGACGATCGCGACTCGCCATCCGGCTCGGGCGCATTTCTCGGCTGCGGCAGCGCCAGCCATACCTGCGCCGATCACGATCAGGTCGTACGGGTCCGTCGCGCTCATGATGTGCCGACCTTCCCCGTCGCGGTGGCCGTGGTGGCGGCTTTCAGGGTGCGATGAATGTCGGCCAGGCAGCACTTGGTCGACGGGTTGAGGTGCTCGCAGGCACAGTGCCCGTCGGCGACGGCCTGCTTGACCTCGGCTTTGATCGTGCTGACACCGTCGTGCGCGGCAGCGTCGGCGATGAGGTCGTCGGCGGTGTGCCCAAAGCAGAAGCACACTGGCGTCGGTCGATCAGTCGCTTTGTGGCCGACCTGGGCGATGACCGCGTCGGCATCGACGGTGGCGGTATCGAGGTAGTACACGACAGCGCAGCCTGGCGTCGCGCAGTGCTGCCACGCGCCATCCGCTGCCTTGGGCCGATGAGGGCGAACCGGTGCCATCCCGACGATCGGTCCGATCTCGCCGCACGAGGGACAAGGCCCAGCGGGGCCGGTGTAGATGCTGCAACACGAACTCATCGCGCCGTCTCCCGGTGGGGCGCCGTGCCGCCTACGGCGGCTGGGCGCACCGGATCTGCTGCTGCCATGCCGGGACGTGAATCGCAGCTCCGCTGGCCTCGCCAGCGGAGCACACCGATGACCGCGACGAACGAGGCGACCGCGACGGCGATCCAACTCCCGAGGCCGAGTCCGGCGATCATGCCCGCAACTCCCAGCGAACCGAGCAGCGGCAGACCACAGCACACACCGAGCGCGGCGGCCCCGGCGGCGACTGGAACGAGCGAGCCGCGGCCAGGCGCTGTCTGGGTTGTGGGTGATGTGTCTGTCTCGGTCACTTGGGTCCTTCGTCGTCGGGACGAACTCGTCTCTCGAACTCAACGTAAACCCTGATCCATACTTCAAGGTCAAGGGTTAGTGTTGTTCCATGCGCATCGGAGACCTGGCGGCAGCGGCGGAGATCCCGCCCGAGACTGTCCGGTACTACGAGAAGCGAGGCCTGTTGGCACCACCGGCGCGTTCGGCCAACGGCTATCGCACCTACGACGACACCGCTCTCAACCAGCTCCACGTCATCCGCACAGCACAAGCCGCCGGACTCACCCTGGCAGAGATTCGCAGCGTGATAGAGCTCCGCAACGACGGCACCACCCCGTGCAGTCACGTCGAAGCGCTCCTCGCCGACAAGCTCGCCGAGGTCCGCGAGCGGCAACGCAAACTGGCTGCGCTGGAGAAGGAACTCGCCAAACTGGTGGGTCGTAGCGCCACTTTGAACCCGGCCGACTGCCGACCGGACGACATCTGCCACATCTTGACGAGAGGTGCAGCGACGGACGCCCGTCCGAACGGGGTCCGCCCCTAGTGACGACGCTCCTGAGCGTCGTCACTCCACGCGGTTCACCTGCGTTGGAGGGAACGCCCGCCGCGCTGTCGGGTGAGGCCATTGGTAGCCGGAGTTGTATCTCGCACCCATTGCCAACACCCAAGTACGAACCGCGCCGTGAATCTCGTCGTGCGAGGGATCATCCGTGACGTCCGTCAGCAACGGCACGCGTTCGCCGTCGCCGTCCACATCGATGGTGGCCCAGTCGAGCGCCTCGGAGAGAGCATCCCAGACGGTGAAGCCGGGGCGGTAGCCACGTCGGAGGTGGTCGACTGCGGAGACGAGGTCGAGGAGCCAGGTGCCGCCCTCGTCGAGGGGCTCTGATCCGTTCGTGTCCGAGTCGGCGGCGAAGAGGTCGTTCATTGCGCCGGCTCCAGTCCCGCTGAGTCGATGTTGAGCATGAGCGCGTCGAGGCTGCGGATCGGGTCGTCGACGGACGTGGCGCCGGCCGGAGGGAGCCGGTCAAGCAGCGCTGCGGCGTCAAGGTCGACGGCGGACCTGATGGGCGTGACGTTGCCTGGCGCTGGGGGATTGAGCCACGACTCAACGGTCGAGGCATCGATCCTTGCGCCGCTGGCCGTCGCTGCGACGGTCTCGGTGTCACCGTCGCAGCGGAGGTTGAGGACGTCGAGGACGGTGTGGTCATTGACCCTTGTCGCAAGTGCGGCGGCAGTGTCGGCGGGCGAGAGGCCGGCCGCTTCGGAGATGGCCGCGAGCTGGTCGGGGTGCGCTCGACGGCTGGCGGCGATGGCGAGCGCTTCGTCGGGCTCGACGATCGTGAGGAGCCCGGTCGTGAACGCGTCCGGCGTGGGCGCGTGGGCAACGAGGTGGTCGACGATGGAGGTGGTGGGATGACCTGCCGTGGCCATCGATCCAGCGGCGAGTTCCCACAGATGAGGATCGTCGGGGAGGGTGCGGAGGACGTCTCGTGGGCGGACGGCCATGATCTCGGTTGCCGTGCAGCCGGCGGTGCGCATCTCGGTGGCGGTGGCGTCGAGAAGTTCTGCCGCAAGCGTGTTCGGGAGGTCCCAGCGTTCGTGCAGCACGCGGATCCCGTCAGGGATGGGAACGCCGGCCGCAGGGAGAAGCGTTGCCGCGGTTGCGGCGTCGACGCCGTCGGCGGCGAGGACGGCGACAGTGGTGGCGGGGCTGAACCCGGCGGCGCCGAGGAGTTCGACGAGTTCGGCAGGGTCGGCGTCGATAATGCGCGTGGTGTCGGTGTCGGTGAGGCGACCGCTGATGAGATGAGCGAGGTCGGCCCGGTTGTAGAGGCCGTCATCGGCGAAGGCTGCGAGGCTGCGGTCGGAGGTGGCCGGGTCGGCGATCATCGCCATGCGTGCGACGCGGCGTCCGGCGAGCTCGGCGTGGTCGCGTGCGTCTTGCTGGGTGGGTTGGAGCGGCAAGAGCTCGATGCCGTCAGTGGACGGTGTCTGAAGCGCGGGTTGCCAGCGGCCGCCGGGTGCGGGCAGGACGTAGAGGGTGATGTCGTTCGTGAGGTGCCACAGCTCGGCTGCGACAGGGCGTCCGGCTCGTGGCATCTGTTCCCATCCTTCGACGGCACCTGCGGGGGAGGGGCCGGTGTCGACGGTCGGCGCGGTCAGCGCGGGGTATCGGTCGCGGACAGCTGCGACGGCTTCGGCGCGGGCGTCGTTGAGGGTGCGGGCGCTTCCGGTGACGAGGAGACCGTTGCCGGTCCTGGCGGCGATGTCCTCGAGGCGCCAGGTCGCGCCATCGCCGGTCTCGACAGCGGCGAGGTACGCGGTCTTGTTGAGCCGAAGGAATGCGCCGCTGCCCGATGCGTGCTCGCCGCGGGCTGACCATTCGGCAGCGGTGTAGGGGCCGACGGTGACCCATCTGCCGATGGGAAGTTGTTCGAGCGACGC
>JADLEF010000124.1 GCA_020846295.1 Acidimicrobiales bacterium
GCGGCGTCGGCCACCGCGCCCACCGCCACCGCGGCCGCCAGGCCGGCGGCCGGACGGGCCAGCGAGCCACCCGGCCAATCGGGTGTCGTGTAGAAGAAGATGTCGTCGTGCTGGCCGGCGTCGAGGAGCGGCACGAGCTGCGGGCTGTGCACCGCGGCGAAGGTCTGCAGCAGCCGGCTCAGCCGGCTGAAGGCCCGCTCGCCGGTTCCCTCGAGCAGCTTGACCACGACGACGGTCCCGGCGGGCAGGCCGAGGCGCGCCGGCGGTTCCGCCCGGTACAGCACGCTGGTCGAGCCGTCGTCGGCGCGGGCCAGCAACCGGTAGTCGGCGACGCCGGTGATCGGCGGTGGGGACGGGGGTCCGGCGGCGGTCATCGCAACGAGTGCTCCTAGAGGATCCTGCCACCGCGGAAGCGGTAGCGGATGAGGAAGATCTTGATCGGTCCGATGGCGAACAACCACATCACGATCCAGGTGCTGAAGAAGTGGAAGCAGAACGTCCAGCCCGACGCCGGGCTCGTGTCGTAGGCGGGCAGGGCGGACCACAGCACCAGCGCCTCGGGGATCGAGGTCAGCAGACCGAAGAGTATGGGCCAGTCCTTCTCCCAGCGGAACTGCTGGCCGAGGTGGTAGAGCGGCTCCCAGATGCAGCAGCCGAGCAGGCCGACGAGGAACCAGGCGGTCAGCGTGGTGGCGTACAGCCCGCCCAGCGTGCCGACGCCGAGGTGGCGGGGGAGCAGCGGGGTGACGAGGATCGTCCACGGCAGGCCGATGACGAGGAGCAGGAACAGCCGGGTCTGGATGCGGCCGATCAGGGTGGGGGTCAAGGCGGTGGCTCCTTTCGAATGCGGGGACGGCTCGATGCGGGGACGGCTCGATGCGGTGACGGGTCAGACCGGGCGGTTGCGGACCCAGCGCCACCACTGGCTCATCGAGCGTTGCGCGCCGATGCGGGGGCAGAACCCCTGCGCGGCGAGGTCGTCGACGATCTGCAGGCCGGCGTACTGCAACCCGAGGAACGAGTCGACGCCGGCGTAGTAGCCACCGAGGGTCATCGAACCCGAAGCGTAGAGCCGTCCGCCGGGCTCACAGCGCGTCCCTCGGATCTCGAAGCTGCGCTCGACATCGAGGCGGCCCATCGGGTTGCGCCCGGCGCCGGAGTGGTCGAGCAGGTCGGCCAGGATGCGGTGGTCGCGCAGGTCGCCCTCCAGGCCGGTGGCGTCGATCACGAAGTCGGCCACGATGTCCTGCATCGAACCGTTGGCCAGCTTCACCCGGCTGACCACCTGGCGCTGCTCGTTGCGGCCGACCTGCTCCACCGTGCCGTGCACGGTGTGGTACCAACCCTCGGCGCGGGCCCGGCCCATCTGCTGCTGCCACAGCTTGCGCTTGGGGGTGTGGGTGCCGCCGAGCTTCTTGTAGAGGTTGGCCCGATCCTCGCCCTCGAGCTTCTCGAACGATTCCTTGAGCTGGCCGCCCCACGCGCCCTTGGGCCAGTTGAACCCCTGGTACGCCCAGCCGTCGCCGCCCTTGCGCCGCCAGAACGGCCCGCCGCGGTCCTGGGTGCCGCTGATGAAGGTGCGGAACAGGTGCACGATCGTGGTGGGCGCCCGGTGGTTCCAGCGGTCCTCCATGAGCCGTTGCAGCACCCGGCTGGCGACGATGCCGCCGCCGCGCACCATGACCACGCACGGCCGTCGCTTGAGCTCCTCGTAGACCTGCTCGTGGGGCTCGTAGGCGTTCACCACGTGGGTCCAGTCCTGGTAGCGCTGGCGGTACTCCTGCAGGTCGGGCAGGAAGCGCAGGCCGGGGTAGCCGACGGCGATGTGCACGAAGCGGCTGCGGTAGGCGATGCGCCGCGTCGGGGTCGCCCCCGGCGGCGGGGTGAGGATGGTGTAGTACCCGCCCCCGTGGCGACGGCGCACCATGCGGACCTGGCCCTTGGCGAGCGTGTCGAAGTACCCGACACGGCGGGCCTCGCGCTCGATGGCCGCGAAGGCGGTTCCGGCACGCGGCGTCCAGTAGTCGGTGAAGATCGGCTCGACCAGCACGTTGAACAGCGGGGCGATCGTCTTCTCCTTGGCCGCTTCGAGCAGCGCGTACGACGGGAAGCCCCAGATGTTGTCGGGCATGCCGGTGGCGTCGGAGCGCAGCCGTTCGGTTCTGGGGATCTGCGAGACGCGGGTGAGGTACTCGTAGGTCTGCCACGGCACGTCGAGGTTGGTGAGCGTGCGGATCTGGTTGGTGGGCACGCCGGCGATGCGCAGCAGGTCGACCAGCACGAAGCTGCCGATGCCGCCGCCGACGGTCACCAGCGGGACGTCGAAGACGGGGATCTGGGCCCGGGCGAGCGCATCGTCGGTCCACAGGCTGGTGCCGAGCAGCTCCTGGTTCAGATCGCCGGGGGCGGGCCGGTCCGGGTCGGGGATGGGCGCGGCGAGGTCGCTGCTGCGCACGATGATGCTCTGCTGTGCGTCCAACGCAACCGCTCCTCGTCCCTGTTCGCCGGTGATGGGGCCGCGTCGTGCACCCTGCGTCTTTCGACGTGATGGTCCCGACTTCAGTTCGGAACGAACACCATCGTCCTTGAGCAGCGTAGGGGCGTCGGTGCGAACAGCGTCACGATCCGAACAGCGTCACGATCCGAGCAGCGTCACGATCCGAGCAGGTCGTCGTCGCCCTCGCCGATCGACACGCGGTTGCGGCCCAGGTGCTTGGCGCGGGCGGTGGCCACGTCGACCTGGTCGAGCAGCTCGTCGAGCTGGCGCCCGAGGCTCGATGCCACCACGCCGAAGCTGACGGTGAACGGCGGGAGCTCGCGGTCGTTGCAGGCGAGGGCGATCTCTTCGCGGAGTCGTTCGAGGGCGCCCGCCGCCGCGTCGTGGTCGGTGTCGGGGAACACGAGGAGGAGGTCGGCCCCGCCGCCCTCGCCGACGAGGTCGTCGGGCCGCACGCACCGACCGGCCGCCTCGGCCAGCACGGCTCGGGCCCGCTCGGCCGCCGGCTCGCCGTGGCGTTCGGCGTAGTCGGTGAGGTGGTCGATGTCGCAGCGGGCGAGGGCGAAGCTGCGCAAGGATCGCGACAGATCCGCCATGGCGCGGCGCAGCGCGTCGTGGTCGAGCACCTGCGGCCCGTCCGGGCCGGCAGTGCGGGCGCTGCCGGGGCTGGTCGCGCCGCCCGCCGCGGTGGCGGGGTCGGTCCCGCCGGCGACGCGCAGCACGGTGAGCCGGGCCTCGACGGCCGCGGCGAGGGTCTCCACGTAGCTGACCTCGAGCTCGTTGGGAGCGTCGGGGTCGGCGGCGACACGGTGCAGCACGCCGGCGGGTTGGCCTGCCACCCGTAGCGGGACGCACACCGCGGCGCACGGCCGGCTGTCGCGATCGACGAGATGGCGACATGCGTCGAGGTCGTCGCGGGAGCCGAAGCGCATGGTGCGACCGTGGCGGATGGCGGCGCAGTCGCCCTGGTCGGCCACCGGGCAGCCCGGACCCTCCCCGTCGGGCCCGGCCTCGCTCACCTGCACCAGCCGACCCTTGCCGCCGACGAGCAGCAGCTCGCCGGGCGCCTGCGGCGGCAGGAGCTCGAGGGCGCGGGCGGTGACGTCGTGCACGGCGTGCTCGTCGTGGGCGTCGTCGAGGGCGCGGTAGAGCTGGCGGTCGAAGCGCAGTCGGTGCAGCAGCCGCTGGGTCTCGGGGTGGGTGACGGTGATCGGCGGGTCGGGCAGGCGCGGCGGCGGCGCCGCCACCAACCGGGGCGTGGCCAGCCAGGCGGCGACGCCGGCCAGGCAGCCGAGCAGCACCCCCACGGCGAGGGTGCGGCCCGCGCCGTCGAGGCCGGGCACGATGGCGGCGACCGCACCGGCGAGGGTGTAGCAGGTGATGATGACGGCGGCCGCGCCCAGGCTGAGCGGTATTCGGCGGGACGGGGTTCGTCCGGGCATGTTCGTCGATATCGGGCCAAGCTGCGCACCGCTGTAGAGCCTCGGGAGGCGATCCCCTCATTGGGGCGGAGCGATCGATCCGCCTCGCGGGCCGCCGTTCGTCATGGGAGTCGAGCCGGTCGACGCCGCTAGCGTGTCCGCCGTGCTGCACCTGTTCGACACCGCCCAGGGGAAGACCGTCCCCTTCGAGACCCGCGAGCCCGGCAAGGTGTCCATGTACGTGTGCGGCCCCACCGTGTACGGGCCTCCACACCTCGGTCACGGCCGGTTCTCGCTGGTGTTCGACGTGCTGCGCCGCTACCTCGAGTGGTCCGGGTACGAGGTCCGCTACGTGTCGAACATCACCGACATCGACGACAAGATCATCGATCGGGCCCAGCGCGAGCAGCGCCCGTGGCAGGACATCACGACCAGGTGCGAGACGATCTGGTACAAGGCGATGGACGGCATCGGCGTGAAGCGGCCCACGGTCGCCCCGCACGCGACGGAGTACGTCGAGCAGATGGTCGCCCTCATCGCCGAGCTGCTCGCCTCGGGCAAGGCCTACGAGACCTCCGACGGGGTGTACCTGGATTGCTCGACGGTGGAGGGCTACGGCCTGCTGGCCCGCCAGAGCATCGACTCGTTGCAGGCCGGAGCCCGGGTCGAGGGCAGCGACGAGAAGCGCAACCCGATCGACTTCGCCCTGTGGAAGAAGGCCAAGCCGGGGGAGCCGACGTGGCCGGCGCCCTGGGGTGACGGCCGGCCGGGCTGGCACACCGAGTGCGTGGTGATGTCGCTCGATCAGCTGGGCGAGGGCTTCGACCTGCACGGCGGCGGCCAGGACCTGATGTTCCCCCACCACGAGAACGAGCGGGCCCAGGCGGTGGCGGTGGGCAAGGCCTTCGCCCGTCACTGGGCCCACAACGGCTTCGTCGAGATCGACGGCGAGAAGATGTCCAAGTCGTTGGGCAACTTCACCAACCTGCTCGACCTGCTCGAGCGCCACGACGGTCGGGCCTACCGGATGCTGGTGCTGCGCTCGCACTACCGCTCGCCGATCGAGGTGACCGAGACGACCATCACCGACGCCGAGCGCTCGCTCGACCGGCTCGATGCGTTCGCCCGCCGGGTGTCGGGCCTCGGCCTGGACGGCGCCCCGCCCGACGAGGACGCGCTCGGCGCCTTCCGCACCGCGATGGACGACGACCTGAACACACCCGGCGCGCTCGATCAGCTGTTCCGGGCGGTGCGGGCGGCGAACACCGCGCTCGACGCCGAGGATGACGCCACCGCCGCCGGGTTGGCGGCCGCGGTGCGGGCGATGTGTGTGGCGGTCGGGTTGACCTTGCAGGAGGAAGAGGTCGCCGGCCCGCCCCCCGAGGTGCTGCTGCTGGCCGAGCAGCGGGCGGAGGCGCGCGCCGCCAAGGACTTCGCCGCGGCGGACCGCATCCGGGGCCGGCTGGGTGAGCTGGGCTGGCTGGTGGAGGACTCGCCGCAGGGCCCGCTGCTGCGCCGCAAGGCCTGATCCGCACGCCCGTCCGCGAAGCACGATCGGGCGCGGCCGGGCGATAGGGTCGGCGCCCGTGCGCAAGGACCGGGAGCCGCTGCCGAGAGGGTTCGCCAGCCTGTGGCTGACCGTGGTCATCGACCTCCTGGGCTTCGGCATCGCCCTGCCGTTGCTGCCGTTGTACGTGAAGAACGACCTCGGTGCGTCGGCATTCGTGGTGGGCATCGTGCTGGCCGCCTACTCGGCGGCCCAGCTGGTCGGCGCCCCCGTGCTGGGCAAGCTGTCGGATCGGTACGGCCGGCGGCCGGTGCTCGTCATCTCGTTGATCGGCAGCGCGGTCGGCCACCTGCTGACCGGGCTGGCGTCGTCGGTGGCGTTGATCATCTTCGCGAGGGCGTTCGACGGGTTCTCCGGTGGCAGCCTGTCCATCGCCCACGCCGCCGCGGCGGACCTGGCACCGCCCGCCCAGCGGCCGCGGTTGTTCGGTCTGCTCGGCGCGTGGATCGCGCTGGGGTTCGTGGCCGGCCCGGCGCTGGGCTCGTTGGCCGCGCTGGGCGGGCACCGGTTGCCGTTCTTCCTCGCCGCCGCGCTGGCGGGTGTCAACGCGCTGACCGCCTGGTGGCGGCTGCCGGCGTTGCCCCCGGTGGCGGCGTCGCGGGCGGGCGGGGTGCACGATGCGGTGCCGCGCCCCGCCGCGGGGCCGGACGGTGCAGGGTCGGACGGTGCACGGTCGGGCCTGACGGCGGCGCCGGTGTCGTCGTGGCGGTTGCTGGCGCCGTCGGGGCTGCTGGGCCGGTTGCTGGTGTCGGTGCTGCTGGTCGGCATCGGGTTCTCGGGCTTCGAGGCCACCTTCGTGCTGCTGGGCGAGGACCGCGTCGGGCTGAACGAGCACTCGGCCGGGTTGGTCTTCGCCGGGGTCGGCGTGGTGCTGTCGGTGGTCCAGGCGGTGCTGGTGAAGAAGGTCATCGGCAAGCTGGGCGCCACCCGCACGGCGCGGGTGTCGGTGCTGGTGACGATGAGCGGGTTCCTGCTGCTGGCCCCGGCGCTGGGTTGGATCGGGCTGGCGCCGGCACTGGTGGCGCGGACGGTGGGGCAGGGCCTGTTGAACCCGGCGATGTCGACGATCGTGTCCACGGTGACGGCGGACGATCGGCGGGGCCAGGTGTTCGGGGTGCAGCAGGCGGTCGGTTCGGCCAGCCGCATCCTGGGGCCGCTGGTGGCCACGGGGCTGTTCGCCCTGGCCGTGCCGCTGCCGTACCTGGTGGGCGCGGTCCTGGCCGTGATCGGCGCGCTGTCGCTGCTTACCGTGCCGGTCGATGCGGCCGCCGCCGGGCCCACCCCGGCCCGCAGCGGGCACTGAGCCACCTGCCGTCGCTGGGAGCGGCGTTCGGTCATGGCTGCGTTCGTGCTTCAGGGCGGCGGTATCGCGGCCGACAGCACCAGGGACCCGGTGGGGTTCAGGGCTTCCCGACCGCGAAGCCTTGACAGCCCGCTACGCTGTAAGTTACTCATCGGTAACAAGCGATCGCGACGAAGGACGAGGTGGCCCCGTGGCCGAGTTCTCCCTGAGCCTGAACGAGGACCAGCTGCAGCTGCAGAAGTGGATCCACGACTTCGCCGAGGACGTGGTGCGGCCCGTCGCCCACGAGTGGGACGAGCGCGAAGAGTTCCCCTGGCCGGTGGTGCAGGAGGCGGCGCGCAACGGGCTGTACGGGTTGGACTTCGTGGCCAACGCCTTCGCCGACCCGACCGGGCTCACGTTCCCCGTGGCCCTCGAAGAGCTGTTCTGGGGTGACGCCGGGATCGGTCTGGCCATCTTCGGGTCCTCGCTGGCCGCGGCCGGGATCTTCGGCAACGGCACCCCCGAGCAGATCGGGGAGTGGCTGCCGCAGTGCTACGGGGATGCGGACAACGTGATGCTCGGCGCGTTCTGCGTGTCCGAGCCCGACGCGGGGTCCGACGTGTCCTCGCTGCGCACCCGGGCGGTGTACGACGCGGCGACCGACGAGTGGGTGCTCAACGGGACCAAGGCGTGGATCACCAACGGCGGGATCGCCGACGTGCACGTGGTGGTGGCCGCGGTGGACCCCGCGCTCAAGGGCCGGGGCCAGGCCAGCTTCGTCATACCGCCCGGTACGGCCGGGTTGAGCCAGGGCCAGAAGTACAAGAAGCACGGCATCCGGGCCAGCCACACCGCCGAGGTGGTGCTGGACGACGTGCGGGTGCCAGGGCGGTGCCTGCTCGGCGGCAAGGACAAGCTGGACGAGAAGCTGGCCCGGGCCCGGGAGGCGGGCCACTCGGGGGCGCGCCAGCCGGCGATGGCGACGTTCGAGTCAACCCGGCCCGGCGTGGGCGCCCAGGCGCTCGGCATTGCCCGGGCGGCCTACGAGTACTCGCTGGACTACGCCAAGGAGCGCAAGGCGTTCGGGCGGGCCATCATCGAGAACCAGTCCATCGCCTTCATGCTGGCCGACATGGCCATGGAGATCGATGCGGCGAGGCTGCTGGTGTGGCGGGCGGCGTGGCAGTCCCGCAACGGCGGCCTGCACCGCGGCGAGGGCTCGATGTCCAAGCTCAAGGCCGGCCGGGTGGCGGTGTGGAGCACCGAGCGGGCCATCCAGATCCTCGGTGGCTACGGCTATACCCGCGAGTATCCCGTCGAGCGCTGGCACCGAGACGCCAAGATCTACGACATCTTCGAAGGCACCGAGCAGATCCAGCAGCTCGTCATCGCCCGAGCCATCTCCGGCCTGCGCATCGAGTAGCAAAACACCAGGTCAATGCAAGGGTCGCGCCGAGTCCGTCCGTCTGGTGCCGTCCAGTATCGGAGAGGGCTGTGGTGTCCATTTCGGCCGTTGTCCCTACTTTGTCCCTACCGCTAGCGGTGTACGCTCCGGCCATGGCGACGGTGCGGGAGAAGCGGCCGGGGTACTGGGAGGTCCGGGTGTTCGCCGGGCGCGACGCAGCCGGCCGGAAGGTGCAGATCTCCCGGACCCTGCGCGGCACGAAGCGTGACGCTCAGCGCTTGGCGGCGCAGCTCACCCTGCGACCAACGCCGCTGGCCGGCCGCCGCACCGTCGAGGAGCTCATCGACGCGTATGTGACGCACCGCTCGCCGACGTGGTCGATCCAGACCCGGTACTCATACGCCAGCCGGGTGAGGATCGTGAAGGCGGACGAGATCGCCGGCCTTGCCGTCGCCCGGCTGTCGGTGAAGGACATCGACGCATGGCACCTGCGCATGCGGCGAGCGGGTACCGGCGACCCAACGATCCGGAACAACCACTCGTTCTTGCGGTCGGTCTTCCAGCAGGCGTTGCGGTGGGAGTGGATCACCCACAACCC
>JADLEF010000125.1 GCA_020846295.1 Acidimicrobiales bacterium
CCGATCCGGGCCAACTCGCCGCGCCGCAACCGGCGATCGGGCTACTTCGTGCAGCAGAACCGTGGTAAGCGGAGCATCTGCATCGATTTCACGTCGCCCGAATCGGTGCAGATCATCAAGGATCTGATCCCGTGCGTCGACGTGGTGGTGGAGAACTACAGCGCCGGGGTGATGAAGCGGCGGGGCCTCGACTACGAGGCGCTGTCGGCCATCAACCCCCGTGTGGTGATGGCGTCGATCTCGGGGTTCGGTCAGACCGGACCGCTGTCGCACAAGACGAGCTTCGATCTCATCGCCCAGGGCTTCGCCGGGTTGATGCACGTCACCGGCGAGGCCGACGGCCCGCCGCAGTTCGTCGGCGCCGGCATCGCCGACTGCACGGCCGGCTTCAGCGCCTTCGCCGCCATCGGCTACGCCCTGCTGCGGCGCACGATGACCGGCAAAGGCTCGCATCTCGACATCTCCATGGTCGACGCGCTGTTCCACATGCACGAGATGAACGTGCACGCCCCGTCGATGACGAACGGCGAATGGCAGCCGCGGCGGGCCGGCGCCCACCACCCGGCGGTCTGCCCCGGTGGCGCCTACCGCGGCCCGCAGGGCTACATCATGATCCTGTGCACCCAGGGCCAGATGGACGGCTTGTGGGCGGCGATCGGTCGCCAGGACCTCGCCGACGATCCGCGGTTCGTCAACAACGCCACCCGCCTCGAGCACGTCGACGAGTTCGTCGCGGTGATCGAGTCGTGGATGGCCGGCTTCGCCACCGACGACGAGGTCATCGCCGCCCTCGAGGCGCACCGGGTACCGTGCGGTCCGGTGCTGGATCCGGGCCAGGCGGTGCACCACCCGTACTTCCAACAGCGGCGCATGGTGCGCGAGATCACCGACCCGCTGGCCGGCTCGTTCCACGTGCCCGGCTTCCCGATCGGCTTCTCCGACGCGCCGCCCGAGCCGGACCTGGTGACGCCGAACCTGGGCCAGCACAACGCCGAGGTGCTGCGCGACCTGTGCGGCTACGACGAGGCCCGCATCGCCGAGCTGACCGGGCGCGGCGTGCTGGCCTCCAAGGACCGTTGAACGCCGCGGTACCATCACGGCCATCATGAGTGAGCAAGCGAACGTCGACGTCGTCGTCGTGGGGGCCGGCTTCGCCGGTCTCTACATGATCCATCGCATGGTCCGCACGGGCCGCAGCGTGGTGTGCTTCGAGGGGGGCACCGACGTGGGCGGCACCTGGTACTGGAACCGCTACCCCGGCTGCCGCTGTGACGTGGAGTCGTTGGAGTACTCCTACGACTTCGATCCCGACCTGCAGCAGGAATGGCAGTGGACCGAGAAGTACGCCACCCAGCCCGAGATCCTGCGCTACGCCCAGCACGTGGCCGACCGCTTCGAGCTGCGCCCGCACATCCGCTTCTCGACCCGGGTGACCAGCGCCGCCTTCGACGAAGCGGACCAGCGCTGGACGGTCACCGCCGATGACGGCACGGTGACCAGCGCCCGCTTCGTGGTCATGGCCACCGGCTGCCTGTCCTCGGCCAACATGCCCGAGATCGAGGGCCGCGACAGCTTCCAGGGCACCCTCGCCCATACCGGTCGGTACCCCAAGGAGGGCATCGAGTTCACCGGCAAGCGCGTCGGCATCATCGGCACGGGCTCCTCCGGCATCCAGGCCATCCCGGTGATCGCCAGGACCGCCGGGCACCTGACCGTCTTCCAGCGCACCGCCCAGTTCACCATCCCGGCGCGCAACGGCCCCCTCGACCCCGCCGAGCAGGCCGAGGTCAAGGCGAACTACGCCGAGATCGTGGCGGCCAACAAGCGGATGTTCGGAGCCTTCGGCTCCCGCCACCGCCGCCCCGTGCGGGTGGCGCTGGAGACCGACCCCGAGGAGTTCCGCCGGGAGATGGAGCTGCTGTGGGAGCGCGGCGGCTCGCTGTTCCTGTCCACCTTCCGAGACCTGATGCGCGACCCGGCCGCCAACCAGCTCGCCGCCGAGTTCGTGCGCGAGAAGATCCGCCAGACGGTGCGCGATCCCGAGACCGCCCGCAAGCTCACGCCCGACGGGCTCATCGGCTGCAAGCGGCTGGTGATCGACACCGACTACTTCGAGACGTACAACCGGCCGAACGTGTCGCTGGTCGACGTGTCGGCCAAGGGCACGTCGATCACCCGCATCACGCCCACCGGCGTGCAGTGCGGCGATGAGCACCACGAGCTCGATGTGCTGATCTTCGCCACCGGGTTCGACGCCATGACCGGCTCGCTGCTGCGGGTCGACATCGTCGGCCGAGGGGGGCAGCGCCTGGCCGACGTGTGGGACGGCGGTCCGGTCACCTACCTCGGCCTCGGCGTGCACGGCTTCCCCAACCTCTTCACCGTCACCGGGCCCGGCAGTCCCTCGGTGCTGGCCAACATGATCGTGGGCACCGAGCAGCACGTCGAGTGGATCAGCGACTGCATCGACCACCTCGACGCCAACGGGTACCGCACCATCGAGGCGCAGCCCGAGTCGGTGCAGCGCTGGGTCGAACACGTCAACTCGGTGGCCGACCAGACCATCTTCCCCACCTGCAACTCGTGGTACGTGGGGGCCAACATCCCCGGCAAGCCGCGGGTGTTCATGCCGCTGCTGGGCTTCCCCGCCTACGTGGACCGCTGCAACGAGGTCGCCGCCAACGCCTACGAGGGCTTCGCGCTGGCGTGACGCTCGATCAGGGCGGCCAGCACCAGCGGCTGGTCGCCCTGCACCGAGTGGCCGGCGTCGGGGACCTCGACGACCTCGGCCCTGGGACGGCGCCGCAGCAGCTCGGCCACGTCGGCATCGTCGACGACGGTGCCGGCGGCCATACCGCGTACCAAGAGGTACGGCTGGGTGGTGGCCTCGACGTCGGCCCACAGCTCGCTGCGGCTCGCCTCGGTCCGCTCGCGGCGGCGTTCCCGGTCGTAGTTCCACGCCCATGATCCGTCGGCCAGGCGGTGGGCGTTGTGCAGGATGCCCCGGCGCATCGAGGACTCCGACCGGGTCGGGTTGAACCGCATGGTGCGCTCCAGGATCTCGGCGAAGGACGCGAACGTCTGCGGGCCGTTGACGAAGTCGGTGATGTGCTTCGCCTTCTCGGCGGTGGTGCCGGGGGTGACGTCGACGATGAGCAGCCGGCGCACCAGGTGCGGGTGGCGGGCGGCCAGCGCGTTGGCGGTGAGCCCCCCGAGGGACATGCCGATCACCAGCGCGGCGTCGGGCGCCTGGGCCGCCACCGCCACGGCCACGTCGTCGGCCAGCTCGGCCGGGTGGTCGCGCTGCTCGGGATGCCAGCTGGAGTGGCCGTGGCCGGGCAGGTCCACGCACAGCGACGGGCGGCCGAGGGCGAGGTTGACCGTGTCCCACGTGTGGGCGTTCTGGGCGCCGCCGTGGATGAACACCAGCTCCGGTGGCGCGGTACCCCAGCGCAGGGCGCTCAGGGCGCGACCGTCGGCCAGCGCGGTCTCCACCCGCCGCACCTCGGGCCGCCCCGGGTCGGGCAGGCCCCACTCCGCGGCGTTCTCGTGGAAGTAGGCGAACTCGTCATAGACGAAGCTCGGATCGGTCGGGTCGCTCGACGCCATGGCCCAAGCCTGGCACGGATCGGCGGCGGGCGACGGGCGAGCGTGCCATGATCGCTCACCATGGCCGACCGAGCGATGTTGGAGGGCTACCGGGTCCTCGACCTGTCCCAGTACCTCGCGGGAGCCGGCATCACCCGGCTGCTGGCCGAGCTGGGCCCCGAGATCATCAAGGTGGAGCTGGCTCCGCACGGCGACCCGAGCCGGTTCATCCCCTGGATCAAGGATGGTCGCAGCAGCGTGTTCATCCAGAACAACCGGGGCAAGCGCAGCCTGGCGCTGGACTGGGACACACCGGAGGGTATGCAGATCATCCGGGAGCTGGTGGCACGCTGCGATGTCGTGGTGGAGACCTTCGCGGTCGGGGTGATGGCGCGGCGAGGCCTGGACTACGAGGCGCTGCGGGTGCTGAACCCCTCGATCATCATGGTGTCGATCTCCGCCTACGGCCAGGACAGCCCATGGGCGGACCGGCCCGGCTTCGACGGCATCATCCAGGCCACCGCCGGGCTGATGTCCCTCAACGGCGATCCGGACGGTCCGCCGCTGCCGCTCGGGTTCGCGGTGGCCGACAACGGCACCGCCGTTCACGGCTTCGCCGCCCTGGGGTACGCCCTGTTGCATCGGGAACGGACCGGTGAGGGCCAGCACGTCGACATCGCCATGGCCGACGTGCTGTTCGGTATGCAGGACCAGATGGCGCAGTACGAGCTGTCCGACCATGCGTGGCGGCCCACCCGGTACACCCGCTACCACCCGAGCTACTGCCCGGTCGGGGTGTACGACCTGCCGAAGGGCCACGGCTACCTGCTGGTGCTGGAACGGCAGTGGGCGAACCTGTGCGCGGCGATGGGGCGCCCCGAGTTGGTCGACGATCCGCGGTTCTCGTCGAGCGCGGCACGGGTGGCGAACCAGGACGTGCTGGTGCCCCTGGTGCAGAACTGGTTGCTGTCCTTCCCCGACAACGAATCGGTCATCGCTCACTGCATCGAGCACCGCGTGCCGCTGGGCGAGGTGTTCGAGTCGGTCGACGCGGTGGGCCACCCCCACTTCGAGGCCCGGCGCATGGTCCGTCGGGTGCCGGACCCGGTGCTGGGTGAGGTGACGATGGCCGGGTTCCAGTTCAAGTTCTCCGCTCAGCCGGAGCTGGCCGGCCTGTACGCGCCGACGCTGGGGGAGCACAACCGCGTCGTCCTGCGCGACGTGCTGGGCTACGACGACGAGACCGTCGACGAGCTGACGCGCCAGGGCGTGCTGGTCTCGGGGGATCGCTGAGCGGCTCGCGGCTAGGTTGAGCGCTCACATCGTCCGTTGGGGGAGAGACAATGCCGACGCCGCCGTCCGAAGAGCAGGTGCTGAGCTGGTTCGACGATCTGTCGAACTGGGGTCGTTGGGGCGAGGACGATCGCCTCGGCACGCTGAACCACCTCACCCCGGCCAAGACGGCCTCCGCCGCCCAGCTGGTGCGCGAAGGCATCTCGGTGTCCTGCAGCTACGACATCCGGACCGGCCGTCAGCCGGGCGCCACGGTGGAGTCGCAGCGCTACATGCTCTCCACCGGGCTCGGCCTGGAGGAGGAGGGTCGCCAGGGCCTCATGGGCCGCGGCCGCGCCGGCGGCGCGCAGGAGTACATCGGCATGGTGTTCCACGGCTACGACGTGACGCACCTGGACTCGCTGGCGCACCTGTTCTGGGACGGCAAGATGTACAACGGGCAGCCGGCCTCGTTGGTGTCGGACCGTCAGGGGGCGCTGAAGCACGACGTGCTCGCCGTCTCCAACGGGGTCTCCACCCGCGGGGTGCTGCTGGACATCGCCCGTCTGCGCGGCGTCGACGTGCTCGCCCCCGACGACCACGTGTACCCGGAGGATCTCGAGGCGGCCGAGGAGGCGGCCGGGGTGCGGCTGGAGCCGGGCGACGTGCTGCTGATGCGCACCGGGGAGAGCGGCGCCCGGCTCGCCCAGAAGAAGGACTACAACCCCAACAAGCCGCGCTCGGGATACCAGGCGGCATGTCTGCCGTGGCTGCACGAGCGGGGGATCTCCATGATCGGCTCGGACGTGGCGCAGGACGTGAGCCCGGCCGGCTACCGCACCGTGACCATGCCGATCCACATGGTCGGCATCGTGGCCATGGGCCTGTGGCTGATCGACAACTGCCCGCTGGAGGACCTCGCCGCCACGTGCAACCGGTTGAACCGGTGGGAGTTCCAGTTCGCGCTGGCGCCGATCCGCTTCCAGGGCGTGACGGGCAGCCCCACCAACCCGCTGGCGGTGTTCTGAACATGCTCGGCGGTACGGTACCGGTGGGTCCGCGGCGCGAGAGGGCGGTGCGGCGATGGTGACGGTGTGGACCGGTCTGCTCATCGTCGGCGGCGGGCCGGGTGCGCTGGCGGCGGCGGAGATCGCCAGCGGGTACCGACTGCCGAGCCTGGTGGTCGGTCACGAGGCGGGCAAGGGGCCCAACGCGGAGTTCCCGGTGGCGCTCGACGGCGGCGCGGTGGCGGCGCTGACGCCGCACGGGGTGCTCGACGTGCTGCGGCCGTACCTGGCGGTGGCCGATCCGCCGACGCTGTCCCCGCACGTCTTCGAGGACATCCTCAAGCACCACTGCGTGGCCGACATGAACGTGACCGTGTACGACGCGATGGAGGTGACCGATCGTCGGCCGGCCGGGGCGGGTCTGCGCGGCACGCTCACCGACGGGTCGGCGCGTTGGGACGTGGAGGCGGAGGCGTTCATCGACACCAGCGGCTACCCGGATGGCCTGTCCGACGCGGTCAACCGGGCCGCGTCGGACGTGCGCGCCGTGCTCAAGCGGATGCAGGCGGGCTGACGGCGATGGCGGCCGGGCGCACGCTGCGCACGTTGGTGGAGGGGTTGAGCTTTCCCGAGGGTCCTCGCTGGCACGACGGCCGGCTCTGGTTCTCCGACTTCTACACGCACCAGGTCCTCGCCGTGGACCTCGAGGGGCGGCTGGAGACGATCTGCGAGGTGCCGCAACAGCCGTCGGGGCTCGGCTGGGACCCGCAGGGCCGGCTGCTGATCGTGTCCATGCTCGACCGCCGGCTGCTGCGGCTGGAGGCGAACGGGACGCTGACCACGGTGGGGGAGCTGGCGGGCCTCGCCACCGGGCCGTGCAACGACATGGTGGTCGACGCAACCGGCCGGGCGTACGTGGGCAACTTCGGGTTCGACCGTCACCAGGGGGAGCCGGAGCGCACCACGGTGCTGGTCCGGGTCGATCCCGACGGGTCGTGCACCGTGGTCGATGACGACGTGCTCTTCCCCAACGGCTCGGTGATCACACCCGATGGCGCCACCCTGATCGTGGGGGAGACGCTGCGGCAGCGGTTGACGGCGTGGCGCATCGCCGCGGACGGGTCGCTGCACGACAAGCGGGTGTGGGCGGACATCGCCCCCCACTGGCCCGACGGCATCTGCCTCGACGCGGAGGGCGCGGTGTGGGTGGCGGACCCGCGGGGCAACGCCACGGTGCGGGTGCTCGAGGGCGGGGCGATCACCGACGTCGTGGCTTCCGGCGAGCGCGGTTCGTTCGCCACCATGCTGGGGGGACCGGACGGGCGCACGCTGTTCGTGCTGACCAACAGCGGCTCCGGCCCTGATGCCGCAGCCCGGCGCGACGGCCGCATCGAGCTCGTCGAGGTCGACGTGCCGGGGGCGGGCCGACCGTGAGCAGCGCCGTGCCCGGTGTGGACGCCGCCCCGCCGCTCGACGACGGTGACGGTCTGGCCGGCAAGGTGGCCATCGTGACCGGCGGTGGGGCGCGAGGCGAGGGCATCGGCAACGGGCGCGCCGCGGCGGTGCTGCTGGCCCGCGGCGGTGCCCGGGTGCTGGTGGTGGACCGAGAGCTCGCGCTGGCCGCGACGACGGTCGCGGCGATCCGGGGCGAAGGCGGTGTCGCCGAGGCGTTCGCCGCCGACGTCACCGACGAGGAGCAGTGCCGGGCGATGGTGGCGCTCGCCGTCGAGCGTTGGGGTCGGCTCGACGTGCTGGACAACAACGTCGGCATCGGCAGCCGCGGCAGCGTGGTGGACGAGGACCCGGCCCGGTGGCATCGGGTGATGGAGGTGAACGTGACCTCCATGGTGCTCGCCTCGCGGGCGGCGATCCCGGCGATGGTGGCGAGCGGCGGCGGTGGTTCCATCGTCAACGTGTCGTCCATCTCGGCGTTGCGGCCGCGCGGGCTGACCGCCTACTCCACCTCGAAGGGCGCGGTGATCGCGCTGACCAAGGCGATGGCGGTGGACCACGGGCCCGACGGGATCCGGGTCAACTGCGTGGCGCCCGGCCCGGTGTACACACCGATGGTGGCCGGCGACGGCATGGCGGCCGAGG
This sequence comes from Acidimicrobiales bacterium, assembly GCA_020846295.1. GTDB lineage: Bacteria > Actinomycetota > Acidimicrobiia > Acidimicrobiales > CAIXPF01 > CAIXPF01. The sequence continues at coordinate 7,965 of JADLEF010000125.1, forward strand.
CACGGGCCCAGCGGGCGCGGGCCTCGGTGCTCGGCGTCGAGGGTACCGGGTGGGATGTCGGCCAGGCGGTGCGGTTCCTGGCCTCGGATCGGGCCCGCTGGATCACCGGTCAGGTGTTGGTGGTGGACGGTGGCGCCACCCTCAAGGGCCCCGAACGCGACCCCGGCACCGGCGCCTGACGAGGACTCGCGGCTCGCCGGGTGCCAGGCGATCGCCTTCCGTGGCCTTCACCCGGGCGTGTTGAGCAGCTCCCGGGCGGTCGATGAGTCGGCGACCGGACGGCCCAGCTGTTCGGACAGCGTGGCCACCTCGGCCACCAGCTCGGCGTTGGTGGGGCGCGGCGGCCGGCCGGACGCGGCCGAGTAGTCCTCCCAGCCCACCCGGACGTGGCCGCCGGCGGCGATGGCTGCGGCGGCCACCCCGGAGCCCAGCACGTCGCCACCGATGGCGCCCACCATCCAGCGCAGGGGCGCGTCGCCCAGCAGCCGCAGGTACACGTCGAGCGACCACGGCGTGTTGGGCAGACCGAACAGCATGTTCGGCCCCGCCAGGTACAGCTGGACCTTGGTCTTGGGTGGCAGCGTGCCGGCGTCGAGGTGGGCCAGCAGCACCCGCAGGTGACCGGGCTCGAACACCGACGCGTGCACCGGCAGGTCGCGTTCGGTGCACCAGGCGAACATCCACGCCACGTCGGCGGGGGCGTTGATGTACGGCGCGGCGGTGGACGCCACCTGGCCGTCGCGGCGTCGGCCGACCAGGGTCAGGGAGCCGGGATCGGCCACGCCCATACCGAGCAGTCCGGCCTCGTGCAGGTCGACGAGGTGGGCGTAGCGGTCCTCGATCCGCCGGCCTTCGCCGCCGCCGGACATCGTCGGGTAGCAGATGGCGCCGGGGTGGGCGGCACCGATCGCCTCGTAGGCGGCGAGGTACGGCTCGCTGGCGTGACGGCCGGTGGCGTTGTCGAGCACGTCGTCGTCGGTGTGGTTGTGGATCACGGTGGCGCCCGCGGCAAGGCAGGCCAGCGCGTCGGTGGCGATCTCCTCGGGGGTGCACGGCACGACGGGGTTGCGCTTGCCGGTGCCGCGGCGCTTCCAGGTGGCCGGCCAGGCGCCGTTGAGCGCCGCTTCGATGATGAGTGCCTCGCTGCCCATGGGCGCGAGTCTCCCACCGTGGGCAAGACTGCGCTCGTGCGCTTCGGATTCACCATGCCCAACAACCTTGGCCTCGAGGACCCCGCCGACGTGGTGGCGGTGGCCGTGCTCGCCGAGCGGCTGGGCTTCGACTCGGTGTGGGTGGCCCATCACGTGTTCAACATCGGCTACGTGCGCGACCGGTTGGGGGACAAGCCGTACTACGACGCGCTGACCATCCTCACCTGGGCGGCGGCGCACACCGAGCGGGTGGAGCTGGGGACCAGCGTGCTGGTGCTGCCCTATCTGCACCCGGCGACGCTGGCGAAGCAGCTGGCCACGCTGGACCGGCTTTCCCGGGGCCGCCTGGTGGTCGGCGTGGGGGTGGGCAGCCTGCCGGAGGAGAACGCTGCGCTCGGGGTGGACTACGAGCGGCGCGGCCCGCTGACCGACGAGTTCCTCGCCGTGATGCACGAGCTGTGGACGGCGGACGACCCGCGCTTCGACGGCGAGTTCTACCGCTTCGGTGATCTCAAGGCGTCGCCCCGCCCCTACCAGCAGCCGCACCCGACGATCGTGGTGGGCGGCAACCGTCCGCCGGCGCTGCGCCGGGCGGCGCGCTGGCAGGGCTGGCACCCGATGCGGCTGCCGCCCGAGTCGATGGCGTCACGGTTGCCGGTGATCGACGAGGCGCTCGCCGATGCGGGCCGCAGCCGCGCCGACGGGTTCCGGGTGCACGCCTGCCTCGACGTGGATCTGTGGCCGGCGCCGCGGGAGCGCCCGCCACGCGCCCCCCTGTCCGGCACCGCGGAGCAGCTGATCGACATGGTCGGTCGGTACGCCGAGGTGGGCGTGACCGATCTCGTACTGAGCGGTATGGCCGCGGAGCCGGCCGCCCTGCCCGATCTGATCGAGCGGTTCGCGGTGGAGGTCATGGCCAAGGCCCCGTAATGCCGCAGCAGACAACGTTTGCCGCCCGGTTCGCCGGATGTGGGTGGCGCTCCGACCCGGTCCCGCCGGTGGACGATGCTGGCATCGATGTCGAACCAGGGGTGGACCGGTGACCGAGGCGTCACCCGGACCGAGCTGTCGCTCGTTCCGGTTGACTTCGGCGGCGGGCGTGGTTGCCAACCGAACGACATCGGTCTCGAGCTCGACGGCTACCGGACCTTCGATGCAATCTGTGCCTGGCCGGCGAACCCCGACCATGCCGCCGTCTTCGTTGAGTTCCGCATCTAGAGGCGATCTTCGCTGAAGGTGGGTGGCGTGATCTTGTCGATGTCCGACGCCCAGCCACCGCCGCCGTCCACGTTCGAATGAGGTGGCGACGTGCCCTGGTGCCCCCAAGGGTTTCCAGCTCATAGGCGGTGGCTGACGATCGCTCCCGAGTCACGGCCGGTATCGGCCCATGGGGGTTTCAGGGGGGAGCCGCTCGCATGGAGCTCCGGTTGCGCGAGGTGGTGCTCGCTCCGGTGTCGCAGGTTGTTGGCGGTGCGTAGCTCGTGGTGGCCGCCGTCGGCGGTTCGCCCGTGGGCGTGGGTTCGGGTGGGTGGGTGGTGCCGTCGGGGTGTCGGAAGACGGGTTGTTGGTGTTCTTCGAGCTGCACGGTCCAGTGGTGGGTGTGGATGAAGACGTGGTGCCGGCGGCAGAGCAACAGGCCGTTGGTGATGCTGGTCTGGCCGTGGTGGTTCCAGTGGGTGCAGTGGTGCACGTCGCACCAGTGGGCGGGTCGGTCGCAGTGCGGGAACCGGCAGGTGCGATCGCGTTGGATGATGGCGTTCCAGATCGGTTCGGGGAGTTGGCGGGCGATGGACTGATCGAGCGCCTGGTTCAACACCGCGCCGTCGTGCGGGTTCAACACGCCATCCAACCGCCA
>JADLEF010000126.1 GCA_020846295.1 Acidimicrobiales bacterium
AGCGCAAGCTGCAGGCCCTCTGCGACGTCGGCGACGCGTGGAGCAAGCACATCGCGGGCAAGGGCACCAAGCAGAACTGGCCGGACGTGACCGCCGCCCGTGCCCTGGTGGGCGAGGTCGCCGCCGCGCGGACGCGGATCGTGAAGCGCGCCACCGACGAACTGCTGCGGCACTTCCTGGTGCTGCTCGCCCGCTACGTGCTCGACAGCGCCGACGCCCGTCGCGTCGCGGGCACCCTCGAGTTCCACGACCTGCTGGTCCTGGCCCGCGCCATGCTGCGCACCAGCGAGGCGGCCCGCGCCGCCCTGCACCGCCGGTACCGCTACGTGCTGCTCGACGAGTTCCAGGACACCGACCCGCTGCAGATCGAGCTCGCCGTGCTGGTGGCCACCGCGGTGTCCGACCCGGCCGCTGAGCGCTGGTCGGTGCTGGAGGTCGAGCAGGGTCGGCTGTTCTTCGTGGGTGATCCGAAGCAGTCGATCTATCGGTTCCGCCGGGCGGACATCGGGCTGTTCCTGGAGGCGAGGGACCGCTTCGGCGACGGCGGCGGCCTGGCCCGCCTCACCGCCAACTTCCGGACCGTGGCTCCGGTGCTGGACTGGGTCAACGGCCTGTTCGCCACCCTCATGCCGGCCGAGATCGACGGCCGGCAGCCGGCCTACGAACCGCTGCGACCGATGCGAGCCGGTGATTCGGGGGTCGATCATCGTCCGCTGCTGCTCGGCGGCCCGCACCCCGATCCGAAGGTGAAGGCGGCCGAGCTGCGCGTGGCCGAGGCGGCGGACGTCGCCGCCACCGTCGCCGACATCGTCGCCAGGCCCGAGGCATGGCCGGTCGCCGCCGAGGACGGCGGGCCGGACGGTGCCGGGTGGCGGCCCGCCTGTCTGGCCGACGTGACGATCCTGCTGCCGGCGCGCACATCGCTGCCGTACCTCCGGGACGCGCTGGACCGGGCCTCCATTCCCTACCGGCTCGCCACCGGGACGCTGGTGTACGACACGCAGGAGGTGCGTGACGTGCTGTCGGTGCTGCGGGCGGTGGACGATCCGAGTGACGAGCTGGCGCTGGTGGCCGCCCTGCGTTCGCCGCTCTACGCCTGCTCCGATGTCGAGCTGTACCGCTACCGCCGGGCGGGCGGGCGCTGGGACCTGCGGGCCGAGCCGCCGGGGACACCGGGCGACGCCCAGCCGGTGCAGCAGGCGCTGCGTCACCTGCGCTCCCTGTGGGAGCAGCGTTGGTGGCGAAGCCCCTTGCAGCTGGTCGAGCAGGTGCTGGCGGAGCGGCACGGCTTCCTGCTCGCCTTCGGGGCGAAGCGACCGACCGACGTCTGGCGTCGGCTGCGCTTCCTGGCCGACCAGGCGCGCGCCTTCGAGGACGCCGGCGGGGGCGGGCTGCGGGCGTTCCTCGACTGGGCCGCCCTCCAGGGTGCGGACGGGGCCGCCGTGCACGAGCCGGTGCTGCCCGAGACCGACGAGGACGCGGTGCGCATCATGACCATGCACGGCGCCAAGGGCCTCGAGTTCCCCATCACCATACTGAGTGGTATGACCACGGCGGCCGGGGGGACCAGGCGGGGGGTCAGCGTGCTGTGGAGCGAGGACGGCCAACCCGAGCTGCGCCTGTCCCAGGCGCTCGCCACCGAGTTCCACGAGCCGCGCGCCGATCTCGAGGCCGAGATGGATCGCCATGAGAAGCTGCGGCTGCTGTACGTGGCCGCCACCCGCGCCCGCGACCACCTCGTCGTCTCCTGCCATCACAAGGCGGGCGCCGGGTCCTCGCGCAACGAGCCGCCGACGCGCAGCTATGGCCAGATCGTGTGGGACTACCACGCCGACGACGGCACCGCGCTGGCCCGTCGAGCTGATCCCGCCACCGGGCCCGTCGGTGCGATCGGGCCGGCGAGGTCCGTCGCCGGCGAGCCCGTCGCGGCCGCGCCGGTCGCCGCTCCGGCCGTCAGCCCGCTCGATTCGCTGTCGGCGCGTCGGGCGTGGGAAGCGGAGCGCGAGACGCTGCTCGCCCCCCATCGCGCCTCGCGGGTGTGGTCGGCCACCGCGGTGGTCGCTCGGGCGGCCGAGCTGGTAGGTGCCGCGGCGCCCGATGCCGGGGTCGGGGCGGATCCCGACGGACCCGACGCCGACATCGACGCCGACATCGACGCCGAGTTGGCGCCGATCGTCGCCCCCGCCCCCACGCCGATGAGGCACCGCGGCCGGGCCGGCAGCGCGGTGGGCCGCGCCGTGCACGCCACCCTCCAGGCGTTGGATCTGCGGCGCCCCGGCCAGGTCCGCGCCCAGGTGGTGCAGCAGTGCGCCATCGAGGCGATCGACGAGCTGGCCGACACGGTCGAGGCGCTCGTGCGGTCAGCCCTCGGTTCCGACGCGGTGCAGCTGCTTGCCGCCCACCCGCACCACAAGGAGCTGTACGTGGCGGCGCCGGTGGGGCCGCGCGTCATCGAGGGGTACGTCGATCTGCTGGTCGAGGGCCCCGACGGCCTGGTCGTCGTCGACTACAAGACCGACGGGGTGCGCAGCGAGGCCGAGGTCGACGCCAAGCTGCAGCACTACGAGCTGCAGGCGGCGGCGTACGCCGTCGCCCTCGAAGAGGTCACCGGGATGGCGGTGCGCGAGTGCCGCTTCGTGTTCTGCCGGTCCGGCGGTGCGGTGGAACGGACGGTGGCTGACCTGCCGGCGGCCAAGCAGCGGGTTCGGGCGGTGCTCGGCGCGGACGGCGGCGCAGGGCGGTTCGAGCGGACGCCGTCGGCCCCGCCGCCGACCCGGTAGCGTCTCGCAGCGTGAGCAGACCCTGCGAGCTCGACGCCGTCGAGGCCCGGCGCCTCATCGGCACCAAGTCCCTGTCGCCGGTCGAGCTGCTGGACTCGTGCCTCGAGCAGATCGACGCAGTGAACCCCGCCGTGAACGCGATGGTCACCGTCGCCGCCGATCGCGCCCGTCAGGAGGCCCGCACCGCCGCCGACGCGGTGGCCGCGGGGGAGCCGTTGGGGCCGCTGCACGGGCTGCCCGTCGCCGTCAAGGACATCCAGTTGACCGAGGGGATCACCACCACCTTCGGCAGCGAGGACTTCGCGTCCTTCGTGCCGCGTGCCGATGCCGGCATCGTGGCCCGCATGCGCCGCGCCGGCGCGATCGTGCTCGGCAAGACCAACATCCCCGAGTTCAGCATCGGTGCCAACACCGTCAACCGCCTCTTCGGCGCCACCGGGAACCCGTTCGACCCGTCGCGCACCTGCGGCGGTTCGTCGGGCGGGTCCGCCGTGGCGCTCGCCTGCGAACTGGTCCCACTGGCCACCGGGTCCGACCACGGCGGCAGCCTGCGCATCCCGGCCTGCTACAGCGGGGTGGTCGGTCACCGGTCCAGCCCCGGCGTCGTGCCGTTCGAGGAGCGCACGCTCACCCAGACCTTCTACAGCGTGCAGGGGCCGATGGCCCGCACGGTGGCCGATGCCGCGCTGCTGCAGTCGGTCATCGCCGGCCGCGGCCTCGAGACGCGCCGTGACCCGATGGTCTTCCCGCTCGACGCCGGAGCGTTCGCCCGGCTCGCTCCGCTCGATCTGTCCGACCTGCGCGTCGCGGTCAGCGCCGACCTCGGCGGGGTGCTCGTGTCGGAATCGGTCCGCCGCACGTTCGCCGAGCGCATCGAGCGCATGGCCGGCGCCTTCGCCCGCTGCGAGCAGGTCGGTCCGGAGACCCTCGATCTGACCCGTGCCCCCGAGGTCGATTGGGCGCTGCGCCAGGACGTCTTCGTCGCGCAGTACGCCCGCCAGGCGGACCGCTGGGACGATGGGTTCAACCCCAACATCCGCGAGACCTACGACGCCGCCCGGCGGACCGAGATGGTCGACATCGCCAAGGCGCGGCGCCTCCAGCTGGATCTCTACCAGCACGCCAACGCGCTGTTCGACCGGTTCGATCTGCTGCTGTGTCCCGGCGTCAGCGTCTCGCCGTTCCCCTGGACGCAGCTCAACCCGACCGAGATCGACGGTCGCCCGGTCAGCAACTACATGGCGTGGCTCAACCTCACCGCCGCCATCACCATCATCGGACATCCGGTGACGGCGCTTCCCTGCGGGTTCGACGAGGCGTCCATGCCGTTCGGTATGCAGGTGATCGGCCCGATGTACGGCGATGTGACGGTGCTGCGCGCCGCGCTCGCCCTCGAGGCCCTCTTCGCCGCCGACCCGGTGCTACGTCGACCCCGGCCCGACTTCGTCGCGCTGCGCGCCGCGGGTCCGATCCCCAGGCCTGCGCCCTGAGCGCTCACGATCGCTCGAAGGTCCGCTCCTCGGGTGGTCGCAGCTCGGCGAAGGCGACGAGCAGCAGCACGTCGTAGAGCGCCTTCAACCCGCCGCCCAGCACCAGCGGCCAACCGAACGCGCTGTGCTCGAGCAACCAGCCGGCGAGGAACGGCGGCGCCGCGGCAGCCAGCGAGCGCGGCACGTTCGTGATCGAGGCCGCCGCCGGTCGCTCGGCCGGGCTGACCACGGCCATCACGTAGCTCGTGCGCGCGGGCACGTCCATCTGGCTGAGCGCCGCCCTGGCCAGCAGCAGCGCCACCGCGGCGCCGGTGCTGGGCACGAAGGCGGCGAGCACCAGGAAGGCGTTGGCCGGCAGGTGGGTGAACGCCATCGTGCGGATCAGCCCGATCCGGCGTGCCAGCCACGGCGCAGCCAGCGTGGAGCACCCGGACGCAAGGCCCGACCAGAAGAAGATCAACCCGGTGGTTGACGCCGACAAGTGGTGGCGCTCGCTCAGCCAGAGCACCAGGATGGACTGCACGACGAAGCCACCGCCGAAGGAGTCCAACGAGAACAGCGCGGCCAGGCGGTACACGATCGAGCGGGACGGGCCGAGCGGCGTAGCCGGCCTGCGCTCGTCGTGGCCGAACCCGGCCGGCAAGCGCCGGTACAGCACCCACACCGCCGCCCCGACGCCGGCGTAGACCAGGAACGCCTGGCGCAGCGCCACGGCTTCGTCGAGCTGCGGCCACCGCCGTCGGGCCACCTCGGGCAGGCCGGCCGCGAGCGAGCCGACGGCGGCCACGCCGGTGCCCACGAACGCATACCGGGCGAAGAGGGTGGTGCGATGTCGCTCCGGCACCGTGGCGGGAAGCAACGCCTGCTCGGTGGGCAGGAACACGCTGACATCGCCGCTGGAGGGGTTGAGCGTGCCCAGCGCGGCGACCACGACGAGCAGCCAGTACGGCGACGCCACGTAGAAGGCGAGTCCGGTGGCCACCATGGCGAGCGCGACCAGCCGCAGCAGCGCGGTGCGCTCGTAGCGGTAGGCCCGCAAGCCGACGGCGAGGGTGACCGCCGCCGAGCCGACCAGGGTGGCGGTGACGAGCGCGCCGACCCGCAGCGGGGAGAAGCCGCGAGCCACCAGGTACAGCGGCAGCACCACCGAGACGAGCCCGTCGGCGAAGCCGCGCAGCCCCCGCGCACCGAGCAGGACGGTCGCCGCGGCGGACGGCCGCCAGGCGAGGCGCTCCGATCGCTCGGACCCGTTCAGTCCTTCGCCGGCGGTCGGTAGAACGTGGCGAGCTGGGCGACGGCACCGCCGACACCGGCGACGATGGTGATGATGGCACCCCACCACGAGGTGTAGATCGGGTTGCCGAGCCCGAGGACGTTGTCGATCGACCATTCACCGGGCCCGATGCCGCCGATGGCGAGCGCGGCGATGCCGATGACGAACACGTACTCCCAGCCCTGGTTCGGGTTGAAGATGAAGAACCCGTTGTCCTTGTGCGACACCCAGTAGGCCACCACCATCAGGCCGATCATGGCCGCCGCGGCCAGCGGGGTGAGCAGGCCCACGGCGAGCAGGGCGCCGCCACCCATCTCGGTGTACGCCGCCATCAGCGCGTTGAGCCGGCCGGGCCGCATGCCGATGGACTGGAACCAGCCCGCGGTGCCGGCGATGCCCTTGCGCACCTTGTTCCATCCGTGCAACGCCATGGTGACCCCGAGGCCGACGCGCAGCACGAAGAGCACGAAGTTGATGTGTGCCATGGCGTCATCCTGGCACCTCGACGGGGTTGCCGCCCACAATCGGCGCGATCGCCGACGGATCAGCGGCGAAACCGTGCCGATTCGCCCCCGATTCGCCCCCGATTCGCCGTCGACTTCGCCGTCGATTCGCCCTCGATTTCCCCGGCGACGCTGCGGTCAAGGGGTGAGGACCAGCTTGCCCACGTGCTCGTTGCGGGCCAGCGCCTCCTGCGCCGCTTCGGCCTGCTCGAGCGGGAACGTGGCGTGCACGGGCGGACGCAGCACCCCGGCGGCCACCGCGTCGGCCAGGTCCCCCCACGCCGCTCGCTTGACGGTGAGGCGCTCCTCGGTGGTGCGGGTGCGGAAGGTGACCCCGATGAGCGAGACCCGCTTGCGGGCCAGCTCGTCGAGGTCGAGCGTGCCGTGCTTGCCGCCGAGCCGACCCACCTGCACGATGCGACCGAGGATGGCGGCGGCCTCCAACGAGGTGGCGATGGCAGCGGCGCCGACGTTGTCGATGATGACGTCGATGCCGCGGTCATCGGTGCGGACCCGGGCCTGCGCGGCCACGTCGTGCGGGGTGACGGGCACGAACCGCTCGTCGTCGAGCCCGGCAGCGCCGCGCAGCGCCTCCCACTTGGTCGGTGACGTCGAGGTGCCCAGCACCAACGGAGCGCCGAGGTGCAACGCCAGCTGGGCGCACAGCACACCGACCCCGGAGGTCACGGCGTTCACCAGCACCGTCTCGCCCGGCCGCCAGCGGCCGTTGGTGACCAGGGCGTCGTGCATGGTGAGCAGGCCCACCGGCAGGGCGCCGGCCTCCTCCCAGCTGAGGGCGGAGGGCTTGGGCATCGCCAGCAAAGCCTCGACGGTCGCCAGCTCGGCGTAGCCCGACCCCTGGGCCATCACCGCATCGCCGACGGCGAAGTCCGCCACCCCCGGCCCCACCGCGACGACCTCGCCGGCCAGCTCGGCCCCGGCGCGCAGCGGGCGGCTGGGTGCGGCGACGCTGCGCCCGGTGCCGACGCGGTACCCGCCGGCCCGCACCGCCAGGTCCGCCCGGTTGAGCCCGGCGGCGCGCACCCGCACCAGCAGCTGTCCGGGACCGGGCACCGGGTCCTGCACCGTCTCGACGGCGATCGTGGAACGTTGAGGGTCGACCAGCACGGCGCGCATGGCGCGACCCTACGGCACCATCCGATCGGCTGGATCGACGTCGGTGCCCCCGCGCTACGCCGACACGGCCCGCTCCGGCCGCGTGGTGGCCGCGGCTGCGGCGGTGGCGGTGGCGGTGGCGATTGCAGCCGGTGCTTCGGTGCCCGGTGCAGCGCCGTCGTCGGCCGCGGCGCGCTCGCCGGCGCCGTCGGATTCGGCCGCCTTGGCGCCGGACACCGCGGCGAAGCGCTGGGGCGGATGGGCGACCGCCAACCGTCCACCGCCGGCCCGCTTGGCCCGGTACATCGCCCGGTCGGCCAATTCGACCACTGCGGCCAGACCGCCCAGCATGGCCTGGCTGCCGGCCAGGCCCACGCTCACGCCGATCGAAGGCGGGCCCACGCCCGCCGGTAAGGGTTCGGTGACCGCCTCGATGATGCGGCGGCCCACCGATTCGGCCTCCTCGGTCGTCGCGCCGAAGACCAGCACGCCGAACTCGTCGCCGCCCAGGCGGGCCACCAGGTCCCCGGCGCGGCACGCCTCCCGCAACCGCCTCGCCACCTCGACCAACACCCGGTCGCCGGCGAAGTGGCCGTGCCGGTCGTTGACCAGCTTGAAGCGGTCGAGGTCGACGTAGAGCACGGCGACCTGGCCGCGGTACGCGTGCAGGGCGGCGAGGAAGTGCTGGCGGTTGGCCAGGCCGGTCAGTCCGTCGTGGGTCGCCGCGAGCTGCAGCCGGTGCTGGGCTCGGCGGTGGTGCAGCGCCACCGCAAGGACCTGCACCACCCGTTCCCACCGCTGGCGCCAGTGGCCCTGGGCGCGCGCCCAGGAGCGCTCGTCGTAGAAGCTGAGCAACGCCGCCTCGACCCGGCCCTCGACCTCGATGGTGGCGACCCGCGCCGCCACCAGGCCGTGCACCCGTGCCACCGCGGTGACCAGCAGGGGCAGCTCATCGAGCTGGACGTCGCGCAGCGTACCGACCGGCATGTTGCGCCACAGCGGCACCACCTCGGTCGCCGCGCAGCTGTGGATGGCGTCGAGCAGAGGGGCCGGGACGCCGGGGACGGCGACGACGCCCGCCCGGCATGCGCTGCAGCGTTCGTCCCGGCAGTCCTCGCAGCGTTCGGCGTCGCCGGAGCGATAGCACAGCGCCACGCTGAACGGGGCCCATCCGGCCGGCGTCGGGCCGCTCAGGGCCCGCAGGGCGGCGGTCATCACCACCGGGAGCGGCTCGTCGGCCAGCAGCAGCTCGAGCGGCTCGGTCACCGTCGCCATGGCCCGGTGCGGCACCAGCACCGCCACCCAGCCGCTGATCTCGGGGTCCTGCAGGGCGTTGGTCACCAGCACGTCGACGAGGACCTCCTGGCGGTCCCGTCCGACCAGGGTTATCCGGAACGGCACCGGGTAGCGCACCTCGGTCTGCTCGGGTGCCTGCCCGAAGCCGGCCCACAACAGGTCGACGTCCTCCTCGGCCACGAAGTCGGTGGCCCTGCGGCCGATGCATTCGTCCGGTCGATGGTGCAGGTACTCCTCGATCGGACCCCGGGCATCGACGATGGTGCCCCGCCCGTCCACGGTGACGACCATGGCGCGCACGGCACCCAGCAACTTGTCCGCAGCGACCACGGGCCTCCATCGGTCCGGCCGACGCGATGTTGAGCGGTCGTGATGGGAACGCAATGAACGGCCGGAGCTGGTTGAATCGAACGCGATGAACGATGACGGTGCTGCCGTGCGGGTGATCGGGTTCGATCATCTCGTGCTCAACTGCGAGGACGTGGACCGCTCGCTGCGCTTCTACCACCAGGAGCTGGGCCTGCCCATCGAACGGCTCGAGCTGTGGCGGGAGGGCAAGGTGCCGTTCCCGTCGGTCCGCATCGACGCCACGACGATCATCGACCTGCTCGCCGCGCCGCGCCGCGCCGAGGTCGCTCCCGACGCAGTCCGCAGGGAGAACGTGGACCATCTCTGCGTCGTCATCGAGCCGACGGATCTCCAGGGACTGGCCGACTCGGGGCGCTTCACGGTGGTGGCCGGACCGGCGCTGCGCTGGGGGGCGCAGGGCAACGCCACCAGCCTGTACGTGCGCGACCCGGACGGGACCGTGGTGGAGTTGCGCGCCTACGACCGCAGCGCCGCCGGCTCCTGAGCGCCCGCCCGGCCCCGCCCCGCCCGCTCGAACAACCCACCCGCCATGGCCAGGCCGACCACCACCAGCGCGGCCCCGGCCCAGCCGAGCGCACCGAGGCGTTCACCCAGCACGGCCACCCCGAGCAGGGCGGCGGTGAGCGGCTCGGCCAGGGTGAGGGTGACCGCCGTCGAGGTGTCGAGGGTGCGCAGGCCGTAGCCGTACAGGAAGTAGGCCACGCCGACGGTGGCCACGCCGAGGTGGGCGAGCAGCACGGCGCCGCCGAGCGTGGCGGCCCAACCCAACGGTTGGGCGACGACGGCGAAGGGCAGCAGCAGGGCGGCGCCGAGGGTGAACGGCCACGCCAGCGCCATCGTGGAGGACATGCCCCGCTCGATCAGGCCCTTGGCCGCGAGGGCGTAGACCGCGTAGCTCAGCCCTGCCCCCAGCGCGGCGAGCACGCCGAGGGCATCCGCTCGGGCGCCGCCTCCACCGGCGAGCACGAGCAGGGCGCCGCCGGTGACGGTCACCGCGGTGGCGGTCCACCACGAGCGGGCCGGGCGTCGCCGCAGCCACAGGCCCTCCAGGATGCCGGCGAACAACGGCCCCGACCCGAGCGCGACCACGGTGCCGAGCGCCACCCCGCAGCGGGCGGTGCCGGTGAAGAACGTCGGTTGGTAGCCGGCCACCCCGATCGCTCCGAGCAGGTGCAGCCACGGATCGCGCCCCAGCGAGCGGGGGCGGGGCACCGCCCGCGCCAGCACCCACAGCGCCACCGCGCCGACGGCGATGCGCAGGGTGCCGAGCCCCAGTGGCGTGGTGCCGTCAGGCCCCAGCGCCTGCGAGGTCCCGGTGGTGCCGAACAGCAGGGCGGCGCCGAGCACGGCGAGGGTGGCGCGTCGAGCGGTGGACACGGCCTCCGAGGCTATCGAGGCCGCTCGGGACGGCCCCAGCCGCCCGTCCGCCGCCCTCGATCAGCGCCTCCGGCAGGCTCGGCGTGGGGTGCTGCCCCGGCCGATCACAGGGCCAGGATCGAGCGCAGCGCGGTGTAGGCGGCCACCGCCACGAGCAGGGCGACGAACCAGCGGGCCAGCCTCTGGGCCGGCAGCTTGCGGGCCAGCTCCGTACCACTCAGTACGCCCATCATGGCGGCGAGCAGGAACGGGGTGGCGGTGCGCCAGTCGATGCCGGTGGTGGCCACTCGTTGGGAGAGCGCGAACGCCGAGTTCACCGCGATGACGAGCAGCGACGTGCCCACCGCCTCCGGCATCTCGAAGCGGAGGGCGAGCACCAGCGCGGGCACGATGACGAACCCGCCGCCGACGCCGAAGAACCCGGTGAGCAGCCCGACGAGGCTGCCGGCGAACAGCACCTTCAGCACGGTCTGCAGGTCGATGTGGCGTGCGTCGATGGTGTTCACCGCGGCGCCGACCGAGCGGGGGGCGGACGCCGTGGCGACCGGCGCCGGACGTCGGCTGCTCACCCACATCCGCCAGGCGGCGATCATCATCAGCCCGGAGAAGGCGAGCAGCAGCACGTTCGGGTCGACCGACCGGTTGAGGCTGGAGCCGAGCAGTGAGCCGCCGATGCCGACCGCGCCGAACACCAACCCGGTGCCCACCCGCACCCGGCCGGCTCGCCAGTGCGAGACCATGCCGAACAGCGCGCTGAGTCCGACGATGAGCAGGGACGTGGTGGTGGCCGCCTTCGGGTCCTGCCCGGCGCCGTACACGAGCGCCGGTACGGCGAGGATCGATCCGCCACCGCCCAGTGCGCCGAGCGACAGGCCGATGAGGAAGCCCAGCGGCGAGGCCAGCAGGGCGCGCACGTCAGCGCACCGCCGGGCGGGCGCCGTCGGAGGAGGTCATGGGGTGCCCGGCCTGGCCCCAGGCCTGCATGCCGCCGAGCACGTTGGTGGCGCGCACCCCGGCCGCGGCGAGCAGCTCGGCCGCCTGGCGGGAGCGGCCGCCGGCGCGGCAGATGACCAGCACGTGGGAGGCCTTGCGCAGATGCGCGACCTGCCCGCCGACCCGCGACAGCGGGAGGTGCACCGCTTTGGGTGCATGGCCGGCGTGCCATTCGTCGGCCTCGCGCACGTCGAGGAGCACGACGCCGCTGGCGTGCAGGGCGGCGGCCCGGTCGACGCTGACATCCTCGACCGCCGGGCGGTCCCCGGGGGAGGCGAGGGCGGTGGCGGTGCGGGTGGCGGAGCGGTTGAACAGGCCCATCGGATCTCTCGTGTTGCTCTGGTGGGGATCGGTCCGGCCGGATGGCCGGCCGTCAATGTCCGTACAATATACGGCCAGGGGTATAGCGGTCAACGGGCCGGACGGCTCAACCCGCCCGGCCCCGCGCCGGACGCGGACCGGCCGCCGCCCGCCGGCCCCCGAAGGGAGCGGCGGACAGCGGCCGATCCGGTGCCCGAGCGTGTGTCGAGCGGCGTTCGCCGGGTGGTCAGCCCTTGCCGTGGCGGAGCAGCTTGCCGGGCAGGGCGCCCGTGCACTCGCCGTTCTCGAAGGTCACCTGACCGTTGACGATGATGTTCTGGTAGCCCTTGGCACGCTGCACCCGGCGCCACTCGCCACCGGGCAGGTCGTACTCGGCCTCACCGATCCACGGCGGATCGATGGCGAGCTCCTCCATGTCGTAGACGACGACGTCGGCCGCCGCGCCCTCCCGCAGCACGCCACGGTCACGGAAGCCGGCTGCGTGGGCAGCGAGCGCGGAGAGGCGGAAGTGCGCCTCCTCCAGGGTCACCACGCCCTCATCGCGCACCAGCCAGGTGAGGAAGTCCGTGGTGTAGGCGCCACCGGTGAAGAACTTGGTGTGGGCGCCGCCGTCGGACACGCCGGGGATGGTGTAGGGCGAGTCGTTCATCATCTCGGCCATGTACTCGGCGTTGGAGCCCTTGTCCGGGCCGAGGAACTCGACGTTGAGATCGCCCTGCAGCGACAGGTCGAGCATGGTCTCGATGACGTGCTTGCCCTGCTCCTTGGCGATGTCACCCACCGACCGACCGACGTACTGCTGCATGTCGGCCTGGCGGTTGACGCCCTGGATGATGAGCCCGGCGGGGTTGCCGCCCACGCCGGCCTGGATGACCTGCAGGCGACGATCCGCCTCCTCGGACTCCTCCACCACGGCCTGGCGCAGCTCGGGATCGCGCATCTTCTCCATGCGCTCCTCCTTGGTGCCGGTGGTGATGGCCCGCCAGGCGGGGGAGGCGTCGTAGAGGTTCCAGTGCTCCAGCGTGAAGGCGAACCCGGCCCGGCCGGTGCCGCACTGGGCGTAGATGGGCAGGCCCTGCTCCCACGCCTTGTTGATCCAGCGCAGCGGGCGGCGGTGGACCTCGGGGTCCTTGCGGGACGGGGCGACGACGTTGTGCAGGATCGGGCGCTTGGCCACCGCGGCCAGTTTCTCGATGAAGGCGATGTCGGCCTTGATGTCACCGGTGCCCTGGGTCAACTGGATGAAGCCCTCGTCGCGCTCGGCGAGGACCTCGCCGAGGGCGAGGATGTCCTCGTCGCACATGGTGTCGGTCACCATCGGGGAGCCGTCGAAGTCGGCCTGCACGGAGTTGGGGCCGAGCCGCTGGATGGAGAAGCCGCACAGGCCGGCGTCCATGCCCTCGTGCAGCAGGCGCTGCATCTCCTTGCGCTCCAGCGC
>JADLEF010000127.1 GCA_020846295.1 Acidimicrobiales bacterium
CACACCGTCGCCGGCGGGCACCACCTTCAGCAGGTGGCCCCGCTCCAGCCAGGCGGCGGCGAGCCGATCGGCCTCGGCGGCGGGGATGGTGCACGGGCGCACCACCGACAGCTGGCGGGGACCGATGAGCCGCTCCCCCAGCCGCGGTGGGGTGGGGTGGCCACCGGCGCGGGACTCGGCCAGCGCCATCGCCACCGCCTGCGGGCTCACGCCCAACTCCTCGGCGGCGGCCTCGAGCGCCTCGGGGCCGAGCCCCTCCAGCGCCCGGCCGGCCCGCTCGAGCTGCACGGCACGCCGCAGCACCAGCTGCGCATCCGTCAGATCGAGCTCACCCGTGCCGCTCATGGCCGCCAGCGTAGGAGACCGGCTCAGACCGACGGAGCGTCGAAGCTGACGACGACCTGCTCGTAGCCGAGGCCCCGCAGCAGCCCGGTCAGCATGACCCGGGTGTTCTCCTCGGCCCGGGCCCGCAGCTCGGGGGCGGCGGCCGCCGCGGCGATCTGCTCCTGGGCCCGCTGGTAGAGCGCCGAGTCGTCCTGGGCGTTGGAGGTGAGCGCCTCGCCCACCCGGTTGGCCAGGCCGCGGCTGCGCGTCGCCACGTGGGTGCGGCTCATGTCGAGCTGTGGTGCCCGCAGCTCGGCGGGCGGCAGGTGCACCTCCACCGTGGTGCCATCCTCGGAGACCACGACGTGGGCGTCGTCGAGGCGGGAGAAGTCCACCTCGGCGTCGACGGAACCGACCGCCACCAGCACCGTCCGCTCACCGGCGAGGAAGTCCGGCACCAGCTTCACGTCGTCCTCGACGTCGATCAGCTCGGAGAACTCCCCGGTCGCTGCCCGGTAGCGGCTGATGTCCTGCAGCTCGTG
This sequence comes from Acidimicrobiales bacterium, assembly GCA_020846295.1. Taxonomy (GTDB): domain Bacteria; phylum Actinomycetota; class Acidimicrobiia; order Acidimicrobiales; family CAIXPF01; genus CAIXPF01. The sequence goes on from JADLEF010000127.1 coordinate 867, forward strand.
GAGCACCACCGGCGCCGAGCGGTCCACCGTCTCGGTGCCGAACGGCGACCAAAGACCGGTGAGCAACGCGGCGGCGGAGAGGACGAACACGGCCAGCACGGCCAGCGCCGCGCCGGCCAGGAACCGCCCGGCGCGCCGGGCGGGGCGATGAGGGTGAACCACGTCTCCGGCCAACACCCTCACCCGGGGTGCTATTCCGTGGCGGTGTCCGTCGAGCGCCCCGCCCGCACCGCCCAGACCCTGCTGTCGGTCAACCGAGGTTGGTGCGCACCTGACGGAACGGTTGGTCGGCGTCGCTGCCGGGTTCCTTGGGCAGGCCGAGGACCCGCTCGCCGATGATGTTGTGCTGGATCTCGTCGGTGCCGCCGGCGATCGACATCGCCGGCGTGGAGATGAGCACCTCGTTGACCATGCCGTTCTGCGGGCCCTCCTCGCCGATCAGCATGCCGTGGGCACCGACGATCTCGCTGTGGGCGGCGTTGCACAACCGGGCGAGCAACGACCCGTTCAACTTGGCCAGCGAGCCCTCGGGGCCGGGCGGGCGACCCGCCTTGCGCGCCGCCACCGAACGCTGCACCGTCCATCGGTTCAATCGCTCCTGGGTGGCCACCACCATGGCCTGCTGGCGCACCACCGGATCCTCGGACTGACCCGTCTCGCGGACCTGCACCGGCACCAGATCGGGACGGCCGGCGCGCTGCGGGTACCACGAGTACGTCGAGAAGTACTCGGCCGATTCCTGGGCCGCCTCGGCCACGCAGCGACCGGCGGCGACGTTGCGGAACTTGGGGCGGCGGGCGGTGTTGGCGCCACGCTCATGCGCCAGCGTGGTCAGCGCGATCGCCCACCCGTTGTCGCGGTCGCCGATGATGTTCGCCGCCGGCACCCGCGCCTCGTCGAGGAACACCTCGTTGAACGTCGAGTAGCCGTTCGCCTGGCGCAGCGGTCGGACCTCGATGCCCGGCTGGCGCATGTCGATGGCGAAGTAGCTGATGCCCTTGTGCTTCGGCACGTCCCAGTTGGTGCGGGCCAGCAGGATGCCGTAGGCGGCCTTGTGGGCACCGGAGTTCCACACCTTCTGCCCGCTGATGACCCACTCGTCGCCGTCGAGCTCGGCCTTGGTGGTGAGCCCGGCGAGGTCCGAGCCGCTGCCCGGCTCGCTGAACAGCTGGCACCACTTGTACTCACCGGTCAACGTCGGCTTGAGGAACCGGGACTTCACGTCGTCGGTGCCGTGGCCGAGGATCGTCGGCGCGGCGAGCGACATCCCGACACCGGCGGCCACGCCGACCGCGCCGACCTTGTCGAACTGCTCGCGCACCACCGCCTCGAGGGAGCCGGCGAGGCCCTTGCCGTACCACTCGACGGGCCAGGTGACGCATCCCCAGCCGCTGTCGGCCAGCTTGTTGCGCCACTCGACGACGCCGAGGGTCGGATCCCAGTGCTGCTCGAGCCAGGCCCGGACCTCGTCACGGATGGAGTCGTTCGCCATGGCCGGGATCGTAGCGACTCTGCGCCGTCGCGTTCCCGTGGCCGCGACCGTCGCCCGAGCGGACGCCGCCCCGTCCGGTTAGTGTCCGCCGGACCAGGGGACCCACAGGAGCGTTGCAACATGGCCAGCATCACCGGCGCCACCGTCATGGCCCGCGAGCTCAAGAAGCAGGGCGTCGACTACCTCTTCGGGATCGTCGGGTTCCCCGTCGTCCCGATCGCCATCGAGGCGCAGAAGGCCGGCATCACCTACATCGGCATGCGCAACGAGCAATCGGCGTCCTACGCCGCGCAGGCTGCGTCGTACCTGCTGGGCCGGCCGCAGGCCTGTCTCGTGGTGTCGGGCCCGGGCGTGATCCACGCACTCGCCGGGTTGGCCAACGCCCAGCAGAACTGTTGGCCGATGCTGCTCATCGGCGGCTCCTCGGCCCAGCAGCGCGACGGCATGATGGACTTCCAGGAGGAGCACCAGGTCGAGCTGTGCCGGCCGTACTGCAAGTACTCGGCCCGGGTCGAAGCACCGGCGCGCATCCCCTTCCTCGTCGAACAGGCGATCCGTACCTCATGGTATGGCCGGCCGGGCGCCGCCTACCTCGACATGCCGGACGACGTCATCCTCGGTCGTGTCGAGGAGGAGGAGCTGGCCGCGGTGCCCGCCGTGGCGGACCCGCCGCGGTCCCTGGCGGACCCCACCTCGGTGGCCGCCGCCCTCGACGCCCTGAAGGGGGCGAGCAACCCGCTGGTCATCGTGGGCAAGGGCATGGCGTGGTCGCGGGCCGAGAGCGAGGTGCGCCGGTTCATCGAGCACACCCAGCTGCCGTTCCTCGCCACGCCGATGGGCAAGGGCGTCGTGCCCGACGACCATCCGCTGTCCGTCGGCGGCGCCCGCTCGCTCGCCCTGCAACAGGCCGACGCCGTCCTGCTGCTCGGCGCCCGCCTCAACTGGATCCTGCACTACGGCCTGCCGCCCCGGTTCAACCCCGACGTGAAGGTGCTGCAGGTCGACATCGCGGCCGACCAGATCAGCCACAACGTCCACTCCCACGCGGCCATGGTCGGCGACGGCAAGGCGGTCATGCAGCAGTTCCTGCAGCTGCTCGACCAGCAGCCGTGGCAGTACGCACCCGACGCCGCGTTCCGCACCGCCATCGCCGAGAAGATCGCCCAGAACGAAGCCGCCGTCGCCCCCCAGGTGAACCAGGACGAGGGCCCGGTCAACTACTACCGGGCGTTCCGGGACATCAAGGAGTTCCTGAGTCCCGACGACATCATCATCGGCGAGGGCGCCAACACGATGGACATCGGTCGCACCCAGATGGCCAACGTGCACCCGCGCCACCGCCTCGACGCCGGCTCCTACGGCACGATGGGCATCGGCCTGGGCTTCGCCATCGCCGCGTCGGTGACCAACCCCGGCAAGCGGGTCGTCGCCGTGCAGGGCGACTCGGCCTTCGGCTTCTCCGGCATGGAGTGCGAGACGATCTGCCGCTACAACCTGCCCATCACGGTGATCGTGCTGAACAACAACGGCATCGGCGGTGGACTTTCGGCCATGCCGACCGACCGGCAGGCGCCCCCCAACATGCTCTTGCCCGGCGCCCACTACGAGGGTGTGATGGAGGCCTTCGGCGGCAAGGGCTGGTATTGCACCGAGCCGTCGCAGATCAAGCCTGCACTCGACGCCGCCGCGGCGTGGGGCGGGCCGGCGCTGGTGCACATCACGCTGGACACCAAGGCCAACCGCAAGCCGCAGGAATTCGCCTGGAAGAGCTGACCCGGCCCCGCCGGGTCGATGACGAGAGAGCCGAGACGAGACGCAGATGCAAGCACTGAAGGGGAAGGTCGCCGTCGTCACCGGGGCGGGCTCGGGGATCGGGCGAGCCATGGCGCTGCGCTTCGCCAAGGAGGGGGCCAACCTCGTCCTCGCCGACATCGAGGACACCGCGCTGACCGAGTCGCTGGCGCTGGTGCGCGACGAGGGCGTCGACGCGGTCGACGTCGTCACCGACGTCGCCCAGTTCGAGGCGGTCGAGGCGCTGGCCGAGCGCACCCTCGAGGCGTTCGGCACCTGCCACGTCCTGTGCAACAACGCCGGCGTCGGCGGTGGTGGCAGCATCGCCAAGGCGCACCTGGTGGACTGGCAGTGGGTGCTCGGGGTGAACCTGTGGGGTGTCATCCACGGCATCACCGCGTTCCTGCCCATCCTCGAGGCGAACGGCGAGGACGGCCACATCGTCAACACCGCGTCGGTGGCCGGGTTGGTGGCCGGGCCCGGCATCGGCCCGTACAACGCCTCGAAGTTCGCCGTCGTCGGCATCAGTGAGACGCTGTTCCACGAGCTCGGCGCGTCCGGCTCGAAGGTCGGCGTGTCGGTGCTGTGCCCGGGCTACGTGTCGACCAACATCGCCACGTCGCAGCGCAACCGCCCGAGCCATCTCCAGCGCGGCGAGCGGGCCCCGGGCGACGCCCGTTCCCGCAACGCCGACATCGCGGCCAACGTGGCCACCGGGATGGACCCCGCCCAGGTGGCGGATCTGGTGGTGCGGGCCATCTACGGCAACAAGTTCTGGGTCATCACCCACCCCGAGCTGCTCACCGCGGTGCGCCGACGCAACGACGCCCTGAGCGATCTGCGCAACCCCGAGCAGCCCACGTTCGGCTAGGGCCCGCCCGACGATCCGCGCGGCGGGGCCCGCCCGGCGATCCGCTCGGCCCCGGCGCTGCTCGGTAGCGTGCATGCCGCCATGAGCGCGTTCACCGTCCCGCTGCCCGATCGCCGCGTCGCCGAGGTGACGGGCACGCTGTGCCGGGCCGTGCGAGACGAGGGCGGCGTGGCCCACCTCGTCGGCGGGTGTGTGCGCGACGCCGCCCTGGGGCGGCCCATCACCGATGTGGACATCGAGGTGTTCGGTCTGCCCGTCGAGCGGCTCGAGGCACTGCTGGGCACCATCGTGGGCTTCAGCCTGGTGGGCGCCAGCTTCGGCGTGTTCAAGGTGCACGGCCTTCCCATCGACGTGTCGGTCCCCCGCCGCGAACGCAAGATCGGTCAGGGCCACCGCGCCTTCGAGATCGACGCCAACCCCGACCTCGATCCCGCAGAGGCCGCCGCCCGCCGGGACTTCACCGTCAACGCCATCGCCTGGAACCCGTTGACCGGCGACGTGGTCGACCCCTACGACGGCCTGGGAGACCTCGACCGCGGGGTGCTGCGCCACACCAGCCACCAGTTCGCCGAGGACCCCTTGCGGGTGCTGCGCGGCATGCAGTTCGTCGCCCGCTTCGCCCTGCGGCCCGACCCGGCGACGGTGCGGTTGTGCCGCACCATCGAGCCGGAGGGCCTCGCCGCCGAACGGCTGTACGACGAATGGCGCAAGCTGCTGGTGCAGGGCGTGCAGATCGGGGCCGGGCTGCGCTTCCTGGCCGACACCGGCTGGGTCCGCCACACCCCCGAGCTCGATGCCCTGCGGGGCTGCCCACAGGATCCCGAGTGGCATCCGGAGGGAGATGTCTGGGTCCACACCGGCCACGTCATGGACCGCTTCGCCGAGGACCGGCTCGGCGACGAGTGGGAGGACCTCGTGGTCGGCTTCGCCTGCCTCTGCCACGACCTGGGCAAACCGGCCACCACCGCGTGGGCCGACGGGCGCTGGCGCTCCCCCGGCCACGAGGAGGCCGGGCTCGAGCCGACCCGCGCCTTCCTCGCCCGGCTCACCAACCAGCACCGCCTCGCCGAGGAGGTGCTTCCCCTGGTGGCCGACCACCTCAAGCCGGATCAGCTGTTCCAACAGGGTGCCGGCGCGTCCGCCGTGCGGCGCCTCGCCCGGCGTGTCGGCCGCCTCGACCGGCTGCTGCGGGTGGCCCGCGCCGACCGCGACGGCCGGCCTCCCAGCCCTCGGGACGACTTCCCCGCCGCCCAATGGCTGGTGCGCACCGCCGAGGAGCTCGCCGTGCTCGACGCCCCGCCGCAGCCGCTCGTGCTGGGTCGCCACCTCATCGAGCTCGGCCTGCGGCCCGGTCCCGCCTTCAGACCGTTGCTGGAGGAGTGCTTCGAGGCGCAGCTCGACGGGCGCATCACCAGCGTCGAGGAGGGCCTCGCACTGGTGCGCGCCCGGCTGGAGCGGTGACCGCCCGCCGGCGTGGTCGACAGGTCTGACGCTCACCGCTCCGACGGATCCACCCGTCGGCTGCTCACCACGGTGCGTTCCACCCATCGCTCGTCGAGGGGGCGGAACATCACGCTCATCCGGGGACCGGCCACCGGCACCTTCGGCACGGCGTGATCGAACTCCTGCTGACAGCGTCCGCCCATCACCAGCAGGTCCCCCCAGCCGAGCGAGAAGGACCGGCACCGTCCCCCTCCCCCCTTGGGCCGCACCAGGAACGGGCGGGGCGCGCCCACCGAGACGATGGCCACGACCGGTTCGGGGTGGGTGCGCGCCACCTTGTCACCGTGCCACGCCACGCTGTCCGTGCCGTCGCGGTACAGGTTCAGGCCGAGGTTGACGAGCTGCTGCCCGTAACGGGCGGACAGCAGCTCGGACAACTCGGCCAGGACCGCATGGGGCCACGCCGCCCCGGCCGGGTACCAAGCCGTCAGCCGGGGTTCGTCGACCACGCGGTCGTACATGGGGCGCCGATGCTGCTGCCAGGGCACCGATGCCACGAGGGCGTCGAACAGCGCATCGGAACCGGTCAGCCAGCCGGGCTGGTACTCGAGCCAGCTCCGGTCGCTCAGCCGATGCAGCACCGCTCCGTCGAAGGATCGGTCAGGAGAGAGCGCACCCTGCCCGAACAGCGGCAGAGCCCCTTGCACGATCGCGGTTGCCATGCCGCCACGGTAGCGGCATCGAACGCCTGTTGGCAAACATTTGTTCGATCACTCGCACGGAACGTCCGTCATGCCGCCGCCGGCCACCGACGCTGCGGCAGCAGCTCCCGGGCGAGGGAGAAGGCGGTGGGCCGATCCGCCGGGCGAACCTGCAGACAGCTCCTGACCAGCGGCAACAGGGCGGCATCGACGCCGCTCAAGTCGGCTTGGCCGGCGAGCACCCGACGGACGATCGCAGCCGCATCACCGTCGCCGAAGGGGTTGCGGCCGGTGGCGAGGAAGACCAGCAGTGCGCCGAGGGCGAAGACGTCGGCTGCGGGATGAGCAGCCGAACCGTACGTCTGTTCGGGTGCCAGCCAGCGGGGCGAAGCCCGCCAGGCGCCACCGGTCGGCTCCGGCCCGACCATCTCGACGGTGGCGTCGTCGGATGGGTCCTCGGTGCCGGGCGCCCGGCCGACCGGGATCGTCGGCGCACCGATCGGCGCCCTGTCGCCCGCCGCGACCAGGCGGTGCGTCGGACGGGCGGCGTCGAGCGCGTCGAAGCGGGTGGCGGCGTCGAAGTCGATCAGCAGCGGGCCGTGGTCGGGGCACAGGATGTTGGAAGGCTTGAGGTCGCCGTGGACCACGCCACGACGGTGCACCCGGCCGACCGTGTCGGCCAGCAGCGCACCCAGCACGGCCACCTGCGAGGCCGACAGGGCCCCCCGCCGGGCGACCAGCTGCTGCAACGTCGGCCCCGTGACGAGCTCGAAGGCCAGGTAGGGCACCGCCGCATCGGAGCCGTCCTCCCGCAATCGGACCACACCGGTCACGCCGGCGCGGCGAAGCATCTCGGCCTCGTGGTGCAGTCGACGGGCGACCTCCTTGGCGGGGCCTCCGGGCGCGACGGTCTTGAGTGCCGCGGTCACGCCGCGACCGTCGGCCGCCTCGTAGACGGCCGTGCCCGATCCGGACGCGAGCCGTTGCCACACCAGCCAGCGCCCCAGCCGGGCCGGGGCCGCTGTGGAAGGATCCGACGTCGCCATGTCGCAGATATCGGCGCACCGCCGCCCGCGCTTGACGTCACCGACCGTGCCGATCGCCTCGGCTCGCCGTACCGCCGGATGTGCTCAGGTCTCCGAGCGGGGACCCTGTCGCTGCGGAGGAGTACGTCGGGGTACGCGCCGCCCCGGTAGCCTGCCGCCATGTGAGCACGCCGTCCGCCCCCGCGCCGTCCAGCGACGCGGGGGCGGCCAAGGCGGGGTTCCGTCACTCGGTCCGCGCCCTGCGCCATCGCAACTTCGCAGTGTTCTGGGCCGGGGCGCTCATCTCCAACAGCGGCTCGTGGGTCCAGAACGCCACGGTGCCCTACGTGCTCTACCAGTTGACGCGCAGCGAGGCGTGGGTCGGCCTCGCCACCTTCGCCCAGTTCATCCCCGGGGTGGTGTTCGGACCGCTCGGCGGATCGCTGGCCGATCGGCTCGACCGCCGGCGGTTCCTCATCCTCACCCAGGCCCTGTTGGGCGGCGCCGCGGTGGCGCTGTGGCTGCTGTGGGCGGCGGGACTGCGCAGCCCCGTCGCCATCCTGTTGCTGGTGGCGGCGACGGGCGTGCTGTCCGGGCTGAACATCCCGACGTGGCAGGCCTTCGTGCCGGCCCTGGTGCCCCGGGAGGACCTGCTGTCGGCCATCACCCTCAACTCGCTGCAGTTCAACGCGGCCCGCGCCATCGGCTCCGGCCTGGCCGGCCTCGTGCTCTACAAGCTCGGACCGGCCAACGCGTTCCTGCTCAACGCCGTCAGCTACCTGGTGGTGGTCGGCGCGTTGCTGCTGCTGCAGCTGCCGACGGCGACCGCCCGCAGGCCGGCCGAGGGTGGAGTCATGCGCCAGTTCGCCGAGGCCGTGCGCTACGCCCGCGTCCGCCCCGGGATCTCGCTGGGCATCGTGATGGCGCTGCTCATCGCTTTCCTCGGCAACCCCATCGTGCAGTTCGCGGTGGTGTTCGCCGAGTCGGTGTACCACGTCGGCAAGCTGCAGTACGGCCTGCTCGCCGCGGCGATGGGCCTGGGCGCGCTGGTGTCCGCACCGCTGGTGTCGGGGTGGGACACCGTGGTCGCCCGCGGCACGGTGGTGCGCTGGACGCTGCCCCTCTACGGGCTGTCGGTCACCATCTTCGGACTGTCGAACGGGTTCGTGATCGGCTTCGTGGCCCTGATCGCAGCCGGCGCCGCCTTCCTCGCCGTCATCTCCGCCACCAACACCGCGGTGCAGATCATCGTGGCCGACTCGATGCGTGGCCGGGTGCTCGCCTGCCGCATCATGTCCTTCACCCTGGCCTACTCCTTCGGCGGCCTGATCCAGGGGCAGGTGGCCGAATGGGTCGGACCCCGGGTCACCGTCGCCTCGGCGGGGGCGCTGCTGCTGGCCGCCGGGCTCTACCTCGCCTGGGGCCGGCCCGGCCTGCTCGAGCACCTCGACGACGCGCCCGACGTCGACCCCGACGTGGCCGACGAGCCGTCGGCTCAGCCCTCGAGCGCCTGAGCCGGCTCGAACACGATCCGCCGGGCCGACGGCTCGGCCTCGGTCAACGTCAGCGTCACCGCCTCGCCCAACGGCAGCGCGCCCGCGACGGTGGCGATCACGGCCGGCCGGCGCAGCTGCACCCGGGAGTGGCGCGCGTTGCTGTCCACCACCGTGGCGGTGAACGGCGACCCGACGAGGTCCCGCAGCACCAGCGCCTCGAAGAGGTCGAGCACCGCGCTGTCCACCCTCGAGGAACGCTGACCGGCCGCGGCCATGGCGGCCGGCAGCCCCACCAACGCCTCGCGCGCCCAGTCGGGCGCGGGGCGGCCGGAACCGAGGGCCAGGGCGACCTCGGCGCCGTACCGGTCGACCAGCCGCCGCAGCGGAGCGGTCACATGCGTGTACAGCGCGGCGAGCGCCTCGTGACGGGCAGGCACCTCGACAGCACCCGCCTCGGCCCCGCCGTCCGCCTCGGCCCCGCCGTCGATGGCGGCGACGCCGAGGCTCTGGTAGCCGGCACCGCGCAGCGCCTTCGCCGCCTGGTGCAGCACGGCCGCTTCGGCCGGGTCCTCGGCCCGTAGACGGCGCACGAAGGTCGGGTACGGCTCGTCGCCGGGCCAGGTCACGGTCAGCGCCGCCGCGCAGCGTCGCAGCCGCTCCAGGGCGGCGGGCTCCGCCGGGGGCAGCACCCGCAGGATGCCCAGGCCACCCTGCGCCATCAGCGCGGCCGCCGCCATGCCGGTCAGCAGCGACAGCTGGGCGTTCCAGCCCTCCACCGGCAGGGTGCGACGGAACGCCAGCCGATAGTGCCCGTCCTCCAGCACCACATCCTGCTCGGGCAGCTGCAGGCTGATCCCGCCGCGGGCCGCCTCGAGCGCCTGACGGGCCCGGCCGACCTCGCCCAACAGGTGCAACCCGCCCGGTAGGCCGTCGCCCGCCCCGTCCAAGGCGTCGATGAGCTGTTGCGCCTCGGCATAGGCGAACCTTCGGCGGCTGCGCACCATGGCCCGCCTGACCTCGGTGCGCTCGAGCTCCCCGGCGGCATCGAGGTCGAGCTGCCACAGCACTGCGGGACGAGGGGCGCCGTCGGCCAGCAGGCTCGCCGCACCCTCGCTCAGCGTCGCCGGGTGCAGGCGGGCCGACCCGTCGGGCAGGTAGAGCGTCGTGCCGCGGGTCCACGCCTCCCGGTCGATCGCCCCACCGGGGGTGACGAAGGCGGCCACGTCGGCGATCGCGTAGGACACGCGGTACCCGTCGCCCCGCCGGGCGAGGTGCAGCGCCTGATCGAGGTCCCGGCTGCCGGGCGGATCGATGGTGACCAGCTCGAGGTCGGTGGCGTCGATCCAGCTCTCGGTGACGCCGGGCGGCAGCACCGGACCGCGCCGAGCCACCTCCTCGGCCTCCCGCTGGACCGCCGGCGGATGGTCCGACGGCACCGACAGCTCCCGGCGCAGCGCGTCCAACGCCGGCGCGACCGCCGACGCGTCGACCCGCAGATGACGTCTCGGCCCTCGCACGGTCCCGCACGCTACCGGCCGGCCCCGTCCCCGGCGGCTCACCGAGCACGCGGGCGGTGGTGGAGATGACGATGAGGGAACACCCCCAACATGGGCGTTGGCGTTGTGGATCGTTCGCCCTACGGTGGCCGCCGTGACGGACTTGGGGCGCCACACGGCCGCGGCCGTGCACCGGCCATCGCGCCGCCGGCGGACCCGCATGACCGGCGTCGCGCTGCTGACGATGTTCGGCGCCGGTGTGGCGCTCAACCTGGGGCTGCTGCGCCGCGCCGGCGGGGCCCTCGGTCAGCTCTCCGGTGGCGCGCTCGTGCTCCTGGCGGTGGTGGCGGTCCTCTACCGGCTGCTGCAGACGGTGCTGCTGGCCAGTTCGCTGCAGTGCATCAGCTGGCGCCGGGCGCTGCTCGCCTCGGAGGCGTACGCCGGCTGCACGAACAGCCTGGTGGGCGGTGGTGCGGTGGGCACCGGCGTCAAGACCGCGATGCTGCGCTCGTGGGGCGTGGAGAACAGCGCCATCGCCACGTCCATCACGGTCACGGCCATCGTGCCGGCGGTCGCGATGTGGTTGATGGCCCTCGCCCACACCGCGCCCGAGGTGGTGGCCCG
>JADLEF010000128.1 GCA_020846295.1 Acidimicrobiales bacterium
GGCGGCCCCCCCCCCCCACCCCCGCCCCGCTCGCGTTTAGCGTGCGGTCATGCATGACCTGCGCGTGACCGTGCTGGGCGGCGGATCGTGGGGGACCACGGTGGCCCACCTCAGCGCCCACAACATGCCCACCGTGCTGTGGGCGCGGGACGACGCGACCGTGGACGCGATCAACACCCGTCATCGCAACGAGCGCTACCTGCCGGCGTTCCCGCTGCACCCGTCGTTGCAGGCCACCACCGACTTCGCCGCCGCCGTGAGCAGAGCCGACGTGCTGGTCCTCGGGGTGCCGACCGGCGCCGTGCGGGCCACGGCGCAGGCGGCGGCACCGCACCTCGGCCCGTGGACGCCGGCCATCAGCCTGGCCAAGGGCTTCGAGGAGACCACGCAGCTGCGGATGACGCAGATCATCGAGCAGGAGCTCCCCGGCCGCCCCGTCGGGGTGCTCACCGGCCCGAACCTGGCCAAGGAGGTCCTCTCCGGCCTGCCGGCAGCGGCGGTGCTCGCCATGACCGAGCTGCACATCGCCTCCCGCCTGCAAGCGGTGTTCACCACGCCGACGTTCCGGGTGTTCACCCACCACGACGTGCTCGGCTGCGAGCTCGGCGGCGCACTGAAGAACATCTACGCCATCGCCGCCGGTTCCGTCGAGGGCCGCCAACTGGGGGACAACGCCAGGGCCGCCATCATCACCCGTAGCCTGGCCGAGCTCATCGAGCTGGGCACCTGTCTCGGTGGTGAACCGCTCACCCTGGCCGGCCTGGCCGGCATGGGGGACCTGATGGCCACCTGCATCTCACCCCAGAGCCGCAACTTCCACGTGGGTCGCGAGCTCGGGCGGGGCCGCCCCCTGCAGGAGGTGCTGGCCGAGATGGACCAGGTGGCCGAGGGCGTCAAGGCGGTGCGGGTGGTGCGGGAACTGGCCCGGGCCCACAAGGTGTCCATGCCGATCGCGGCGCACGTCTACGCCGTCTGCCACGAGGGGCGATCACCGGAGTGGGCCCAGGACAGCCTGCTGCGCGGACGGGTCGGCCACGAGGCCGGCGGCCGGGCGACCCCCGCAGGGCGCTCCGGCGCGGTGTGACCCGCTGCGGCGCGAGCCGGCCCGTTGCGGCGCGAGCCGGCCCGTTGGGCCGTGTGGACCGCCGCTCGGTACGGTCGGGGCCATGACGCCCGAAGACGCCTACCGTGACGCGCTCGCCTGGTTCCAGGCCAACTGGGACCCGCAGCTGCCGCTGCGCGACTGGTGGCAGCGCCTGGCCGACAGCGGATGGGGGTTCCCCACCTGGCCGCAGCAGTGGTTCGGCAAAGGGCTCGACCACGCGGCAGCCAAGGGCGTGGCCAGGGCCCGCCGCGAGGCCGGCGCGTTCAGCGCACCGCTCGGCATCGCCACGATGATGGTGGCGCCGACCCTGATGGAGGTCGGCACCCCCGAGCAGCAGCAGCGCTACCTACCCGGCATCGCCAACGGCACCGAGGTGTGGTGCCAGCTGTTCTCCGAGCCGGGCGCCGGCAGCGATCTCGCCGGGGTGCAGACCCGGGCGGTGCGCGACGGCGACGAGTGGGTCGTCAACGGCCAGAAGGTGTGGACCTCCGGCGGACACTACGCCCGCTTCGCCATCCTGGTGGCCCGCACCAACCCCGAGGTACCCAAGCATCGGGGCCTCAGCTTCTTCCTCATCGACATGGACCAGCCCGGCGTCGACCCCCGCCCGTTGCGCCAGATGACCGGCGACGCCGAGTTCAACGAGGTGTTCCTCACCGATGCGCGGGCGCGGCACCAGAACCTCGTCGGCGGGCTGGGGGACGGCTGGTCGGTCGCGCTGCGGCTGTTGAACCATGAACGGGAGAGCCTCGACGCCGACGCCGACGGCAGCGGCATCATGGGCGATCTCGACCTCGACGCACCGGCCGGTACGTTCGTCGGCGCCGACGGTCGCAACAGCGACGACGGCACCGGGCCGATGTCCATGGCGCAGGGTGACGGCGCCGCCGAGCTGCTCACCACCCTGATCGCCGGGGCGGGCCGACGCGGCGACGCGGTGACCCGTCAGCGGGTGGCGGACATCCACAGCCGAATCCGTATCGCCCGCTACGCCGGCGGCGCGATGCCGCCCAGCGCCGGCAAGCTGGCCTCGGTGACGTTGATGCGCAAGGTGCGCGACGAGGCGCTCGAGCTGCTCGGGCCGGCGGGCATGCTGAGCGGTACGGAGGCACCGCTGGCCGGCGCGGTGACCGAGATGGCGCTGTGGACGCCAGGGTTGTCCATCGCCGGCGGCACCGACGAGATCCAGCGCAACATCCTCGGGGAGCGCCACCTCGGCCTGCCGGCCGAGCCGCGGGTCGACAAGGACCTGCCGTTCAAGGACCTCCAGCAACCGTCGATCCGGGGCTGACACCCCGGCGGGGACGCCGGAGCGGTCAGTACACCACCGAGGCGGCGAACTTGCCCATCAGGTGCGCGCCGACGGCCGTCTCGGCGTACCGTACCGGATGGTCCGTGTCCACGCAGGTGGGGAGGACCTCGATGCGACCGTGCCAGTCGAGGTCGAAGAACAGCGCGATGCTGTAGCGATCCCTCATCGGGTCACCGATGACGCGGTGCAACGTCGAGCGGTACCGTCCGTTGGTCCACACCTCCATCAGGTCGCCGAGGTTGATCACCAGGGCATCCTCGCGGGGCGATACCGACAGCCACCCGCCGTCGCGGTCCTGCACCTGCAGCCCGCCCACGCCGTCCTGGGTCAGCACGGTGATCGCACCCCAGTCGGTGTGGGCGCCGATGCCGAGCTGCTCGCCGGGCGTGGCCTCGGGGCGGGGCGGGTAGTGCAGCAGGCGCAGCGAGGCGATCGGCTGGCGGTGGAAGTCCCGGAAGAACCCCTCGTCGATCCCGAGCGACAGCGCGAACCCTTCCAACAGGGTGCGGGCGATGTGCTGGACCGCCTCGTGGTACGCGTCGATCACCGGTTTGAACCCATCGAGCTCGGGCCAGCGGTTCGGGCCGTGCATCGGGGTGCCGGCCAGCACCAGCGGATCGTCGGGCGGGAGGTCCACCCCGAGCATGAACGATTCCATCAGGTCCGGCATGGTCCGCGCATCGAGCTGGCGGCTGGCCAGCCCGTCGTAGCCCCGGTTGGCGAACAGGCCCTCGGTGTCCATTCGGCTGCGCTGCTTCACCTCCGTGGGCAGGGCGAAGAAGCGGGCCGCCTGGGTGAAGGCCGCCGCCCGCAACGCGGGGTCGAGGCCGTGGTTGACCACGGAGAGGAACCCGTACTCCTCGCCGGCGGTGCGCAGGCGACGGGCGACCTCGCTGCGGTCCGAGCCGGGGGTGAACAGGTCGCCGACATCGACGACGGGCACTGCGCGCATGGTGGGTGGAACCTTTCGGGGACGGCGGGTCAGCTGGCTAGGGAGTCGACCGGCGGGTCGCCGGCCAGGAAGGCACCCACCGTCCTCGCCGCCGGCGGTGCGGTCCCCTCCGCGCCGGGCACAGGGTCGGCGACGGTGCGGCGGCGCAGGCAGTCCAGGGGGGTGTCATGGTCGAGATCGTTGGTGAGCGACATGCGCAGGGCGGCGGTGTCGTGCAGGACCCATCGCTGCCGCGGTGCTCGGTACCGCCCGGCGGTGAGCTCCTCCACCACCGCCCCGGCCGCGATGAGCACGGCGCCGGGTTCGACCGCGGTGGCCACCGCGACGCCCTCCCGGCTGCGCAGCTCGTGGGTGATGCGGTGGTCCACCATCGATAGCTCCAGGCCGCCGGGGGGTGCCTCCCAGGCGGTGCCCACCGGCGTGTCCGACGCGCTGGGCGCTTCGTAACGGTCGAGGCACAGCTGTTGCAGCGGGCACCGGTGATGGGCGACGAGGTGATCGGCGGGCAGGCCGTGGGCGAGGGCGATGGCGCCGAAGAGCAACTCGGTCACGTCCAACGCGGCTCGCTGCCAGGCGGTCAGGGCGTCGCGAAAGGCGTGCAGCGGCGGCCACCGGTTCGGGCCGTACCCCACGGTCCCGGCCGCGACGAGCGGATGGGCCGAGGGAAGGTCGGCGCCGAGCGTGAACCGCTCGGTCAGCACGTCCTCCCCGCGGCGCAGCGACGGCCCGACGCCCGCACCCGCCGCGCCGGACCCGATGAACCCCCGGCCGTCACCTTCGGCCCGCAACGAAGCCTTGGTGGAGGCGGGCAGCCCGAACAGCAGGCGGGCCTGAGCGAACCCACCCTGGGGGATACGGATCGGTATGCCATGGCCCACGGCGTGGAAGGCACCGTAGCCACGCAGCGCTTCGTCCACGCGCGCGGCGACGCGATCCTGTGCCGGCGCTGACGGGCTGCGCAGATCGGACAGATCGAGAAACGGCAACGTTGCCATGGACCGCACGGTATGGAGTGAACGTTTCCACTTTGTGACGTGGCGGTTGCCCGTCGAAGATACGTGTGCGCAGGCCCGCAGCAACGCTCGGGAGCAGCTCCGGCGGCGAAAGGTTGCTGTCAGGCCATCGACATCGGGCGCTCACGCACCATCGCTACGTTTCCCGATCATGGATTGCATCTTCACCGGTGCGCGGGTCATCGATCCCGCCTCGGGAACGGACACCGTGGCCGATGTCGCGATCAGCGGGGGCCGCATCGCCACCGTGGGCGGCGGCCTCGTCGCTGCCCACCCCGAGGCGGCCGTGCGCCGCCTCGACGGGCTGCTGCTGACCCCGGGCCTGATCGACCAGCACGCCCACTGCTTCGTCGGCCTGGGCAACTTCTGCCTCGAGCCGGATCTGATCGGCGTCGGTATGGGTGTCCCGACGCTGATCGACGCCGGCACCAGCGGGGTGGCCACCTTCGAGTTGGCGCGGCGGGCGGTGATCGACCACCCGGCGACGAACACCGAGGTGCTGGCCCTCATCGACCCCAACCAGCTGTACCTGGCCACCAAGGACTTCATCTGCCACAAGCTGCGCATCGCCAACGACCTGCGCAACCTCGACCTGGAGGCCACCGTCGAGCTGCTGGAGCGCAACCGTGACGTGGTGCTCGGCTTCAAGGTGCGCACCTGCGTGGCCGGCAGCGATGCCCACCGCTCACCGTTCCTCGAAGCGGCGCAGGAGGTGGCCGGGGAGCTGCCCTGCATGATCCACCTCGGGCGCTTCCCCTACACCCGCTCGATCAGCACGGCCGATTCGCTCGACTCGTTGCGCCCGGGGGACATCGTGACCCACGCCTACCGCGGGGGCGGCGGGGCGCTGGACCGCTCCGGCAAGGTGATCCCGCAGTTCGTCGCCGCCTACGAGCGGGGCGTGCGGATGGACGTGGGCCACTCCGGTGAGGACTTCCGGTTCCGGGCGGCGCGGGCGCTGCTCGAGGCGGGCTACCCCCCGCACACCATCTCCACCGACTTCAACGTGTTCAACCTGCAGGGCCCGGTGTTCTCGCTGGCCACCACGATGTCCAAGCTCTGGGCGCTGGGCTGCTCGCTGAGCGACGTCGTCGCCATGACGACCGTCAACGTTGCAGAGCAGATGCACCTGTCGGAGACCCATGGCCGCATCGCCGTCGGCCGGCCCGCCACCCTGTCGGTGTTGCGGGTGCACGATGAGCCGACCGTGCTCTCCGACGGCTACCGCTCCATCACCGCGCCCAGGGTGCTGGAGCCGGTGGGCTGCACCGTGGCCGGACGGTGGTACGACGCGGTCGCCTTCCGGGCCGCGCCGCGGGAGGTGGCCGCGTGAGCGCGGTGGAGCTGCCCATCGAGGATGCAGCGCTCGACCCGGAGGAGTTCTACGAGCGGCTGGTGGCGGAGCTGCACGCCCGCCGGGCCACGGTCAGCGCGGCCGAGGCGGCGTTCGGGGCGGACCGGCCGATGCAGGGCGCCGAGCTGATCGAGTGGTTGTGCTTCCAGGCGTGGTACGAGCGGGAGGCGGCGTGCTTCATCGGGGCGTGGCTGTGCGACATCCCGGAGCCGGATGCGTTCTACGGGTTGACCAAGCAGATCGCCGATGAGGGCACGCACTTCCACCTGTTCTCCCGCCACCTCGAGGCGCTCGGCGGTTCGCTCGACGGATGGGCGCCGGAGCCGGAGTGGGTCGAGTGGGTCCAGGTCTTCTACCCGTCGGGCCGTGACACGCTCGAACGGGTGGCGGCGCACAACATCGCCGGCGAGCTCGGCGCGGTGAACGCGTTCGACGGCCTGCTGCCCCGGCTCGGTCCCGACACCGTGGCGGTGCTGGAGAAGGTGATCCCCGACGAACGCTTCCACGTCGCGTTGGGCCGCATGGTGGTCACCCGCTACGCCACCACCGCCGAGGCGCAGGCCCGGGTCCGGGCCCGCGTCGAGGAGGCGTTCCGGCTCGAACAGCTCGGTCGGCTCGCCTTCGAGCGACGCCTGCGGGCGCTCAGCTGAGCAGCGCCCCCAGCAGGTCCCGGGCGGACACGATGCCGCGCAGGTCACCCGGGTCGCCGATCAGCACGTGGCGGACGTAGTGCTCCATCATCGTGGCGGCCACATCGCCGACGGTGGCGTCAGGGGCGCACCAGATCAGCTTCCGGCTGGCGAGGTCCGCCGCCGTCACGGAGGTGTCGTCGCCCTGTTGGGAGAAGGCCCGCACCACGTCGCGCTCGGACACGATCCCGTCGATGGCGTCGCCTCGGCCGACGACGAGCGCGCCCACCTCGGCGGCGACCAGCTTGTCGGCGAGGTCGCGCAGCGGCACTTCGGGGTCGACGCGGACGACGTCGGGGGCCAGGAACACGCTGACCGGGGCGTCCGCACCGTCGAAGGCGAAGGTTTCGGGTTGGTTCGTCACCCTCGTAGCTGACCGCTCGACCGTGGGCCGCCAACAGGGCCGGGACGCCGCGATGGTTGGGCCGCAGGTCCCCGCACGGTCCGACGGAAGACCCGCCGCGGACGGCCCCGGCGGCATGGGCGTAACCGCCGCAGCGCTCGTAGGTTCGGTCCCCATGCACACCATCGTGGTCCTGTTCAACCGGGTGCTGCGGCTGCACGACCACCCGGCTCTGGCCACCGCGCTGCGCCGGGCCGAACGCGTCGTGCCGCTGTTCGTGGTGGACCCCGCCATCGTCGAGGGATCGTTCGGGGCGCCCAACCGGCTCGGGTTCCTGGCCGAGTCCCTGGTCGACCTGCGCGGTCAGCTGCGCGGCCTCGGCGCCGACCTGGTGGTGCGCCGCGGGGACCCGGTGCACGAGACCCTCGCCGTGGCCCGATCGGTGGGCGCCACCGCCGTGCACGTCACCGACGACGTCAGCGCGTTCGCCGCCGCCCGGCAGCGGGCGTTGTGCGCCGCGGCCGCGCTCGAGCGCGTCGAGGTGAGCGCCCACCCCGGCATCGGCATCGTCGAGGCGGGCGCGGTCACGCCGACGGGCGGGGATCACTTCAAGGTGTTCACCCCGTACTTCCGGGCCTGGTCCCGGCTGCCGCGACGCCCGCTGGCGGCCCGGCCACGGGCCCTGCGACTGCCCGACGGCATCGACATCGGCCCCGAGATCGACGACGTGCTGCCGCCGGCGGGCCGCGCCGGAGGCTCGCCGCAGCGACCGCCCGGCGGGGAGACGGCCGGCCGGGCGGCCTTCGCACGATGGAAGCGGGCGGGCGGCCCTGCCGGCTACGAGGACGGCCACGACGCGTTGGCCGCCGATAGGACGTCGCGGCTCAGCCCGTACCTCCACTTCGGGTGCCTGTCCCCGCTCGAGCTGGCCGCACGGCTGGGCGAGGAGGCCGGGCCGGGAGGGGAGGCGTTCACCCGCCAGCTGTGCTGGCGGGACTTCTACCACCAGGTGACCGCCGCGTTCCCCGCCATCGCCCGGCGCGACTACCGCAGCCGGTCGGACCGCTGGAGCGAGGACGAGGAGGCCGTCGAGGCGTGGCGGACGGGCCGGACCGGCTACCCGATCGTCGATGCCGGCATGCGCCAGCTGCTCGCCGAGGGCTGGATGCACAACCGGGCCCGGATGATCACCGCCTCGTTCCTGATCAAGGACCTCGGGGTCGACTGGCGGATCGGGGCGGCGCACTTCCTGCACTGGTTGTGCGACGGTGACATCGCCCAGAACTCGGCCAACTGGCAGTGGACCGCGGGCACCGGCAACGACACGCGCCCCAACCGGGTGTTCAACCCGCTTCGCCAGGCCGAGCGCTTCGATCCCGAGGGGGACTACGTGCGCCGCTGGGTGCCGGAGTTGGCCGGGCTCGACGACAAGGTGGTGCACCGGCCGTGGGCGCTCGGCGCGGAGCGTCCGACGCGGTATCCGCCACCCATCGTCGAGCACGAGCGAGCCGCCGAGGCGTTCAGGGCCCGGCGGGCCGAGCAGCAGCGGCTGGCCTTGTGAGCGTCGGCCCCGCGGCCGGCGACGGCATGGAAGGATCGTGGTCATGACCGAGCCGCCGCAGCGACCGCCCCGCCCGTTGCCCCGCCCCGTGCCGGAACCGACGGGACCAGGCCAGGAGTCGGTGTGGGCCTATCCCCGGCCGCCGCGCTGCGAGCCCACCGAGGACGTGGTGGAGGTGTTCGTGGGCGACCTGCGCATCGCCCGCAGCGAGGAGGGCCGGGCCCGGCGGGTGCTGGAGACGGCCAGTCCGCCGACCTACTACCTCCCGCTCGACGACGTGGTCTCGGGCGCCCTGGTGCCGAGCTTCGGCCGCACGGTGTGCGAGTGGAAGGGCGAGGCCCGCTACTTCGCGGTGCGGGCCGGCGGCGCGGAGGTGGAACAGGCGGCGTGGCAGTACCCCGAGCCGTGGGAGGGCTTCGAGCAGCTCGCCGGGTACGTGTCGTTCTACCCGGGGAGGGTGGCCTGCTTCGTCAACGGCGAGCGGGTCCGGCCCCAGGACGGCGGCTTCTACGGCGGGTGGGTCACCGACCGCATCGTCGGACCCTGGAAGGGTGCCCCGGGCTCCGGCCACTGGTGAAGGGCCCGCCGCCGGTCCCGCCGGGGTGCCGGTCAGTTCACCCGGGGGTCGAGCGGCGCGGCGGCCCACATCTTCCAGCGCCCGCCCTGGCGCCGCAGCACCGCGCTCCACAGCTCGTCGGGCTCGGAGCTGAACCAGTCCTCGGGCCTCGACTCGAACACCCACCACGCCCCGGCCCGCAGCTCGCCGCGCAACTGGCCCGGCCCCCAGCCGGCGTACCCGCTGTAGATGCGCAGCCGCTCCACCGACGCGGCGAGCACCGTCGGATCCGTCTCGAGGTCCACCACCGCCAGCCGGTCGAACACGGTGGTCAACCCGGCGGGCGGCGGGCCCGCCCGTTCGACCAGCGCCAGACCG
The DNA here is from genome assembly GCA_020846295.1 of Acidimicrobiales bacterium. GTDB lineage: Bacteria > Actinomycetota > Acidimicrobiia > Acidimicrobiales > CAIXPF01 > CAIXPF01. The sequence goes on from JADLEF010000128.1 coordinate 9,264, forward strand.
AGGGCTGAACCCTCGGCCACCGGTCCGCCGGTGAACAGCATGTCGGGCGGGGTCAGGTTGTCCCCCCACGCAGGGATGGCCTCGCCCACGGTGAGCTCGGTCGGGCGGTTGAGCACCACCCCGAGCGTGCCGGCGTCGTGCTCGTGCTCGAGCAGCAGCACAACGGTACGGAAGAAGGTGTCGTCGCCGATCACCGGGGACGCCACCAGGATCCGGCCCTCGGCCGGCTCCAGTTCCCCCGGGCGGGCCGCCATCACACGCTCCGCTGCAGATCCGGTTCGATGTGCCCGCGGCCCGACATGGGCCCACATCCTAGGAGCGGGTGCCCCGCACCGGGCGCGTCACGGCTCAGGCCGGGAGCAACGACGCCGAGCCCTCGCTGACGAGCGGCCACAGGCCGTCCGCACCGACGTCGGCCACGAGCTGGCCGAGACCCTGCCGCCACCATGCGGTGGAGCCGAACTCCTCGCGCCAGGACCACACCCGCCGCGACAGCTGGTGCAGCACGAACTCCTGGGTCATGCCGATCGCGCCGTGCACCTGGTGGGCCCGGGTGGTGACATCGGAGCCGCTCTCCCCGGCAAGGGATTTGAGCGAGGCGACCTCGAAGGTGGCGTCGCCGCCGCCGAAGGCCGCCACCGTACCGTCGAGCGCCATACCGACCAGTCTCGTCTCCGAGGCGATGCGCACGAGGTGCTGGGCCACCGCCTGGAAGCGGGCGATCTTCTGACCGAACTGGGTGCGCTGGTTGGCGTACTCCACCGTCAGCTCGGCGATGCGCTCGAGCGCGCCGGCGATCTGGGCACTGCGGCACAGCGCGCCACGCTGACGCAGGGCGATGGCATCCACCCCGGCCGGGGCGGCGGCGCGGTGGGCGATCGGGGTGCCGTCGAAGCGCACCGTCTCCCGTGGCTCGCCGGCGAGGTTGCGCACCACGTCCATGCCGACCCCGGCGGCGCCGGGCTCGACGGCGATGATCTCGTCCCCGACGAGGGCGAGGATGAGCGACGAGCGCGCCGCCCAGGGCACCCGGTGGGCGACGCCGTTGAGGACGCCACCGTCGATGCTGAGGCGGTCGTTCGGTCGTTGGGGGACGACGGTGAGCGGGCCGTCCGGCAGGGCGATGCCCGCCGCACCGGCGAGCCACCCGCCGAGCAGGCCCGTCTCGGCCACCGGCAGCGGGACGGCGAAGCGCCCGACCAGGCGCTGCACGGCGATGGCGTCGGCCAGGGTTCCTCCCGAGCCGCCGACGCTCTCCGGCACCCCGACCCACGGCGCCCCGGTGGCGGCGAGCGGCTCCCACACGACCTCGGCCCAGCCGTCGGTCTCCGCCTGCTGGATCACCTCGTGGCCGCAGGTCTGGGTGAACAGCCGGGTCAGCGTCTCCACCAACAACGCATCGGGGACGACGGTCATCTCTTCGCTCATCGGTTCACCCCATACCAGGCGGCCAGGCCTTTGGAGGCCACGGTGCGCAGGATCTCGTTGGTGCCGCCCCGCAGCGTGAAGCTGGGGCCGGTCAGGACGCACGCCGCCAGCAGCTGGTTGCCCAAGGTCGCGGCGTCGAGCGAGGGTTCCTCACCCCACAGGTCGTGCAGCAGGCCGATCATCTCCTGCTCGAAGGTGGTGCCCAGGTCCTTCACGATCGCCGCCTCCACCGCCGGGGCGCCGCCCTGGTCGATGGTGCGGGAGATCGACAGCGACAGGTTCCGCAGCGCCCAGTACCGGGCGGTGATGCGGCCGAACGCCTCGAACGCCTTGGCCGACAGCTCGCCCTGCGCCACCTGCTCGCGCAGCAGCTGCTCGAAGGTCGAGTAGACCGACAGGAAACGGTCCGGGCCGGCCCGCTCGTAGGCGAGCTCGGAGTTGACCTGCTGCCAGCCGCGCCCGATCTCGCCGAGCACGTCCTCGTCGGGGACGAACACGTCGGTCATCACCACCTCGTTGAAGTGGTGGCTGCCGTCGAGGAACTTGATCGGGTTGATCTCGAGGCCCTCGGTGCCCCGCAGCGGTACCAGCAGCTGCGACAGGCCCTCGTGGCGGTCGCCCTCGTTGGGGCTGGAGCGGCACAAGACGATGAACCAGTGGTTCTGGTGGGCGTTCGAGGTCCAGATCTTGGTGCCGTTGAGCAGCCAGCCGCCGTCGGTGCGGGTGGCGGTGGTGCGCACCGCGGCGAGGTCCGACCCGGCGTCGGGCTCCGACATGCCGATGGAGAACCACAGCTCGCCCCGGGCGATGGCGGGCAGGAAGCGCTCTCGCTGCTCCTCGGTGCCGAAGCGCAGGATGGTCGGCGCGCTCTGGCGGTCCGCCACCCAGTGGGCGCCGACGGGGGCGCCGGCCTTGAGCATCTCCTCGACCACGATGAAGCGGTCGACCGCGGTGTGGGCCGGTCCGCCGTAGCGGGTGGGGATCGACATGCCGACCCAGCCCCTGGCCGCCATCTTGCGGGTGAACTCGGGGTCGTGGTCGGCGGACATGCCGAGGCACGGTCGGTACCCGCCGACGGGCAGCTCCGCCTTGATGAAGGCCCGCACCTCCTCGCGCAACGCGAGCTCCTCCGCGGTGAGCGTCGTGTAGGCGAAGCCCCTCGCGCTCGCCTGTTCGGCTACGGCCATCGGTCCCCCCGGTGCTCGTGTCGGTCGGGGCAGCACCCTAGGGCCCAACCCAACCACCGCACCCCGCCGAACGGGGCCCCATGCACGGGAGGAGGATGGGGTTGGGGCCCCATCCGGGGCGGCGAAGCCGCCAGCAAACACGGCTCAGCTCTCGGCCAGCTCCTCCAGCGGCGGGCAGGTGCAGACCAGATGGCGGTCGCCGTAGGCGCCGTCGATGCGACCCACCGGCGGCCAGTACTTGTTCTCCCGCTGGCCCGGCATCGGATAGGCGGCCTGTTCGCGGCTGTAGGTCTGCTCCCACCGGTCCACCAGGAGATCCTGCGCGGTGTGGGGGGCGTTGTGCAGCACCGACGGGTCCCGGTCGATCTCGGCCCGGATGGCGATCATGGCGTCGCAGAACCGGTCGAGCTCGGTGAGCGACTCGCTCTCGGTCGGCTCCACCATCAGCGTGCCGGCCACCGGGAAGCTCATGGTCGGGGCGTGGAAGCCGTAGTCCATGAGCCGCTTGGCGACGTCGTCCACGCTGACGCCGGTGGCCGCGCTGAGCGGGCGCAGGTCCAGGATGCACTCGTGGGCGACCAGGCCGTGCTCACCCCGATACAGGACGGGGTAGCTCGCATCGAGGCGGGCGGCCACGTAGTTGGCGGCGAGCACCGCGTCGACGCTCGCCTGGCGCAGGCCGTCACCGCCCATCAACGTGATGTAGGCCCAGCTGATGGGCAGGATGCCGGCCGAGCCGTAGGGGGCGGCGCTGATGGCCGGCACCGCCTCCGTGCCCGGCAGGAACGCGGCCAGGTGCGCCCGCACGGCGACCGGCCCGACCCCGGGGCCGCCACCGCCGTGGGGGATGCAGAACGTCTTGTGGAGGTTCAGGTGGCTGACATCGGCCCCGAAGGCGCCCGGCTTGGCCAGCCCGACCAACGCGTTGAGGTTGGCGCCGTCCACGTACACCTGCCCCCCGTGGCGGTGCACGATGTCGCACAGCTCGACGATGCCCTCCTCGAACACCCCGTGGGTGGACGGGTAGGTCACCATGCAGGCAGCGAGGTCGGCGGCGTGGGCCTCGGCCTTGACGGCGAGATCGGCCAGGTCCACGTTGCCGCCCGCATCGCAGGCCACCACGACGACCTTCATGCCGGCCATGACCGCCGACGCGGCGTTGGTGCCGTGCGCCGAGGACGGGATCAGGCAGACGGTGCGGTGCTCCTCGCCCCGGCTGCGGTGGTAGGCCCGGATGGCGAGCAGGCCGGCCAGCTCGCCCTGCGAGCCGGCGTTGGGCTGCAGCGACACGGCGTCGTACCCGGTGACCGCGCACAGCGCCGCCTCGAGCCCGCCGATCAGCTCGGCGTACCCTTCGGTCTGGTCGGCGGGGGCGAAGGGGTGGATACGGGCGAAGGACGGCCAGGTGACCGCCTCCATCTCCGTGGTGGCGTTGAGCTTCATGGTGCAGCTGCCGAGGGGGATCATGCCCCGGTCCAGCGCGTAGTCCTTGTCGGCCAGGCGACGCAGGTAGCGCAGCATCTCCGTCTCGGAGTGGTACGAGTGGAAGCAGGCGTGGTCGAGGTACCGGCTGGTACGGAGCAACGCCTCGGGCAGCGCATCCCGGCCGGTGCGGTCGACCTCGTCGACGTCGAGCCCGGCGTCCACCCCGAACGCGTCCCACACGGCGCGCACCACGGCCACGGTGGTCGTCTCGTCCAGGGTGATGCCGAGCGTGTCCTCGTCGACGATGCGCAGGTTGATGCGCCGGGTGCGGGCGGCGGCGGCCAACTCGTCGGCCCGGCCGGGGCAGCGCACGGAGAGGGTGTCGAAGAAGGCGTCGTGGGCCGGCGCGTACCCTGCGGTACGGAGGCCGTCGGCCAGGATGGTGGTGAGGCGGTGCACCCGCTGCGCGATGCGCCGCAGACCCTCGGGACCGTGGTAGCTGGCGTACATCGCCGCCATCACCGCCAGCAGCACCTGCGCGGTGCAGATGTTGGAAGTGGCCTTCTCCCGGCGGATGTGCTGCTCGCGGGTCTGCAGCGCCAGCCGCAGGGCGAGGCGTCCGGCGGCGTCCACCGAAGCGCCGACGAGGCGGCCCGGCATCATGCGCTTGTGGGTGTCGTGCACCGCCAGGTACCCGGCGTGAGGCCCGCCGAAGCCGAGCGGTACGCCGAAGCGCTGCGAGGTCCCCACCGCCACGTCGGCGCCGAACTCACCCGGCGCCTTCAGCACGGTGAGGGCGAGCAGGTCCGCCGCCACCACGGCCAGCGCACCGTGAGCGTGGGCGGCGTCGACCACCGGGGTGAGGTCGCGCACCGCCCCGGAGGAGCCGGGGTACTGCACCAGCACCCCGAAGCAGCCGCCGTCGAGCCGGGCGAGGTCGCGGTGCGGGTCCCCGACGCGGATCTCGATGCCGATCGGCTCGGCCCGGGTGCGCACCACGGCCAAGGTGGCCGGATGGCAGTCGGCGTCGACGAAGAACACCGGCGAGGGGGACTTCGAGGCGCGCCGGCACAGCGTCATGGCCTCGGCCGCCGCGGTGCCCTCGTCGAGCAGCGAGGCGTTGGCCAGATCGAGCGCGGTGAGATCGGTGATCATCGTCTGGTAGTTGAGCAGCGCCTCGAGCCGGCCCTGGGAGATCTCGGGTTGGTAGGGCGTGTAGGCGGTGTACCAGGCGGGGTTCTCCAGCACGTTGCGCAGGATCACCGGCGGCGTGACCGTGTCGGTGTAGCCGCAACCGATGAGCGAGGTGAACACCTCGTTGCGATCGGCCAGCTCCCGCAGCGCCTCGATGGTCTCCGCCTCGCTGCGCGGGCCGGGCAGCGCCAACGGTTCGGTGACCCGGATGCCGCGCGGTATGGCCTCGTCGATCAGTGCTTCCACGCTGCTGCGGCCGAGCTCGGTCAGCATCGCGGTCCGGTCCGGGTCGGTCAGGCCGAGGTGTCGGCGCCGGAAGCCGGCGTGGTCTTCGAGCTCTCGCAGGGCGATGCGGTCGGTCATCGGGCGTACCTCGGGGTGTGCAGCGACTTCGGTTCGGGTGGGCAACGGCTCGGGTGGGCGGAGCTCAGGCGGCCCGGTCAGCGGTGGTAGTCCTTCGGGATGAACGGCATGGGCACCACCCGCACCGCCTCCACGCGCCCGTTGGTCACCGCGGCGAGCTCGGCGCCGTCGCCGACGCCGGCGGACACGTAGCCCATGGCGATGGGGGCGGCCAGCGCCGGGCTGTACCCGCCGCTGGTCACGCGACCGACGATGTCGTCGCCGTCGGAGAGCTCGGCGCCCTCGCGAACCGGCCGCCGGCCGATGGTGCGCAGGCCGACCCGTCGACGGGGTGGGCCATCGACGAACTGGCGGGCGATGGCCTCGGCGCCCGGATAGCCGGCGTCGGCCACCCGTCGCGACTTCGGGATGGCCCAGCCGAGGCCGGCCTCGACCGGCGTGGTGGTCTCGTCGAGGTCGTGGCCGTACAGGCACATGCCCGCCTCGAGGCGCAGCGAGTCGCGCGAGGCGAGCCCGGCCAGCGCCACCTCCTCCTCGACCAGCAGCGCCTCGACCAGCGCCTCGGCGTGCTCGACGGGCAGGGCGAGCTCGAACCCGTCGCCGCCGGTGTACCCGGAGCGGGACAGCTCCACGGTGTGCCCGCACAGCTGGGCGACGCCCTCCTCCAGGAACCCGAGCGCGTCGACGGACTCGTCGAGACGGCACAGCACGGCGGCGGCCTGTGGGCCCTGCAGCGCCACCAGCGCCAGGTCGCGGCGCGGGGTGATCGCACAGTCGGCGGGCAGTCCGGCCCGCAGGTAGGCCAGGTCGGCCTCGGTCGTGGCGGCGTTGAGGACGAGACGGAGCGCCTCATCGCTGCGCTTGGTGATCATCACGTCGTCGATGATCCCGCCGGCCTCGTTGGTGAAGAAGCTGTACTTGATCCGTCCCGGAGCCACCGCGTCGAGCGCGGCCGGCACCAACAGCTCCAGGGCGGCGCCGACATCGGGGCCGGTGAGGTCGACCACCGTCATGTGGCTGACGTCGAAGAGGGCGGCGTGGCGCCGGCAGTGCTCGTGTTCGGCCACCGGACCCTCCGCGTAGCGGATGGGCATGTCCCAGCCGGCGAACGGTCCGAAGCGTCCGCCGCGACGGCGGTGCAGGTCGTACAGCACGGTGTGGCGGAGCTCTGCGTCGGTCACGTGGTTCCTCGAGGGTGGGCGCGTTGGTTCATCGCGCCCCCTCTGTGCCGGGACCTGAGAGTTTCACCCGCCGAGCGGGCTTACTCCGTCGGTGAACCTCCGCCGACCGGGGTCTGCGGACGTTGCTCTCCAGAGACGCCCGGTGCGTGCGGTCCTCGCTGCCTGAGAGATTCCGGGGCGGTTGCTCCTTCGGCGGCAGTCCCACGGAACGAAGGGGGGCTGCTCTCGCCCGCACGACCTACGGCGTGGGCTCAGTGTACCCGCGGCGCTCCAACTCGCCCCACAGCTGCTCGTAGGCCAGCGCGGCGACGCTGCCGGGAGCGGTCATCGCGACCGGCGCCCGGGTCATGCCCATGAGCTCGACCTCGGTGGCCGAAGGGATGAAGGCGTCGGCCACATCGCCGCGTTCGGCCCGCAGGGAGGCCATCAGCTCGGCGTGGAGGTTCTTGCGGCCGTCCACCATCGAGAAGAACACCAGGACGCGGGGTCGCGGTGGATCGAGGCCGGCGAGGGCGTCGTCGAGCTGGTGCAGGGTCCGCACCGAGAGGGTGGTGGGTACGACGGGCACGGCGAGCACGTCGGCGGCGGCGAAGATGTTCTCCGCCAGCAGCGAGCTCGACGGCGGGCAGTCGACGAACACCAGGTCGTAGCCCTCGCGCCGCAGCTCGTCGACGACGCGGCGCAGGCGGCCGGTGCGGTGCTTGGCGGCGTCGAACGCGAGGTCGACGTTGCGCAGCTCCAGATCGGAGGGCAGCACGTCGAGCAGCTCGTGGTCGGTGCCCCGGATCCGGTCGCCGATGCGGTTGCGCTGGCTCGTCAACGCCTTGGGCCCACCTTTGAGGCGGTGCTTCACCCGGAAGTAGAACGTGGCGGCGCCCTGCGGATCGAGATCCCACACCAGCGTCCGGTAGCCGTGGCGCGCCGCCAGGTAGCCCAGGTTCACCGTCGCCGCGGTCTTCCCCACGCCGCCTTTGCTGTTGTAGACGGCGATGACGATCACGGTGTCGCGCCCTCCGGCCGGGCCAACCGTGCGGCGTCTCGCCGTCGATGGCGCCGCACCGGAGCGAACGCATCGGCGAAGGCAGCGGCGGCGGCGGTCTGGTCCCGGCGCAGCTGCTCGCTGCGCCGGCCCAGCTCGATGAGGGTGGCGGGCGGCGCACCGGCCAGGCCGGCGGTCGCCCGACCCAACGCGTCGAGGGCGACGCAGTCGTCCTGGAAGCGTCCCAGCTCCCGTTGCAGCGCCTTGAGACCCTTGCGGAACGGCCGCAGCCGAGCGCCGTAGAGCGGACCGAAGGCATCGAGGAGGTAGCGCAGCCGCTTGGCCTGCTTGCGGGCGCGGTGCAGCTGCGCCGAGACGTCGGCATCGAGCACCACGGCAGCCGTGGGCATCGCCGCGGTGCGCTCGAGGGCGCGGCCGGCCCGACGGCACAACCGCCGCTGCTCGCCGGGCCGCACGGCCGCGGCCCAGTCGGCGACGGTGCGCGCCGAGCCACCCGGAGCCGGGCGGACGGCGCGCAGGCGATGCAGCAACCCTTCGAAGGAGCCGTCGCGCAGCGCCTCGAGCAGCGCAGCCCTCGACGCGGCCCGTTCGGCGGCGAGCACGCCGAGCACCGGGGCGAGCACCTCGTCATGACGCCAGCGCTCGCGCAGCACATCGAGGTCGCGCACCGGCGAGGTGAGCTCCATCAGCGAGCGCAGCTGCTTCAGCAGCGCATCGCGGTCCTCGGGCGCGACGACCCCGCCGGCCACCCGCACCAGCGCCC
>JADLEF010000129.1 GCA_020846295.1 Acidimicrobiales bacterium
TCGAGCTTGAGGGCGATGTCGAGCAGCGGGTTCTTGCCGGTGATCTCGAACACCTTGTAGGCGGTGTCCTTCACGATCTTGGCCCGCGGGTCGTAGTTCTTGTAGACGCGGTGACCGAAGCCGAAGATGCGGAACTCGCCGCTCTTGGCCCGGGCGACGGCCTCGTCCACCCGGTCGTAGCTGCCGATCTCGGTCAGCATGCGGATGACCTGCTCGTTGGCGCCGCCGTGACGGGGCCCGTACAGGCCAGCCGCCGCGCCCGCCGCCGCCGAGTACGGGTCGGCATGGCTGGAGCCGATGACCCGCATGGCGGTCGTGCCGCAGTTCTGCTCGTGATCCGCGTGCAGCATGAACAGCACGTCCATGGCCCGGGCGAGCATCGGATCGACCTCGTAGTCGTTGCCGATGCGCCACATCATGTTGAGGAAGTTCGTCGGGAAGTCCAGGCCGTTGTCCGGGTAGACGAACGGCAGGCCCTGGCTGAACCGGTAGCAGCAGGCGGCGATGGTGGGCGCCTTCGCCACCAGGCGCACGATCTGCTTCATGCGGTTCTCGCCGTCCTCGACGCCCTTGGCCTCGGGGTACAGCGTGGAGAGCGCACCGAGGGTCGACACGAACATGCCCATCGGGTGGGCGTCGTAGTGGAAGCCCTCCATGAACCGCTTGCGCAGCTGCTCGTGGATGAACGTGTGGTGGGTGATGTCGAACTTCCACGCCTCGTACTGCGCCGGCGTCGGCAGTTCGCCGTGCAGCAGCAGGTACGCCACCTCGAGGTAGGTGGAGTGCTCGGCGAGCTGCTCGATCGGATACCCCCGGTACCGGAGGATGCCGTTGCCGCCGTCGAGCTCGGTGATGGCGCTCGACGTCGAAGCGGTCGCCCCGAAGCTCGGATCGTAGAACCAGACCCCCGGAAGCAGCTTGCTCCACTCGTTGGCGTCCACGCCGCCGTTGACGATGGGGACCTCGATCGAGTTCCCGGTGCGATTGTCGGTGATGGTGATGCTGTCGGCCACCCGTGCTCCCTCAAGCCCCTTGTGTTGGAGAAGACGAGGGTGGACTCGACGTTGAGTCCGACCCGAGGGGGAAACTTAGCCCCCACGGGCGGTTCATCGGAAGGTTCGCGGCCGCGGTTCAGCATCGACGGCGAACGTGCAGGTCAAAGGGCACTGGCGCGGGACGAAGGACACCGTTCAGGCTGGGGAGCATGCAGCCGAACCCTCACGCTCTGTCAGTACCGACGCTCACGTTCGCGGGCGCGGCCGGGACGGTGACCGGCAGCCGGTTCCTGGTGGAGACGTCCAAGGCGCGCGTGCTCGTCGACTGCGGCCTGTTCCAGGGCCTCAAATCGCTGCGCCTGCGCAACTGGGAACCGTTCCCGGTCGACCCGGCGACGGTGGACGCGGTGGTGCTGACCCACGCCCACATCGATCACAGCGGGTTCCTGCCCGGGCTCGGGGCGCGCGGCTTCGACGGGTCGATCCACTGCAGCGAGGGGACCGAGGCGCTGTGCCGCATCGTGCTGCCCGACAGCGGTCATCTGCAGGAGGAGGAGGCCGCCGACGCGAACCGCAAGGGGTACTCGAAGCATCGCCCGGCCCGGCCGCTCTACACCGAGGCCGACGCCAAGGCGGTGCTGCGCCAGTTCGTGGTGGCACCTCCCGCCGGGTCCGGCCCGGTCGAGGTGGCGGAGGGGGTGAGCGTCGAGTTCCGGCGGGCCGGCCACATCCTCGGCGCGACGTCGGTGCTGCTGCGCATCGCGGACGGGGCGGTGGGGGAGCGCACCCTGCTGGTCAGCGGCGATCTCGGTCGCCGCGAGCACCCGTTGCTGCTCGGCCCCGAACCGCTGCCGGCGGCGGACACCGTGCTGGTCGAGTCCACCTACGGTGACCGCGACCACGATGCCGGTGACGGGCCCGGTCGCCTGGCCGAGGCGATCAACGCCACCGCCCGTCGAGGCGGTGTGGTGGTCATCCCGTCGTTCGCGGTGGACAGGACGGAGGTGTTGCTCTACCACCTTCGCCGGCTGGTGGCCGACGGGGCGGTGCCGGACCTGCCCGTGTTCGTCGACAGCCCGATGGCCTGCAGCGCGCTGGAGGTCTACCGGCGGGCGGTGCGGGAGCGCTGGCCGGAGATCCGGCCCGAGCTGGCCGGCGACGACGACCTGTTCGATCCGGGGCAGCTGCGCGAGGTGCGTGACGTCGAGCAGTCCAAGAAGCTGCATGCGATGCGCTACCCGTGCATCATCATCTCGGCATCGGGGATGGCGACCGGCGGGCGGGTGCTGCACCACCTGGCCAACCGGCTGGGTGACCGGCGCAACACGGTGATCCTGGCGGGCTACCAGGCGGCGGGGACCCGGGGCCGGCGCCTGCTCGATGGCGATCGCCAGCTCAAGCTGCTGGGTCGCTACGTGCCGGTCCGGGCGGAGATCGTCGACCTGCCGGCGTTCTCGGTGCACGCCGATCGCGGTGAGCTGCTCGACTGGCTGTCGACGGCGCCGGCTCCGCCGGACACCCTCTACGTGGTGCACGGCGAGGCGTCGGCCGCCGCTGCGCTCCAGGAGCAGGTGGCGACCCGGCTGGGCTGGACGGCGGTCGTCGCCGCCGACGGCGAACACGTCCGCCTCGACTGAGCGCCCCCGCCCGCTGACCGACTGGTCAGCGGGCTGCTCGGTGCCATCACTCATTCGGTCACTCGGCTACTCGGCCACTATCCGCGCGATTTCGTCCACGTTGGGCGCATTCGGCCCCGTCCGTCACGCCGAATCGCTGCCGATTCGCTGCGAGCGGGTGGGGTCGAATGCGGCATCGAAACGGCGGCCAGTGCCGAAATTTGCGCGCAGAGTGCTGAGAGGTTCACGCGCTCGGATCGGTCGAGTCCGGCGGTTCCGGTGGCGTGGCGCCGCGCACCAGCGTCTCCAGCAGCCCGATCGCCGCAGTGATCTTGGTCAGGAACGACCGCTCGTTGCGGATCAGCCAGAACCGGGGGTGCGGCGACCACACCTCCCGCAGCCGCCGGTCCAACGCCACCGCGGTCGACGCGTCCTCGGTGCGCGTGGGATTGCCCCCCTCGATGTCATGGCCACCCGCCGCCGCGGTCTCGAAGAACAGCACAGCGTCGTAGCGCCCGAGCTCCGCCTCCGCCGTCGTGCCCATCGCCGAGAAGAACGCCGCCGGCCCGTCCGGCCAGTACACCGCCCCGTCGACCGTGCCCCGGTCGCACAACAGCACCCGGTCGGGGTACCGGGCGTGCTGCACGTCCTCCAGGTTGCGTTGCACCTCGAAGATGGCGCGCTGGATGCTGCGCCGCGGCCCGATGTCGTCCACCCGGGGAAAGCCGCCGCCGAACAGCATCGTCGCCGCTTCCGGCACCACCACCACCGAATCGCCGATCTCGCGCCGGAACAGGTCGGCGGCGGTCGTCTTGCCGCCTCCCGGCCCGCCGGTGAGCACGATGCGACGCGCGCTCATCGACAGATCGCCGCCGACGCCACCGACACCGGCGCTGTCACAGCGGCGTGTTGTCGTGACGGCGTCCCTGCAGCCGCTCCTGCTTCGACTCGAACATCGACAGCGCCGAGCACAACCGGGCCCGCGTCTCCGCCGGGTCGATCACCGCGTCCACCGTGCCGCGCGCCGCAGCGATGTAGGGGTTCAGCAGGCGCTCCTCGTAGTCCGCGACGAACTGTTCCCGCTCCTCGTCGCTGCTGCGCCGCATGAGGATCTCCGCCGCCTGCCGTGCGCCCATCACCGCGATCTCGGCCGACGGCCAGGCCAGCATCAGATCGTTGCCCATGAACCTCGAGTCCATGACGATGTAGGCCCCGCCGTAGGACTTGCGCAACGTGACACCCAGCCGCGGCACCGTGGCCCGGGCATAGGCGAAGGCGAGCTGTGCACCGTGGCGGATCATGCCCCGCCACTCGAGGTCCTTGCCCGGGTAGAACCCGGGCGTGTCCACCAGCGTCACCAGCGGCAGGTTGAACGCGTCGCAGAACGCCACGAACCGGGCGCCCTTCTGCGACGCCGGGATGTCCAGGGTGCCCGCGATCGCCTGTGGCTGGTTGGCGACGATGCCCCCCGGCCGCCCGTCGAGCGACGCCAGCGCGGTCAGCAGGTTCGGCGCCCAGGCGCCGCGCAGCTCCAGCAGCGCGCCGTCGTCCACGATGGCGGCCGCCACCTTGCGCATGTCATAGCTGCCCGTCGCTCCGACCGGAAGCAGGTCGCCCGCCTCCGGCGTCGGCCGGTCGGAGGGATCGTCGGTGGCGATCTGCGGTGGCAGCTCGTCGCAGTGATCGGGCAGGTAGTCGAGCAGGTTGGCCAACAGCCCGAAGGCCTCCTCGCGGTCGGCCACCACGTCGACCGTGGTGCCCGCCTGACGGGCGTGGGTCCACGCCCCGCCCAGCTCGTCGGGGCTGACCTGCTCGCCGGTGAACGCGGCGACCATGTTCGGACCGCTCACGTAGGCGTACGCCGCCGAGGTCATGACCACGTGGTCGGCCAGGCCCAACAGCAACGCCGGCCCGCTGATGGCAGGGCCGTCCACCGCGACCAGCACCGGCACGATGCCCGAGCACCGGACCACCGCCCGCGCCGCCAGGCCCCAGCCGTGCAGCGCCGGCACGCCCTCGTGCACATCGGCGCCGGCGGAGGCGATCACCAGCACCAGCGGCAGGCGCATGCGGCGGGCGAGCGTGGCCGCCGCCTCGATGCGGATCCCGTCCGTCGAGCGCAGGGCGCCGAGATGGCGGTCCACCTGGGACTCGACCAGCACCACCCGCCGCCCTCCGAGCTCGCTCACCGCCGCCGAGGTGGAACCCGGCATGCGCGATCGGACGGACAGCAGCGGCAGCGGGGGCACGTGGGTACGACTCCTCTGGGGGGCGAAGCGTTACGTCGAGCGATGATTCTGCACGGCCCGCACCGCTCGCCGGCGGACCCGTGACCGCAGGTCGGCCGCGCCCGGTGCGCTCGACGGCTCAGGCGGCGTCGAGCGTGGGGTAGATGCCGATCTGATGGGCTGACTCGGCCCGCACCGCGTCCCGGATGACGGTGTGCACCGCCCGGGCGGCAGCGGAGGGCAGTCCCCGCCGTCGGCGGACCAGGCCGACCGAGCGCAGCGGCATGCCGACGATCGGGATGCGGGTCCACCGCCCCGCCGACAGCAGCCAGTCCGGCGCCGCGCTGGCCGGCACGATCGCCACGCCGAAGCCCTGGAACGCCAACGACGCCACCAGCCGCAGACCGTCGACCTCCGCCTTCGGCCGCAACGTCACCCCGGCTGCGGCGGCGGCGGCGTCGAGCTCGGCCCGGAACACGGTGCCGACCGCGGCGAGGAGCAACTCGTGCTCAGCCACCTCGGGCAACGTCAGCGACGAGCACATGGCCAGCGGGTGATCGTTGGGGGCGATGACGACGCGGTCCTCGTCGAAGAGGGGCTCCTCGATGACATCGGGGTCGTCGGTCGGCAGGTTCACCACCGCCAGGTCGATCTCGCCCCGGCCGAGCTGGGGCAGCAGCATCGACGTGGTCGCGTCGACCACGACCAGGCGCACGTTCGGGTGCTCCTTGGACAGCCGGTCGAACAGGATGGGCACCAGCCAACGGGCGGTCGTGCCGATCACGCCGACCCGAGCGGAGCCGGTGATCTCGTCGTGCATCGAGGCGACGTCGCTGCTGAGCGCCTCGAGCTCGGCCCGGATCCGCCGAGCCCGGTCCACGACGACGCGACCCTCCTCGGTGATCGTCGAGTTGGCCCGATCGACCAGCGTGACGCCCAGCTCGCGCTCGAGCCGGGCGACGTGGGTGGACACGTTCGACTGCACCGTGTGCAGCGCTCGGGCCGCAGCGGAGAAGGTTCCGTGATCGGCCACCGCGAGCAGCGCCGAGAGCTGGCGAAGATCCATCGAGATCAATGATGGCACATATCGTCCACAACTGTTTGACAGATCTTGTGCGTCGAGGCACAATGTCTCCAACAACAGCGGGACGCGCTGATCCGGTTCCCCCACCGGAAGCGTCCTGCAGGCACAGCACAGGTCCCCCCCTTGGTGCTGCTAGTCGAGAAGCGCCTGGTCCTTCCCCCCTTTCGGACCAGGCGCTTCGTGTTTTTCGCCCCGTCGGCTGGATCAGCTCGCCGAGGTGGCGCTGCCCAGGGTGAACAGGAACCCGAAGAAGGCCAGGCTCAGCAACCCCAGCACCGTGCCGATGGAGCCGGTGATGATCCCGGCGAGGGCGAGGCCGCTTCCGGACTGCAGGCCGTTCGACTGGCCGATGCGCTTGCGGCTCATCACCCCGAGCACCACCGCCGCGACGCCGATGAGCCCTCCCAGGCAGCAGGCGAAGGCCGCCACGATCGAGACGAGACCCGTGATCAACGAGGCGATCGCCAGGTTGTCGGTGGGCGGCGATGCCGGCACGACCCCGTAGGGCGACGACACCGGCGGGCCCCACGCCTGCGGTGCCCCGTACTGGCCCGGCGGCGGCGGGTTGTACTGACCGGGTACGGGTGGGTTGTACTGGCCCGGCGGTGGTGCCCCGTACTGGCCGGGCGCCGGCGGGTTGTACTGGCCCGGCGGCGGTGCCTGATACGGGCCCGGTACCACGGGACCGGTTCCGCCCACCATGGTGGGCGGCTCGTCCGGCGGCCCGGGCGGCGTCGGCGGGGCCGGCGCGTCACCCCAGCTCCAGCCCGGCGGCGGGTTGCTCGACGGTGGGCTGCCCGCAGGTGTCGCGTCGGGCAGCGGGAGGTCGCCGGGTCCTTCGCCGGCGCCGGTCTCATCTGTCACGGCCCACACCCTACGGGCGAGTCGGCTGCACCCGGTCGATCCTGGCCGTCCAACGGACCGATGCGACCGCGGCGCCCACCCACGCCACCAGCGCCAGCACCGCGCCGGGGGACGGGGCGACGGGCCCGCGCCCCGTCATCGCCACCACCGCCATGGACAACAGCCACCCGTTGCGCACCACATCCGCCCACGACAGGCGATCGAACCCCCAGCCGCCGAAGCACCGGCACGGCTCGGTCACCCCGGCCCGCAGCCGGGCGACGAGGAACACCGTGAACGCCACCAGCAGCGCGAAGGCCAGCATCGCCGCGCCCTCCGGCGCCAGCACCAGCACGGTGGCCAGGCCGGCCTCGACGCCGGGCACCACCCGCACCGCGGTCCACGGGCGGGGCACGCCCAGCGCCCGGAAGGCGCGGGCGGCGGCGGGCAGATCCCGCCACTTGGCCACCGCCGACAACAGGAACAACGCTGCCAGCACCAGTGCGGCCAGGTAGGGCAGACCGTCGAGGTTCATCAGCCTCCAGCCAAGCCGAAAACGCGGCCCGACCGGGTACCGACGACGATGTGGCCGCCGAAAACGGCCGGCGTCGACTCGATGCACCCCCCGAGCTCGATCGACCACGACGCAGCAGGGGCGGCGGCCGGATCGGCCGGGTCGAGGGCGAAGCCGTGCAACACCCCGGCGCAGTCGCCCTGGATCAGCACATCGTCGACCACCACCGGCGAACCCCACGTCGGGCCGACCAGCTGGATCAGCCAGCGCTGCTGCCCGTCAGCGCGGTCGTAGGCGATCAGCTCGCCGGCGTTGGTGGCGACGATGACCAACGGCCCCCACAGCGCAGGCGTCGCCCAGGCACCCGAGGGGACGCCACCGCTGCGCAACGGCACGGACCACACCAGCGGCGCGTCGGGCCGGGACGGATCCAGCTTGGCCAGCTGACCGACCTCGTCGGCCCGGGGTCGGGACCGCTCGTACTCGGCGGTCGCGTAGAGGTACCCCTCGGTATCCACCACGATCGAGGCGTCGGTGTCGTCGCCCATCCAGAAGCGGAACGTGCGCACCGCATCGCCCCGAACCCCCGCCGCGATGGCGTCGAGGTCCCACCCCTCGATGAGCCCACCGGAGTTCGCCGTGTAGGCGATGTGACCGGCCACCGCCACCGAGGACTCGATGGACACGTTCGGCGAGCCGGTGTCCGCCAGTAGCTGCTCGTCCCACGCCGGGGTGTTGAACAGCAGGCGCGGGGCCACCGTCACCTTGCCGTCGGGCCCGATGCGTCGGTTCAGCTTCACCACGTGGAACTGCCCGTTCTCGCCGCCCTCGAGCAACAGATCGCCGAGGACGAGCGGGGAGCCGTCCCAGTCGTCGTTCCACATCGTCGGCGACACGTCGTCCGCCGCCAGCCGCCACAGCTCCACCGGCGGGTTGCGGTCCAACGCCACCACCCGCAGGAAGTTGTCCCGGGAGCCCACGTAGAGCAGCGGGTAGCCCTGCGGGTCGATGCTCACCGACCCCTTGATCAGGTCGCCCGTCGGGAACGGGTCGAGCAGCGGGGAGCCGGTGGTGGCGTCGAGCACGTGCACCGCGCCGTCGTAGGCCCCGAACGCGACCGCCCACCGGTCACCCCACCGCCAGATGGCGGGCTGACCGGTCCAGCCGGTGCCGCACCACACCGAGGTCTCGCTGCCCTCGGTCGACTCCCGGCAGAACCCGCCGGTCGCCGGCACCGCCCAGCGCAGCACCGGCGGCGACGGGACCGGGCCGGCGCCGGTGAAGCTGCGGGTCGGGCTGCCCCGGAAGGTGAGCAGGCCGGCCACCGACGCACCGGGGAACGGCTCCCCGGAGGTCGCCGGGTCCACGAACCACGAGTTGCGATCGGTCGCGGGGAGCGCGACCGGCGCCGTTGAACCCCCCGACGGGACGGGTGCCGCCGCGAGGGTTGGCGTCGGCGCCGGTGTCGCCGGTAGGGGCGCCGACGGCCCGGGAGGGACCGCCCCGGCCAGCAACCCCACCGCGCCGCGCGGATCAGCGCCGCGCAGGCGCACCCGGTCCTCCGCCGGCGCGCACGCGCCGGCCACGCCGGCCAACACCACGGCAGCCGCCAGCAGCCGCGGCCGAACCGCCACCACCCGCCGATCGGCAGCGGACGGTGGTATGGCGCTCACCAGCTAGAACGTAGGCCAGCGTCGCTTCGCCGAGGTGGACCGTGCCGGTGCGGTGCGCACCCATGCCCGCCGCCACGACACCGCATCGGGGCCGGACAACGAAGGCGTCGTCCCGGCGTGCGCCCGCCGCCTCGCCTGCCACCAGTCGCTGGTCGCCTCGTCGGCGAGCGCGGCCACCGCGGCCTCGATGCGCACCGCCATGCGCCGGGCGTCCTCGCCTTCCTCGGGCAGCAGCGGCGTGCCGAACGTGATCGTCGTCGGCCCGGGTCGGGGCAAGCTCGAGCCCTTGGGCAGGATCTTGTCGGTGCCCGACAGGTAGGCCGGCACCACCGGGACCCCACCGCGGATCGACAGGTATGCCGCCCCGCCCTTGAACGCTTGACCCCACCCGTCGGGGCTTCGCCCACCCTCCGGGTAGATCAGCATCGACCAGCCCTGCTCGAGCAGCGCGCCGGCCTGCAGCGCCGAACGCCGGTTGATCCTCGTGCGCTCCAGCGGGATGGCGTTGAGCGCCAGCGCGGCCGCGGTGCCGGCCACCTTGTTGGGGAAGAAGTAGTCCGCCGCCGCGGCCACGAACAGCTTGTCGCGCCAGGGCCGGGGCAGCCGGCGCAGCAGCAGCGGCGTGTCGACATGGCTGTGGTGGTTGGTGACGAAGATGAGCGGCTTGTCCTCGTCGAGGTGCTCCAACCGGTCGAGGCCGCGGCGGGTCGGGTCGGCCACCAGGCGGACCGCGCCCTCCATCAGCGTCTCCTGGAACACCCGCCGCGCCACCCGTGCCGCCGGGGTCCGGGCGAACGCGGTCTCGAAGTCCACCCCCGTGTCCGGCGCCTTGTACGGCGGTTCGACGGTGGCAGGGGTCGAGGGGGCCCGCAACGGGAACGACGCCCGGCGCAACCACTGCTTCGGTGTGATCATCGGCGCCACCGCCACGTCATCGGCCCGTTCACGACACGTCCGCCATCAGCACCGGCGGGTTGTGGTAGTGGGTGATGGTCGGGTTGCGACCGACCACGTCTCCGGCCATCTCCAGGGCGTCCACCAGCGTGGAGGCGCTCATGAAACCGAGCCGGCGCACCGCCCGCGGGTTGCCGCCCACCACGATGACCCGGCCCAGGTGCTGCAGCGCATGGCTGCCCCAGTACCACATGTAGAACGGATGCACGCCGTGGTAGGCGTAGCTGGTGCGGTACAGGTGGCGGTACCACTCGTCCTCGGCGAAGGACTTCTCGTACTTCGCCTCGATCTCCAGCGGATCGGTGGTGTCGGCCAGCACCTGATCGAAGAAGTCGATGTAGCTCGGGTGGTGCACCGGATGGAACTCCCAGGGGGTGGGATGGCTCATGATGAGCACCCCGCCCTCGCGCACGAGCGGCCGGCCCCGGTAGAGGTTGAAGAAGTAGCCGAGCCCCAGACACATGACCAGGATCGGGTTCATCACCGAGTTCACGTTGTACGGGCAGATGTAGGGCAGGCCCATGGTGAGGATGTCGGTCTGGCCCTGCACCGGCACGATGTGCTGGCGGTACACGTGCTCGGTGGTCACCTTGTGCACCGATTCGACGTCGCCGCACTGCACCGAGGTCATCTCGTAGGGCGCCTCCCAGGAGGAGAACACCTTGCGGCGCGCCGACGACGGCATCGCCTTCAGCCCCGCCTGCATCGCCATGAACGAGGCGCGGTCCTTGGTGTTCCACTCCCACTCGCGCTTCTGGAGGAACGACAGCGGCCCGGAGGTGCCGAAGCTGTTGTTGTTCACCGTCGTCTCGATCTGGAAGATCTTGGGCCCCGACTGGCGGATGATCTTGCCCATCCTCCAGTTGGACGAGTGCAGCTCCGAGCGGTGCTGGTCCATGAACGA
>JADLEF010000130.1 GCA_020846295.1 Acidimicrobiales bacterium
GTGGGAACGCGCCGTGGCCGCCTTCCCGCCCTACGCCGAGTACCAGGAGCGCACCAGCCGGGTCATCCCCGTCTACATCGCCAGCTCGCGCTGAGCCGGCGGGCGCCCGCCCCCGGTCAGATCACGGGGCGGGCGGCGACCAGGTGGGCGTGCACCGACACGATCAAGACACCGACACGATCACGACACCGACACGGCGGGCGTGCTGCTCGCTCAGCCGCAGACCAGGCTGTAGATGTCACGGCCACCGGCGGGCAGTGGGTGAGCGATCCAGGTGTGCCCGCCGTCGGTGGTGGCCCACACGTCACCGCGGCGAGTGGCGCACCACACCTCGTCGGGGTCGGTCGGGCTGAGGGCGAGCTGCATCAGGGTGGACTCGGCGCTGAAGCCTTCGCGGTCGTAGCGCCACCAGGTGGCACCGACGTCGTCGCTGCGCCACAGCGTGCCCGCCCGGCCGAGCGACTCGTCCGACAGGGTGGCGTACAGCACGGCGGGATCGTGCGGGCTGACCCGCAGGTCCCGGCAGTAGGTCAGCGGCGAGAAGCGGCCCACGTCGAGGCTGTGCCAGCCGGCGCCGCCGTCGTCGGTGCGGAACACGCCCATGCGCAGACCGATGAACGCGCTCGACGGCGCGGCGGTGGTGAGGGCGATCTTGTGGATGTCGAGCATCCCCTCGGCGTCGGTGTCGGAGAACAGCCGGCTCTTCCAGCGGTCCTCGACGGCCAGCGCCTCGAGCCCGTCGGTGGTGTCGGTCCAGGTCACCCCGCCGTCGGTGCTGTGCATCATGCCGCCGACCTCGACACCGGCCCAGATGTCCGCCGGGTCGGCCGGGTTCACGGCGAGCGAGATGAGCCGGGTGGGAAAGCCCATGTCGAGCCGTTCCCGGATGGCGGCGGCCTTGAGCAGCTCCCAGTGCTCGCCCCGGTCGGTGCTGCGGTACACCGCGGCGGGCCCGGTCCCCACGTACAGCGTGGCCGCGTCGTTCGGGTCGAAGACCAGCGTCCAGACCGTACGGTACGGTCCGGGCAGCTCGACGGGAACCCAGCTGTCCCCGCCGTCGTCGGAGCGGTACGGGCCGTCCTCACACCCGCACCAGACCCGGTTCGGATCGGACGGGTCGACCGCCACGGCGCGCACCTGGGCGTCGGGGGCGAGGCCGCCGGACAGGCGCTGCCAACCGTCGGGCCCGGCGCCGGCAGGGAGACGGAACAGCCCGCCCTTGTGCTCGGCCGGCGCGTCGAAGGCGAACCGCGACGCCGCGGCGAAGACGCGGCTGTGCACTGCCCGATCGGCTCGATCTGCCATGGCTCCCCCTTGTCGACACGGAGACTAGCGCCGGCGCTGCGACCGGTTGGCGGCCTCAGCCGCGCAGCGCCTCGGCCAGTGGCTCGAGCAGGCGGACCTCGTAGGGGCCGCGCATCGAGAAGATGACGAGGTCGACCCCGGCCTCGCCGAAGGCGGCGGCCTGTTCGGCCAGCTGCGCCGGCGCGGCGTCGGGCACCCACATCACGTGCACCGAGCGGCGGATCGTCGAGGGGTCCCGGCCGAGCTCGGCGCAGTGGGCCAACAGGGTCTCGTTGGCCTGGCGCCACTGGGCCACGCTGGAGGCGCCGACCATGTCCCACTGGTCTGCCACTCGGGCCACGGCGCGCAGCGTACGGGTCGGTCCGCTGCCGCCGATGACGATGGGCAGCTTGGGCTGCACCGGCTTCGGCTCGCAGCGGGCGTCGCGCAACGTGTAGTACCGGCCGCTGAAGTCGGTGGTCTCGTTGTCCAGCAGCGAGCGGATCACGGTGAGCCCCTCGTCGAAGCGGTCGAAGCGCTCCTTTAGCGTACCTAACGGTATGCCGTAGGCGTCGGACTCGACGAGGTACCACCCGGCGCCCATGCCGAGGTGGAAGCGACCCCCGGAGATGTGGTCCACCGTGGCCGCCATGTTGGCGGTGACCGCAGGGTGGCGGTAGTGCATGCCGTTCACCATGCACCCCATGCGCAGACGCGTCGTGGCCTGGGCCATGGCGGCGAGGAACGTCCAGCTCTCGAGGTGCGGGCCCTCGATCGGCGGGGTCAACGGGTAGAAGTGGTCCATCGTCCACCCCGATTCGAAGACGTCGATCTGGTCCGCAGCGCGCCAGACGGCGAGGAACTCCGCCCAGGTGCCGTGCTGCGGTGGCGTCTTGAATGCGTAGTCGACCATGGCCGCAACGTAGCCGCACACCCCTGCGAGCTGAAAGGGTGGGGCCCAGCGGTGAACGGCACCTCACAACGGGGTGGCCACCGACGTTGGCCAGGTGTGAGCATGCGACCATTCGAAGACGTCGTGACCGACGAGGGGCCGGTGGTGTGGCGGGTGTGCCGCTCGCTGCTCGGCCCGGCCGACGCCGAGGACGCCTGGTCGGAGACCTTCCTCGCTGCGCTGCGCGCCTACCCGGGGCTGCCGCCGGGCAGCAACGTGCGGGGCTGGCTCACCACCATCGCGTACCGCAAGGCGATCGACGTGCTGCGCGCCGACGCCCGCCGCCCGGTTCCGCACGCCGTGCCCCCCGAACCGCCACCGGCTCTCCCGCCGGCGAGCGCAACCGACCACGGCGAGCTCGCCGACGCGCTCCGCCGCTTGCCCCCCAAGCAACAGGCGTGCGTGGTCCTGCGCCACCTCGCCGATCTGCCCTACGACACCATCGCCGGCCAGCTGGGCATCTCCACCGCGGCCGCCCGCCGCAACGCGGCCGACGGCCTCGCCGCCCTTCGCCGCAACCCGACCCTGCGCCCCCACCCCGACCTGGAGCCCGCCCGACCATGACCGACCTGCTCGAACCCACCCGATCCCCCGACGCCCGCCTCACCGCCGCACAGGCCCGACGGCTGCACGACCGACTGGTGCGAGTCGCCGCCGCCGAAGGCCTGCTCGAGATCGCCTACCGGCGCATCGACTCGCCGGTCGGTTCGCTGCTGCTGGCCGCCACACCGATCGGTCTGGTCCGCGTCGCCTTCGCGGCCGAGGACCACGACGCCGTCCTGCACCACCTGGCGCAGGCGGTCAGCCCCCGCATCCTCGAGGCGCCCGCCGCCCTCGACGAGGTCGTCGCGCAGCTCGACGACTACTTCGCCGGGCGCCGACGCAGCTTCGAGCTGGCCGTCGACCTGCGGTTGGCGCGGGGGTTCCGCCGGGCGGTGCTCGAGCAGCTGCCGTCCATCGGCTACGGCCACACGGCGAGCTACGCCGACATCGCCGCGGCGGCGGGTAACCCCAGAGCCGTTCGCGCCGTGGGCACCGCCTGTGCCCGCAACCCGCTGCCGCTGGTGGTGCCGTGCCACCGGGTCGTGCGCTCCGATGGCACGATCGGCCAGTACCTCGGCGGGACCGACGCGAAGCAGACGCTGCTCGCCCTGGAGCGAGCGGCGTGAGCGGGCCGCTGGCGGCCGACGGCCGGGTCACCGCCGCGGTCGGCGCCGTGGACTGGCCGGCGGTGCGCGCCGGGCTCGACGACGTCGGCGGCGCGTCGGCCGGCACGCTGCTCGATGCCGAGACCTGCCGGCAGCTCGTCGACGCCTACGAGGACGACGCGCTGTTCCGCTCGACCATCGACATGGCTCGCTTCCGGTTCGGGTCCGGCGGGTACCGTTACTTCGCCGCCCCGCTGCCACCGGTCATCCAGCAGCTGCGCGAGGCGCTGTGGCCACACCTGCTGCCCGTCGCCCGGGAGTGGGCCCGCCGGCGGGGGTTGCTCGCCTCCTGGCCGAACGAGCTCGGAGAGTGGCTCGAACGCTGCCACGCCGCCGGACAGACCAGGCCGACCCCGCTGCTGCTGCGCTACGGGGGCGGTGACTGGAACGCGCTGCACCGTGACCTCTACGGCGAGTTGGTGTTCCCGCTGCAGGTGGTCATCGGGCTCGACCGTCCCGGCGTCGACTACGACGGCGGGGAGTTCGTGCTCGTGGAGCAGCGCCCCCGGTCGCAGTCGCGCGCCACGGTGTTCGCGCTCGGCCAGGGCGAGGCGCTGGTGTTCACCACCGCCGATCGTCCGATCCGCTCGGCCAAGGGATGGAGCGCGGCGCCGGTGCGCCACGGGGTGAGCGTGCTGCGGCGCGGCCGGCGTCACACCCTTGGGGTGCTGTTCCACGACGCCACCTGAGCCCGCGCCGGTGGCGCCGGCTCAGCCCGTGTGCGCGTGCAGCACGTCCCGTGCCGACACGATCCCCACCAGGCGGGTCTCGTCGCGCACGAGGACGTGGCGCACCCCCTGGTCGGTCATCAACGCGCTCAGCTCTCCCATGGTGGTCGCCGGCGTGCAATAGATGACGTCGGTTCGGGCGACGTCGCCCGCGCACAGCGCATCGAGGTCCCGACCCAGCCCGAGGGCCCGCACCACGTCGCGCTCGGAGATGACGCCCTGCACCGTCTCGGCCGTGCCGACGACCAGCGCGCCGGCCTCGATCGCCATCAGCTTGCGGGCCACATCGCGCACCGACGCGTCCGCCGAGACCGTCGCCACCACCCCCGCCAGGTACCGCTGCACGGGCGCCTGCATGCCGCCCTTGTTGGCCGCGCTGCCTGCTTCCACCGAAGCTGCCATGGAGTGCCTCCCCCTCCCGCACCGATGGGGGGCGGGATCATCGAACATCTCGACGGTTTCGTCGAACGCCAACCAGCCAACCACGGCGCCCGCCCGACCACGACGGCCGTTCGTCGGTCCTGCGCAGGGCCGAACGCGTCTCTCCGGCCGGCGCCCCGCCACCGACGCCGCCGACGGCGCCCGTCGCGCACCGGTGGCACCGCGTCCGGGGTAGGACATCCGGCCCGCTCAGCGGGGCCCGCCTGCACGCCGATATCAACGCCATGCGCAGCACGGATGCTCAGCCGGACCGGTCGGTCGTACGGGGCGGGATCCCGTCCGCCGCCGGCGCCGCGGGCGGACAAGCCGGTGCGGGCGCGGGCGGGACGGCGGACACCCCGAGGAGCTCCGGCTCCCCCTGGCGAACCCATCGGTCCCGGAGCGGCTCGTGGCCGCCGACGGGACCAGGCCGTTCTCGGAACTGAGAACCCTGGGCGGCGCCGCACGGCGCGCGCCGCGCTCTCGACACTCATCCGCTGCTCGGCCGGGCTCACCCCCGGCCGCCGGCACCGCCGTCGTCCTGCACCGATGCGACGGACACCGACCCGTTCCCGCCTCGCTTCGATCCTCGAAAGAATCCGGTGCTCACCTTCCTGCTCCAACTGCGCGACACCATCGAGAACCATCGCATCTACCTGTTCACGTTCTTCACGCTGCTCACGTGGACCGTGTGGTTGTGGAAGCTGCTGCTGTCCAACCGCTACGCGCCGGTCACCACGCCCTACGAGACCACCACGTCGGTGGTCATCCCCGTGGTGGACGAGCCGGAGGACCTCTTCCGCGATGTGTTGCGCCGCATCACCGAGCAGCGCCCGACGGAGATCCACGTGATCATCAACGGCCCGCGCAACGAGACGCTCGAACGCATCTGCGACGAGTTCGATGGCGTCGACTGGCAGTGGACGACCACCGCCGGCAAGCGCAACGCGGTGATGCTTGGCGTGCAGGCCTCCGTCAGCGACGTGGTGGTGCTGGTCGACTCCGACACGATCTGGATGCCCGACTGCCTGTCGGAGCTCGTGAAGCCCTTCGCCGACGAGCGCATCGGCGGGGTGACCACGCACCAGCGCATCCTCGAACCCGATCGCCACGTGCTCACCCGGTGGGCCGACTGGATGGAAGCGGTCCGCAACGAGTACGCCATGCCGGCCATGAGCGTGCTCGGCACGGTCGGTTGCCTGCCCGGTCGCACGATCGCGTTCCGCCGCCAGATCCTCGACGACGCGATGGACACCTTCATGCACGCCAAGTTCCTCGGCGTGTTCCTCGAGGTGTCCGACGACCGCACCCTCACCAACGAGACGCTGAAGCAGGGATACCGCACGGTCTACCAGTCGACGTCCAAGGTCTACACCGACGCGCCGACCAACTGGAAGAAGATGGCCAAGCAGCAGTTCCGCTGGGCCCGCGGCAGCCAGTACAACACGCTGCGCATGCTGCCGTGGATGGTGCGCAACACCAAACCGCTGGCGTTCTTCTACCTGACCGACATCATGCTGCCGTTCCTGTTGCTCGGCGCGTTCACCGGGTGGCTGTCGCGCTCGTGGCGCAACACCGAGGTCGATCTCTACGCCGGGATCCTCTCCGATCACGGCGTGGTGAAGGGCTCGTTGCTGGCCTCCGCCATCACGCTGCTGATGACGTTCGGCTCGTCCGCGCTGCGCCAGTCCCGCCACCTGCGCAACAAGCCGAGCGACCTCATCCGCATCCCGACCTTCCTCATGATCAACACGCTGATGCTCATGCCGGTGCGGCTGCTGGGCTTCGTCCGCATGGCCCACAACGCCGGCTGGGGCACCCGGGCCGGTGGCTTCTCCGGTGAGCAGAACCGCAACTGGCTCGCCACCATCCCGTACGTGCTCGCGCTGACGATGATCATCGGCGGCCTGGTGGTGCAGCAGTGAACCCGAACACCGAACACCCGAACACCGAATCCACGCACCAAGGACGGACCGTGCCCTCCCCCGAACACAACCCATCCCGCGACGAGATGCCCGTCGTGCCCAACCTCTCGGCGCCGCCGTCGACGTCACGGCTGAAGCGCATCTTCGGGATCGGCGGACCCGCCTTCAACGCCGGCCTGGTCGTCGTGCTCGGCTCCCTGTCGGCGTTCATCGTCGCCTCCTCCAACGGGACCGACCGCGGCGAGCAGGCGCTGCTGACCGAGGCGGACGTGAACTGGGCGGGCCTCAGCGGCGACCTGTCGTTCTTCATGCCCGGCACCACGGTCCCGGGCGCCGACGGCACCGGCAGCCGACGGCCCGGTGCGCTCGGGCGGGCGCAATCCGGGCTGTCGGCCGGCCTGGTCCAGATCGTGAGCAACGCCACCGAAGCCAAGGCGACCACCACCACCGAACCGCCGAAGGTGATGCTGCCCCCCGCCACCGCGTCGACCGTCGCGGCCAGGGCCGGCGGCGGTGGCGCCGGGACCGCCGGCACCGGCGGCGTGTCCGGCGGATCCGGCGGCGGCTCGGGCGGATCGGGGGCGGGCGGTGGGACCAGCGGCGTGGGCAGCCTCGGCGGGTTGGGTGGCGTCGATGCCGCCGCGTGCAGCGACTTCGTCGACTGGGCGAGCGCCCAGGCGTTCTTCGACGCCGACCGCGCCGCCAACGTTGCGCTCGACGGCGACGGCGACGGCCGGGCCTGCGAGGGCCTACCGGGCACGCCGGCGGAGACACCGATCACCCCGCCGACCACCCCGGTGAAGGTCTGGTTCTGCTCCGACTTCCCGACCCAGCCCGAGGCGCAGGCCGCCTTCGACGGCGATCCCATCGGTTTCGCGCAGCTCGACGGTGACGGCGACGGCCGGGCGTGCGAGGGCCTGCCCGGCACGCCCTCGGAGACGCCGGTGGACAACTTCGTCGTGCCCACCAAGGCCGAGCTGCTGTGGCCGGCGCTCGACCTGTACGGGCTGCACACCACCGAAGCGCCGTGGTGGTTCGGTGAGGTGGACGAGCTCACCGCCACCGCCCACAAGGCACCGGCCGCGGTGCTGTTCTTCCAGAAGTGGAACCAGCCGTTCCCGACCAACGCCATCGCGCTGTCCTGGGATCGGCACGCGCTGCCCATCATCACCTGGGAGCCGGTGATCCCCAACAGCGGGGTCGGCCAGCCGAAGCTCGATGACATCACCAACGGCACCTGGGACGTGTACCTCGATCAGTGGGCCAACGCAGCCAAGGCGACCGGCCAGCCGCTGGTCATCCGCTTCGCACAGGAGATGAACGGCAACTGGTACACGTGGGCGGAGAACCAGTACGGCAACGGTCCCGGCGAATACATCGCCGCCTGGCGCCATGTGCACGACCGCTTCACCGCCGCCGGTGCCGACAACGTGATCTGGCTGTGGAGCCCGAACCGGGTGGACTACCAGCCGACGCCGCTGTCGACGGTGTACCCCGGCGACCAGTACGTGGACTGGGTCGGCATGTCCGCCTACTACCGCTCCACCACCGGTGCGCCGGACTTCAACACCACCTTCGCCCAGACCCTGGCCGCACTGCGGGCGGTGTCGGACAAGCCGATCTTCATCTCCGAGACCGGAGCGGACTCCGGCAACAGCGCCAACGACGTGACCTGGACGCAGAACTTCTTCAACGGGCTCGCCGCCCAGCCCGACGTCATCGGGTTCTCGTGGTTCAACGAGCCGAAGACCAACAACGACTGGCGTCTGCAACGTGATGCGCTGGTGTTCGCCGCCTTCGCCGCCGGGGTCAGCGGCGATCTGTACCAAGGGGGCCGCCTCCCCTGATCGCCGCGGCGCTGAGCACCTTTGCCCAGCGCCGCCGAACCCCTCCCGATCGGCGCTCCGGTAGAACGGAACCTCCGAGAGGGAGGGGTTGCACCGATGTCGACGCGTCGCGCGTTTCTGAAGGGGGCGGCGGCCACGCCACTGGTCGCTGCGATCGGCGGTGGGGTACTGGCCGGTACGGCCCAGCCGGCGGGCGCTCGGAGCGGCCCCGTGCGCCAATCCCGGCCGCCGTTCCTGTTCGGGCTGCACGTGCCCGACGGCGAGCTGCCCACCGCCCTCACCGCCGCCGAGGCGTCGGTGGGACGCCGAGCCGATGTCGTGCTGGTGTTCGGGATCCTCGGCCGGCCGTCGGTGAGCCGCATCGCTGCGCTGCAGGCCGACGGCTACGAGGTGGCGCTGTGCCTCGAGTGGTGGGATGGCGCCAAGCAGATCCGAGATCCGCGGTTCACGCTGGCGAGCATCGCCGCCGGCGACCACGACGCCGCCGCGATGCGGTGGTTCGAACAGCTGGCGACGTTGGAGCGACCCGTCCATCTCCGTCCACTGCACGAAGGCAACGGCGACTGGTACCCGTGGGGGGTGAACAACGGCCTCAACCGCGTGGCGGACTTCGTTCCAGCCTTCCGGCGGGTGAGCGAACAGGCACGGTCCATCGCCGGGGACCGAGTGCGCATCCAATGGTGCATCAACCGCAAGTCCTTCGGCGCACAACCGGTTCCCTTCGCCGCCATCTACCCCGGTGCCGACTGGGTCGACGAGTTCGCCGTCAACGGCTACAACCGGCCCGAACACCGCACGAGCGCCAGCTTCGAGAACCTGTTCCGCCCGGCGTTCACCGAACTGAAGTCCTACGACGCGTCCAAGCCGCTCTGGATCGGCGAGACGGCGTCCACCGAGAAGCGGGGCGACAAGGCGGCGTGGATCGACGGGATGTTCAGAGCCCTGCGCACGACCATGGCCATCGATGTGCTCACGTGGTTCCACGAGCGCATCATCCGGCCCGACGATGTGCGCGACTGGCCCTTCGACAGCAGCGCCGCCTCACTGGCCGCGTTCCGACGCGGCATCGTCGTGACCCGGGGGGTCTCCGAGCTGTGAACCGTCACCGGGCGCTGCGACCGCGCACCTCTGGATCTCGGACGGATCGAACCGACGGCGCGACCTCGGGTCGGCCCGGCGATCCTGTGTAGAAACGCACACCATGAACGACCCCGCCGACGCCGGCCATCGCATCGAGCTGCGCAGCGACAACGCTGCCGGCGCAGCTCCCGAACTGCTCGCCGCGGTGGCCGGGGCCAACACCGGCTCGGCCCTGGCCTACGGCGGCGACGAGTGGACCCGACGGCTGGAAGCCCGGGCATCGGAGGTGTTCGAGCGACCCGGCGTGCGGGTGTTCCCGGTGGTGAGCGGCACGGCGGCCAACGCCCTGTCGTTGTCGGCGCTGTGCCCGCCGTGGGGTGCGGTGCTCTGCCATGAGAGCGCCCACATCCTGCGCTCGGAGTGCGGAGCGTCGTCGATGCTCGGGGGTGGGCTGCAGCTGCGCGGGCTGCCGGGGCCGGACACGAAGCTGACCGTCGACGCCGTGCACGCCGCGTTCGCCTCCACCAACTGGGGCGACAACCATCACGCCCAGCCGTCGGTGCTGTCGCTCACCTCGCCCACCGACCTCGGCGCGATCTACCAGGTCGACGAGGTGGCGGAGCTGGCGGCGGCGGCGAGGGAGCGAGGGCTCAGGGTGCACCTCGACGGGGCCCGCCTGGCCAACGCGCTCGTCGCGCTGGGCTGCTCCGCGGCCGAACTGACCTGGCGGGCCGGGGTGGACGTCGTGTCGCTCGGTGCGTTGAAGAACGGCGGGTTGAGCTGCGACGCCATCGTCTGCTTCGACGACGCCGCGGCGGCCGAGCTGCACTACCGGACCAAGCGGTCGGGCCATGTGGCGTCGAAGATGCGCTTCCAATCGGCGCAGCTCGACGCCTACCTGGCCGACGGGCTCTGGTTGCGATTGGCGGCCTCGGCCAACGCGACGATGGCGCGCCTCACCGCCGGGCTCGACCGCCTCGGTGTCGAGCTGGTGGTGCGCCCGGCGGTGAACATGGTGTTCGCCCGCCTCGACGGCCCGACCGCCGACGCGCTCGCCGCTGCCGGGGTCGACTTCTACCGGATGGGACCGGACACGGTGCGCTTCGTGACCAGCTGGCAGACGACGCCCGAGGACATCGACGCGGTGCTGGCCGTGCTCGAACGCCACCGCGCCTAGGTGCGCGTCCCCAGGTGCCGGCGTCGGTCACCAGGGGCGGTTCCAGCGGGTCCAGTCGAACGGCTCGATGCCGTCGTCGCACACCTGGAAGATGCTGGCCGACGGCTGGCCGGCCTCGTCGATGTCGATGAACCCGATGGTGCCGAACTGGTACGCCAGGTTGTGGGGGAACGTCGGCGAGCCGGGGTTCACGCAGAGGATGTCGCCGATGCGGCGAACGTCCTCCACGTGGGTGTCGCCGTGCACCACGATGTCGGGCTTGATCCCGCCGAAGAACCGGTCGCAGGCCCCGGCCAGGTTGGTCAGGTTGGGCCGCTCCGGCACCGGGGCCCAGTGGGTCAGCCCGATGGTCAGCCCGCCGAGCTCGACGACCCAGCTCTCCTGCAGGCACGGGTGATCAGGCTGACGGGGCCGGCCACCCGACCCGTCGTCGCCATTGCCCCGGCACGCCCACAGCGGCGCGATCTCGGCCAGGGTGTCGAGCACCCCGAGGTCGTAGATGTCCCCGGCGTGCAGGATGGCGTCGCACCCTTTGAAGGCGTCCCACACCTGGGGCCACACCTCCTTGGCCTCGGGGATGTGGGTGTCGGAGACCAGACCGATGCGCATCGCCGCACCCTATCGGGACGCGATGGTGGCCGTTCGGGGCGTTCAGACCAGGAAGGCGAGCAGCGCCTCGTTGTAGGCCGCCGGGGATTCGAAGTACGGCGAGTGGCCGGCGCGGGCGAGCTCGACGTAGCGCGCCCCGAGCTGCTCGGCCAGCTCCCGCAGCAGCGGCGCGGGGAAGATCGCGTCCTCTTCGCCGGCCACCACCAGGACGGGCCGGCCGACGGCGCGCACCGCGGCCACCTCGACCGCGACCTCGTTGAGCATGCGGCCCACCGCGCCCATCGGCGGGGAGAAGAACGAACCGAGCTGCTGGTACAGAAAGGCCTGGTCGGGCCGCTCGCGCATGGTGGTCTCCCCCAGCGCCCGGTGCACGCCGACCACCTCGCTGGTCAGCGAGCCGATCCGGGACCGCTCGAAGTGCGCTCGCATCGCCGGGGTCCACACCCCGCCCGGCGTGTCGGACAGCGTCAGGGACCGCACCCGCTGCGGGTGGGCGAGCGCGAAGCCGACCGACCACCAGCCGCCCATGGACTGGCCCACCAGGTGCACCGGTTCCTCGGCGGGCAGCTCGACGGCGTCGAGCACGGCGGTGAGGTCCCCCACCGCGGCGTCCACCGACAGCGACCCCCCGGCGAAGGTGCTGTTCCCGAACCCCCGGCTGTCCCAGGTGAGCACCCGGAACCGTTCGCTGAACGGCAGCACCTGGTGGAACCACACCGCATGGCTGCCGCCGGCGCCGTGGGAGAGCACCACCATGGGACGGTGATCGTCGTCGCCGCGGTGGGCCAGCTCGTAGTAGATCGACTCGCCCTCGCGCTCGATCCGCCCGCGGCGCAAGAGGGTCGGCGACTCGTTCGCAGTCTGGGTGCTCATGGCCGCGCAGCCTAGGACCTCCCGTCGCCGCCCCTCGCCGGGACCGGGCCGCGTCGCCGGTCTAAGGTGCGGCTGTGGAGCTGAGCGTCGGACTCGACTACGTGCGGGCCAACACCCGCGCCGTGCTGCACACCTACCGCCGCGATGGCCGGCCCCAGCTCTCGCCGGTGACGGTGGCGCTCGATGCCGAGGAACGGGTGATCATCTCCAGCCGGGAGACGGCCATCAAGGTCCACAACCTCCGGCGCGATCCCCGCGCCTCGCTGTGCGTGTTCCCCGACCGGTGGCTCGGCCGGTGGGTCCAGCTCGACGGCACGACCGAGATCCTGTCCCTCCCCGACGCCCTCGAACCGCTCGTCGAGTACTACCGCGGCCTGCGTGGCGAGCACCCGGACTGGGACGACTATCGCCGGGCGATGGTGGCCGACCAGCGGCTCCTCATCCGGATGACCCTCGAGCGGGTCGGCCCCGACCGTCAGGGCTGAGCGGGGCGGACGCGACCGGTTCCCCGACGCGGATGCTGAAGGGAGGCCGTTCGGCTGGGTAGCCTCGGGCGGTCCGCGTCCGACATCCAGCGACGAAGAAGCCGAGAGCAGCGCATGAGCGACACCACCGCCAAGATCATCTACACCCACACCGCCGAGGCACCGGCGCTCGCCACCTACTCCGTCCTTCCCATCATCGAGGCCTTCGCCGGCGCCTGCGGCGTGGCCGTCGAGACCCGCGACATCTCGCTCGCCGGCCGCATCCTGGCCGTGTTCCCCGACCGCCTGACCGCCGAGCAGCGCGTCGGCGACGCCCTGACCGAGCTCGGTGAGCTGTGCCTTCGGCCCGAGGCGAACATCATCAAGCTGCCCAACATCTCGGCGTCGATGCCGCAGATGAAGGCGGCGATCAAGGAGCTGCAGGCCAAGGGGTACGACCTGCCGGACTACCCCGACGACCCGCAGAGCGACGCCGAGCGCGAGGCCAAGGCCCGCTACGACCGGGTCAAGGGCAGCGCGGTGAACCCGGTGCTGCGCGAGGGCAACTCGGACCGCCGCGCACCCGCCTCGGTCCAGCAGTACGCCAAGAAGCACCCGCACTCGATGGGCGCCTGGTCGAAGGATTCCGAGACCCACGTCGCCCACATGGACGGCGGCGACTTCTACGCCAACGAGCAGTCGGTGACCATCACCAAGGCCGGCACCCTGAAGATCCAGTTGGTGGGCGACACCGGCACCACCGTGCTGAAGGAGTCGCTGCCGGTCCTCGAGGGCGAGATCGTCGACGGCACCTTCATGTCGAAGGCGGCGTTGACCGCGTTCCTCGGCGAGCAGGTGGCCGACGCCAAGGCCAAGGGCGTGCTGTTCTCGCTGCACCTGAAGGCGACGATGATGAAGGTCTCCGACCCGATCATCTTCGGCCACGGCGTGCGCGCCTACTTCGCCGACGTGTTCGCCAAGCACGGCGCCACGCTCGATCGCGTCGGCGCCGATCCGAACAACGGGCTCGGCGCGGTGCTCGACGCCATCGCCACCCTTCCCGAGGCCGAGCGCGCCCCCATCGAGGCGGACATCGCCGCCGCCATCGCCGACGGCCCGGCCATCGCCATGGTGGATTCGGATCGCGGCATCACCAACCTGCACGTGCCGAGCGACATCATCATCGACGCCTCGATGCCGGCCATGATCCGCACCTCGGGCCAGATGTACAACGCCGCCGGCGACCAGCAGGACACCAAGTGCGTCATCCCCGACACCAGCTACGCCGGCGTGTACGAGGCCACCATCGCCTTCTGCAAGGCCAACGGCGCGCTCGATCCCGCCACCATGGGCTCGGTACCCAACGTCGGGCTGATGGCACAGGCGGCCGAGGAGTACGGCTCGCACGACAAGACCTTCGAGATCCCCGCCGCCGGCACCGTGCAGGTGGTGGACCAGGACGGCACCGTGCTGATGAGCCACGCCGTCGAGGCGGGCGACATCTGGCGGGCCTGCCAGGTGAAGGACGCCCCCGTGCGCAACTGGGTCGAGCTGGCCGTCGAGCGGGCCAAGGCGACCGGCGCCCCGGCGGTGTTCTGGCTCGACGCCAACCGCGCCCACGACGCGCAGCTCATCGAGCGGGTGACCCGTTACCTGGGCGAGCTGGACACCACCGGCATCACCACCCACATCATGAACCCGACCGAGGCGACCACCTTCTCGCTCGAGCGCATCGTGCGCGGTGAGGACACCATCTCGGTCACCGGCAACGTGCTGCGCGACTACCTGACGGACCTGTTCCCGATCATGGAGCTCGGCACCAGCGCCAAGATGCTGTCGATCGTGCCGTTGATGAACGGCGGCGGCCTGTTCGAGACCGGCGCCGGCGGCTCGGCCCCCAAGCACGTGCAGCAGTTCGAGAAGGAGAACCACCTCCGCTGGGATTCGCTCGGCGAGTTCCTGGCCCTGGCGGTGTCCTTCGAGCACCTGTCGAACCGCTTCGGCAACGCCGGCGCCAAGCTGCTCGGCGACGCGCTGGACAAGGCGACGGGGGCGTTGCTCGAGAACGACAAGTCCCCGTCGCGCAAGGTGCGGGAGCTGGACAACCGCGGCAGCCACTTCTACATCGCGCTGTACTGGGCGCAGGCACTGGCCGAGCAGACCACCGACGTCGAGCTCGCCGCCCGGTTCCGCCCGCTGGCCGAGACCCTCGCCGCCAACGAGGCCACCATCATCGAGGAGCTCAACGCGGTGCAGGGCCAGCCGATGGACATCGGCGGGTACTCCGCACCCGATCACGCCAGGGCGTCGGCCGCCATGCGTCCGAGCCCCACGTTCAACGCCGCCATCGCGTCGCTGCGCTGATCCGGAGGGCGCCGGCCGGTCTCCGGCCGGCGCCCGTTCACACCACGCCGCGGCGCAGGCCGGATGCCGGGCGGCGGCCGACGCCGAGCTCACCCCAGGCGTCGGCGAGGCGGCGGATGCCCAGCTCGACCTGCGACCAGGGTCGGTCCACGCAGATCCGAACGTGTGGATCGGGCCGTCGATCGGCCCGGGCGATGGACCCGGCGGCGATGTTGACCCCGTGATGGCGGGCGAGGGCCACGAACGGATCGGTGTCGAGCAGCCCGGTGTCGAGCCACAGGACGGATCCGCCCTGCGGGGCCTGCGCCCGCCACTGCGGGATCTCATCGGCCAGCAGCTGTCGAGCGGCGACCGCAGCCGGTTC
Source organism: Acidimicrobiales bacterium (assembly GCA_020846295.1). Classification (GTDB taxonomy): domain Bacteria; phylum Actinomycetota; class Acidimicrobiia; order Acidimicrobiales; family CAIXPF01; genus CAIXPF01. The sequence continues at coordinate 15,296 of JADLEF010000130.1, forward strand.
GAGCATCGCCCGGCGCCGCGCCCCCAGCCCGTCGAGGTGGCCGACGAGCTCGGCGGCGAGCAGCTGCGAGGGCACCGACGAGCCGAGGTCGCGGGCGAGGCGGTGCAACCGGGTGCGTTCCACGAGCGGCTCCGGGGCGCGCAGCCAGCCCAGGCGCAGACCCGCCCAGGCCACCTTGCTGAACGAACCGACCGACACGACGGTGGCCCGACGGCAGCGCGGCGCCAGCTCCGGTGCAGGCCCGTCGCCGTAGGCGAGGTCGGCCAGCGTGCGGTCCTCCACCACGATGACGTCGGGGTGGCGGTCGAAGATGTCGGCGAGCTCGGCCACCCGCGCCTCGGAGGAAACCCGGCCGGTCGGGTTGTGCGGCCCTCCCTGCAGGTAGACGACCTGCAGCGCGCCGCTGCGCAGCACCCGGTCCAGCGACGCGGGCACGATGCCGTCGTCGTCGAGGGCCAGCGACACGGCGGCCAGGCCGAGCTCGTCGAGGATGTCGAACAGGCCGGGGTAGCCGGGGTCCTCCACGCCCACGCCGATGCCGGGACCAGCCAGTGTCCCGAGGACGACGGCGATGGCGTGGTGGGCGCCGGAGGTGACGTGGATCTGGTCGCTGCGGGTGGGCCAGCCCTGCTCGGTGTGGCGCCGGGCGAGCGCGGTGCGCAGCACGCCGAGGCCGAGCGGCGAGGCCGCCGGTCCGCTGCCGCCGGCGAGCAGCGCCGCCACGTCAATGGTGAGCGGTGGCAGGTGCGAGGCGTCGGCCGGGTTGCCGGCCAGCAGGTCGATCCCGCTCCGCCCTTCGAAGTGCCCGGCCAACCGCGCCCCGGGCGGGTGATCGGCGACGGGATGGCTGACCACGGTGCCGCTGCCCCGGCGCGACACCAGCAGCCCCTCGCCGCGCAGCTCGTCGAGGGCGGCGGTGACGGTGGAACGGCTGACGGCGAGCGACGAGCCGAGCACGCGTTCGGGTGGCAGGCGGCTGCCGTCGCCGATGAGGCCGGCGGCGATGGCCTGGCGCAGGGCGTGGGCGAGGCGCTGGGCGAGCGTCCCGTGGGGCGCTTCTGACCAGCCGGCCAGACGAGCGGCGATCATCTCGCCAGCCAGATACCCACTATTGGCCTGTGAATCCACAGGCCAATAGTGGCGTCCTGGCCCGTGACGGCGCAAGGTCCGGCGAGGACACTGCCTCTCGTGTTCGCCCCCTACTGCCCCACCTGCGACCATCGCGTCCTGCTCGGCCCGCGGCGCCTGGTGCTGCCTCCGCCGCAGGGCCGCGGCCCCGGTCCCTTCGTTCGCTGCCACTGCGGTGCGGTCCTCGACGCCCTGGCCGAGCATCCGGCACCGCGCCGTGTGGATCCCGCCGGCCCGGCCCGCTCCGGTGCTGGAGCGTCCGCCTCGGCGGGGCAGCGTTGAACCGATCGGCCGCCCCGGCTCCGTGCCGCCGCCGTGCCGTCGGAGCATGCCATTCGGTATGTTGCGTCGCCGGGGGGACGGACTGTCTGTGCACCTAGGGTCGGCCTCACCCATCGCGTTCGGACGGGTACCGCTGTGA
>JADLEF010000131.1 GCA_020846295.1 Acidimicrobiales bacterium
GCCCCGCGCCCCGGCCGGCATGACCTCGGCCAGGGTGACGGCGCGCACGACGTCGGCGCCGGTGGTGAGGCCCCGGGCGACGACCTGCACCGCGGCGAAGGTGACCAGACCGGTCGACAGGCCGGTCAACGCGGTGACCAGGCAGGCGCCGACCAGCGCGAGCAGCAGCGTGCGGCGGCGGCCGAGACGGTCGGCGGCGAACGCCGCGGTCAGCGCGACGAGCACCCCGATGCGGGTGGCCGCCTGCGCGGTGGCCTGCGCGTCCACCCCGGCGCCGAACTCGCGCCCGGCGAAGGTCGTGAGCTGCGACAGCAGCGTGCCGACGTAGCCGCTGCAGATGGCGAGCACGACGAGGCGGGCCAGCGCGTCGACCTGGCCCGGTTGCAGCCGTTGCGGCGGCGCCCACCACGGCTGACCGCGGCGGTCGCCGCGTCGGCGCAGCTCGACGGCGAACAGCAGCCGGACCAACGGACCCCAGTACGGGACGGGGAGGTCGTAGTCGGTGGTGACGGTGGCGCGGCGCAGACCCGCGGGGTCGGTCCCCGGTTCGACGCGGACCTGGCGGACGTAGCGCGGGCACGGTCCCTCCACGCCGTCGAAGGTCAGTGTTCGCACGCCGTCGGCGTCGCATCGCTCGGCGCCCGGCGACTCCAACATCAGCCCATCGCGCGGTCGGCACAGCGCGGCGAGCGCGTGGTCATCGACGGTGAGCGAGCGTGAGGTCCGGGGCATGGTGGCTGGGAGAGCCGGGACGGTCTGCCCATCACCGGAGAGTTCGCCGACCTTGAGCATACTTTCGAGCGATGTCAGCCATCGTCGTCCGGCCGAGCGGCCCCCTTGAAGGCACCATCGCGGTGAGCGGCGCCAAGAACAGCGTCCTCAAGCTGCTGGCCGCCACCGTGCTGGCGCCGGGCCGCTACCACCTGCGCAACGTCCCCGACATCGCCGATGTCGCCTGGATGAGCGAGTTGCTGACGGCGATGGGGATGCGGACCAACCGCCCGGCACCCGGCGAGCTGGTGGTCGACGCCCCCGAGGACCTGCTGCCCGAGGCGCCCTACGAGCTGGTCGAGAAGATGCGGGCGTCGATCGTGGTGCTCGGTCCCCTCGTCGCCCGGTTCGGCCGGGCCCGGGTGTCGCTCCCCGGCGGGGACGACTTCGGGTCGCGACCGATCGACATGCACCTCAGCGCGCTCAGCGCGCTCGGCGCCACGATCGAGCTGGCCCACGGGTTCATCGAGGCGAGGGCCACGGTGCTGCGCGGCGCCCGCATCGGGCTGGACTTCCCGAGCGTCGGCGCGACCGAGAACGCCATGATGGCCGCGGTGCTGGCCAAGGGCACCACGGTCATCGACAACGCGGCGCGCGAACCGGAGATCGTGGACCTGGCCACGTTCCTCAACCGCATGGGGGCGCAGGTCCGCGGGGCGGGCAGCTCCCGCTTGGAGATCGACGGGGTCGACGCGCTCTCGCCGGTCGAGCACACGCTGATCCCCGATCGCATCGAGGCGGCGACGTACCTGGCCGCAGTCGGCATCGCCGGCGGGGAGCTGACCATCGCCGGCGCCCGTCCCGACCACATGGACATGCTGGTCCACAAGCTCGGTCAGATGGGCATGCGGATCTCGCCCTGCAACGAGGGCCTGTGGGCGATGGCGTCGCGGCGGCTCACCTCGGTCGACATCTCGACGCTGCCATATCCCGGTCTGGCCACCGACTACAAGCCGCTGCTGGTCGCCATGTCGACGGTGGCCGACAGCGTGGCCATCGTCACCGAGAACATCTTCTCCGGTCGCTTCCGCTACGTGGACGAACTGGTCCGCATGGGGGCCGATGTGCGCACCGACGGCCATCACGTGGTGGTCCGCGGCAAGGAGTGGCTCTCCGGGGCGCCGGTGCGGGCGCACGACATCCGCGCCGGTGCGGCGCTCGCCGTCGCCGGGCTGCGGGCCCAGGGCGAGACGGTGGTGGCCGACGCCCACCACATCGACCGGGGCTACGAGCGGTTCGTGGAGAAGCTCCGCGGGGTCGGGGCCGACATCGAGCGCAAGGACGATCGCTGACGGAGGGCCCCGGGAGGCCGCCGGCCTCAGGCGTCGCGTTCGGCTGGTGTCGGCGCGTCCTCGGTGACCGCGGCCAGGTGCGCCTTGGCCCGACGGTTGGCGAGCACGAGCAGACCGCCGACCACGAGCAGCGGTCCCGCGACCATCAGGATCTCGTCCCAGCCACCCTGATGCGCGAGCAGCAGCCCGATCTGCGCAGTGGCGGTCCTGGTCATGTCCCCAGTCTGGAACATCGGAGCCTCCAACGTGGTTGCAGGAGGTTCACCAGGCAGATTTCGCCGCGCCCTGACGCGACGGCCACAATCGGCGGGTCCGTGCGTCGAGGTCGCTCGCCGCGGTGGGCCCGGCCACTGAAGGCAACTGGAAGGACCCATGCTGCGCCCGAAGGTCGAAGAGGTCATCGAGGTCGTCCGGCCCATCATCCAGGCCGACAACGGCGATGTCGTGCTGCACGATGTCGACGAGGAGACCGGTCTGGTCACCGTCGAGCTCGTCGGTGCCTGCGTGACCTGTCCCGCGTCGAGCCAGACGCTCAAGGCCGGGCTCGAGCGCATCATGATGGACCGCGTGCCCGGTGTCACCGAGGTGGTCAACATCGGCGAGACGCTCGACGATCCCCCGCCGGTCCGCGAGACCGCCGTCTCCCTCTGAAGGTTCCCCCGTGCGCAACGCCCCGCCCGAAGATCTGCTCGAACGCGCCCGCGATGGGCAGCGCGGCGCCCTCGCCCGGCTGCTGTCGCTGGTGGAGCGCGGCGGGGAGCCGGCCCGCCGGGTCGGGCGCCTGACCTTCCCGCTGGCCGGCCGGGCCCACACGATCGGCCTCACCGGCGCTCCGGGGGCCGGCAAGTCGACGCTGACGAGCGCGGTGGTCGCCCACATGCGCAGCATCGACGTGCGCGCCGCGGTGCTGGCCATCGACCCGTCCTCACCGTTCACCGGCGGCGCCATCCTCGGTGACCGGGTTCGCATGGTCGACCACGCCCTCGACAGCGGGGTGTTCATCCGCTCGATGGCCACCCGGGGCCAGCTCGGCGGCCTGTCGCTCGCCACCCCGGCCGCAGTGCGGGTCCTCGATGCCGTCGGCTTCGAGTGGGTGCTGATCGAGACGGTCGGGGTGGGTCAGGTCGAGGTGGAGATCGCCGGCGCAGCGGACACCACCGTGGTGGTCGTCAACCCCGGCTGGGGGGACTCGGTCCAGGCCAACAAGGCCGGTCTGATGGAGATCGCCGACATCTTCGTGATCAACAAGGCCGACCGCCCCGGCGTGGCCGACACCCGCCGCGACCTCGAGCAGATGCTCGAGCTGTCCCAGCTGGGGGAGTGGGTGCCGCCGATCGTGGCCACCGTCGGGCACACCGGCGAGGGCGCTGCGCAGCTGTGGGATGCCGTGCAACAGCACCGCGCCCACCTCGAGCGCAGCGGGGAGGGCGTCGCCCGGCGGGCGCGACGCCTCGACGACGAGCTGCGGCGCCTCCTCATCGAAGCGGTGCTCGAGCGGGCCGACCGTCGGTGGGAGGCGCCGGCGGGCGTCCGTCTGCGTGAGGAGGTGGCGGCGCGGCGGCTCGATCCGTACCGCGCCGCCGAGGCTCTGCTCGGCGAGGAGCCCGAGCCGGTCGAGGCGGGCTGAGCCCCGCCCGGGCGATCAGTTCGCCCAGGCGATGAGGCCGAGCTCGAGCGGCGGCGACAGCTCGCCGCGCCCGGTCACGACGCGGGCGGTGTAGCCGTAGCGGCCGGCGGTGTCGGGCGCGAAGCTGGCGACGTAGCGGCGGTGCTGACCGTCGATGGCTCCGTCATCGGCCATGACCACGACGGTGGGGTCGGTGAGCTGGCCGCCCTCGCCGACGGGGCCGTGCAGCAGCTGCACCACCACGTCGTCCTGGCTGAGCGCTCCCAGCGCCACCTGGGCGGTCACCGTCATGGAGACGCCCACCTCGCTGGCGGGCAGCGCCGGGCCGACGGCATCGATGTGGACCTGGTGCCACGCCTGGGCGACGCGCTGCTTCCAGGCGGTCAGCTCCTTGGCCTGGGCGAACCCGTCGCCAGGTGTGTAGAGCCGGACCGAGCGGGCCGCGATCGGCTCGTAGAGCTCGTTCACGTAGTCGCGGACCATGCGCTGGGCGGTGACCTGCGGGCCGAGCGTGCGCCAGGCGTTGCGCATCCGCTCCACCCAGCCGTGGGGTAGGCCGTCGCCGCTGCGGTCGTAGAACAACGGCACGATCTGCTGCTCGAGCAGGCCGAACAGCGAGTCCGCCTCGAGCTGATCGCGGCGGTGGACGTCCTCCACCCGATCGGCGGAGGTGATGGCCCAGCCGTTGTCACCGGTGAACATCTCGTCCCACCACCCGTCGAGGATCGAGCAGTTGAGCGCGCCGTTGAGCGCGGCCTTCTCGCCGGAGGTGCCGCACGCCTCGAGCGGTCGGCGCGGGGTGTTGAGCCACACGTCAGCGCCCTGGTAGAGCATCCGGGCGACGGAGATGTCGTAGTCGTCGAGGAACGCGAAGCGGTGGCGGATGCCGAGATCGTGCGAGAAGTTCACGATCTGACGGATGAGCTCCTTGCCGCCGTCGTCGGCGGGGTGCGCCTTGCCGGCGAAGATGAACTGCACCGGGCGATCCGCCGACAGCAGCAGCGCCTTGAGCCGCTCGGGCTGGGACAGCAGCAGGGTGGCGCGCTTGTAGGTGGCGAAGCGTCGGGCGAAGCAGATCGTCAACGCGTCCGGGTCGAGGGCGGATTCGGTCCAGGTGACGTCGGAGGTCGAGTACCCCTGATCGAGCTGGGCCTGGCGCAGCTTGCTGCGCACGAAGCCGACGAGGCGCTGGGTGCCGACGCGCCGGGTGGCCCACACCTCGCTGCTGGACAGCTCGCCGATGTTGTCCCACTGCTCGGCGTCGGCGGCGGACCAGTCGGCGCCGACGCACTTGTGGAGCAGCTCGTCCATCTCGGGGCTGATCCACGTCTGGCCGTGCACGCCGTTGGTGATCGACGTGATGGGGACCTCGCCGCCGGGCACCGCCGGCCACAGGTCGGCGAACATGTCGCGGCTGACGTCGCCGTGGAGCTTCGACACGCCGTTGGAGCGGGCGGCGAGGCGCAGGCCCATGACCGCCATGTTGAACCGTTCGTCGGGCGGGTCGCCGATGCGGTGGCCGAGCGACATCAGCTCGTCGAGGCTCACGCCGCTCTCCTGCGCCCAGCCGCCGAAGTACTTCTCGATCAGCTCACGGGGGAAGCGGTCGATACCGGCCGGTACGGGGGTGTGGGTGGTGAACAGGCAGCCGGAGCGGGCCACCTGGGTCGCCTCGGCGTAGCTGAGGCCGTGCTCGACGACGAGCTCCCGGATGCGTTCGAGGCCGAGGAACCCGGCGTGGCCCTCGTTGGTGTGGAACACCTCGCAGGTGATGCCGAGGGCACGCAGCGCCCGCACGCCGCCGATGCCCAGGAGGATCTCCTGGCGCAGGCGGTGTTCGGTGTCACCGCCGTAGAGCCGGTCGGTGACGTTGCGCACCTCGTCGGGGTTGCCGTCGATGTCGGTGTCGAGCAGGTACAGCAGGACCCGGCCGACGTCGGCCCGCCACAGCTGCGCCCTGGTCTCGATGCCGGCGAGGTCGATGGTGACCTGCACGCCGTCGACCAGGCGCACGGCGAGACCGAACGGATCGAGGTCGGGGTAGCGCTCCTGCTGCCACCCGTCGACCGACAGGGCCTGGCGGAAGTAGCCGTGCCGGTAGAACAGCCCGATGCCGACCACCGGCACGCCCAGATCGGAGGCCGCCTTGAGGTGGTCGCCGGCGAGCACGCCCAGGCCGCCCGAGTACTGGGGCAGCGCCTCGGCGATGCCGAACTCGGGCGAGAAGTACCCGATGTGGCTGATGTGGCCGTCGCTGATCTGCTGGAACCAGCGGGGCTCGTGCAGGTAGGCCTGCAGGTCCCGGCTGGCCGACGAGAGGGCGGCGAGGAACGTCGGGTCGGCGGCCAGCTCCTCGAGCCGGGCCCGGCTGGTGGCGGCGAGCAGGCGGACCGGGTCGTGGATGACCTCGTCCCACGCGTCCGGGTCGATCCAGCTGAACAGGTCGCGGGTGCGTCGGTCCCAGGACCACCGCAGGTTCATGGCCAAGGTCTCCAGCTCGGCGAGGGCCGACGGGAGATGGGGTCGCACGGTGAAGCTCTGCAGTGCTTTCATCGTTGTTGGACGCTACCGATGCGACGCCGCGGCGCGGCTGATCGATGTGGGATTGTCGCAACGTTGTGCGCTGCCGTTCGCGTCAGTGACGCTCAAATGCCCCGAAGTACGCCGGCACGGACGGGAATCGCGGCCGTACGGCACCGTATGGGGTGGCCCCTGTTCGGAGCAACACGATCGTGCGGACCACGGCGTCGTCGGCCCGGACCGGCACCGGCAACCCGTCGGCGCGCCGGTAACCTCGGCGGGTGCCGTCACGATCCAAGCGTTTCGACCACATCGACATCGTCGAGCTGCAACCGAGGACGGCGTCGGGCGAGTGGCCGGCCAAGGCCACCCTCGGTCGGCCCGTCGACGTCTCCGCCGTGTTGCTCAAGGACGGCCATGACGTGCTCGCCGCCGCCGTGCGCTGGCGGCCCGAGGGCGGGTCGTGGTCGTGGGCGCCGATGCGGCCCGGGGAGCTGTCGCGCTTCCACGGATCATGGGTCCCCACCGAGATCGGTGCGCACCAGGTGCAGGTCGTGGCCTGGACCGACCGGTTCGCCGGTTGGCGGCGCGACCTCGTCAAGCGGGCCGCCGCCGGACAGGACCTCGGCGTCGAGTTCGAGGTCGGTGCCCGGCTGCTCGAGGCGCTGGTGGACAAGGTGGGCGAAGCCGCCGGGCTGCGCCTGCGCGAGGCGGTCACCGGACTGCGCAGTACGGTCTGCGCTCCGCAGGTGCGCCTCGACGTGGCGCTCGACCCGGAGCTGGCCGCGCTCACCGAGGGTGTGGTGGCCGACTGGGACCAGACGCGCTCGGCCAAGCTCGCCGTCTGGGTGGACCGCGAGGCGGCCGAGTTCTCCGCCTGGTACGAGCTGTTCCCCCGCTCGTACGGCGGCTTCCGCGGCGTGATCGGCGAGTTGGATCGCATCGCGGCGCTCGGCTTCGACACGCTGTACCTGCCGCCGATCCACCCCATCGGACGCAGCCACCGAAAGGGCCCCGGCAACACGCTGCAGGCCGGTCCGGACGATCCGGGCAGCCCGTGGGCCATCGGCGGGCCGGAGGGCGGCCACACCGCCATCCACCCCGAGCTCGGCGACGAGGAGGACTTCACGGCGCTGCTCGACGCGGCCCGCGCCCGCGGCATCGAGATCGCCCTGGATTATGCGCTGCAGTGCTCGCCGGACCACCCGTGGGTGGCGGAGCACCCGGAATGGTTCAACCGCCTGCCCGACGGATCGATCCGCTACGCGGAGAACCCGCCCAAGAAGTACCAGGACATCTACCCGATCAACTTCTGGCCCGAGCGGGAGGCGGACCGCGTCGCGCTGTGGCAGGCGTGCCGGGGCGTGTTCGAGCACTGGATCAAGCGCGGCGTGCGCGTGTTCCGGGTCGACAACCCCCACACCAAGCCGTTGGCCTTCTGGGGGTGGGTGATCGCGGAGATCCAGCGCAACCACCCCGACGTGCTGTTCCTGGCCGAGGCGTTCACCGCGCCCGGCATGATGAGCCGGTTGGGCGAGGTCGGGTTCAGCCAGAGCTACACGTACTTCACGTGGCGCACGCACCGGGCGGAGCTCGCCGAGTACGTCGCCGAGCTGTCGTCCGCGCCGTCGCGCCACCAGATGCGGCCGAACTTCTGGCCCAACACGCCCGACATCCTGGAGGGTGTGTTGCGCAACGGCCCGCTCAGCGCCTTCGCGCTGCGCCTGGTGCTCGCCGCCACGCTGGTGCCCAGCTACGGCATCTATTCCGGCTACGAGCTCGGCGAGAACACGCCGCAGCGCGACGACAACACCGAGTACCTCGACTCCGAGAAGTACCAGGTGGTACGGCGCGACTACGGCGCCGAGCCGAACCTCAACGGTTTGGTCCGCACGTTGAACACGTTCCGTAGGGAGCATCGGGCGCTGCAGCGGCTCGACGGCCTGCAGATCCACGGCAGCGACAACGAGGCGATGCTGGTCTACTCACGCCGCTGGGACGACGATGTCGTGCTGGCGGTGGTGAACCTCGACCCCTTCGCGGCTCAGGCGGCCACCCTCGCCCTCGACCCGGCTGCGCTGGGGTTCGGGTGGGACGAGCCGATGGTGGTGGAGGACGCCCTCAGCGGGCAGAGCTTCAACTGGCAGGGTCCGCATCCGTGGGTGTCGCTGGATCCGTCGGTGCAGCCGGCGCACCTGCTGCACGTGCGGCGTCGCTGAGCTCGGCCGGGCCGCCGCGCCGGCGGGCGCCGAGTCCGGTGACCGAGGGCAGCGGGGCGCGTCCGGTGAGCAGGAGCCAGCCGGTGCCGGCCGCTGCCGCCGCCAGCAGCACGGCCAGGACGGTGCGTTCGTCGCGCTCCACGGCGGCGCGCTCGAGGGTCTGGGGCAGCACGGCGACCTCCGGGTCGACGCTGGGAGGGCCGAGGGCGACGGGCTCGCCACTGACCCGCTCGGTCCCGACGGCGGTGCCGGTGCCGTCCCCGGGTGCGGTCCGCGGTGCAGCGGTGGCCATGGTGGGGACACCGAGGGCGACCTCGTCGCTGACCGCCGGGGCTGCCCCGTCGCCGCCCGCTGCGCCCACCGCTGCGGTGTCGGAGCCGCCGACCGCGGTGGCCCCGCCGTCGTCGGAGCCGCCGACCGCGGTGGCCTCGCCGGTGTCGCTGCCGTCGGTCGGGGCGGCGGCGCCCGTGCCCTCGGCCGGCGGCGGCGCCGTGGTCGTCGACGGCAGCGGTGTGGGACCGCCGGTGACGGCCACCTTGGTCGGTTCGCCGCCGAGGGGCACCGGATCGGCGGCCCGGTTGCTGAACAGGACCAGCGGGGCGTTGCCGGCGGCGTTCGATCCGACGATGTCGGCGTCGCGGTCGCCGTCGAGGTCGCCGACGGCGAAGTCGAACAGGCCGTCCGGATCGATCACGGCCGCCGTCCACGAGCGGCCCTGGCCGAGGTTCAGGTGGAGGGTGACGGCGCCGTGCAGCACGGCGCTGACCAGATCGAGGTCGGTGTCGCCGTCGAGGTCGGCCGCCTCGAGGTGGTGCACCAGCCCGGCGGTGTCGGTGGTGACGGTGGAGCTGAGCCAGCCGTCGGGGCCGCGTCGGTGGATGGCGATGGGACCGCTGCCGTCGAAGGGGCCGAGGGCGACGTCGATACGGCCGTCGGCATCGAAGTCCGCCGATGCGGCCGTGGCGCTCGCCTCGCCGTTGATGGCCTCGACGGCCCAGCCACCGCCCGGTGCGGCCATCACGAGGAAGCCGCCGGCGAGCAGCTCGCCGCGGCCGTCGCCGTCGAGGTCGGCGCTGGTGAGGCCTCGGCCGGCGGGCACGGCGATCGTCTCGGGTTGCCAGGTGCCGGTGTTGCGCCACACCGCCAGCGAGGCATCGGAGCGGCTGGCGATGTCGATGGTGCCGTCGCCGTCGAGGTCGCCCACGGCGACGTCGAGCGCGACCCCGGCGGGGTGGGCCCCGAGCGGGTGGGCGGTCCACGGTTGCCCGGTCGCGCCGGTGTTCTCCAGCCACACGACGTGCGCGGGTGTGCCGGCCAGACCGGTCGGGAGCACCGGGGCCTGCAGGACGATGAGGTCGAGGTCGTTGTCGGCGTCGATGTCGCCGAGGGCGCAGGCCCCCACGAACGCGGCGCCGGCGGGCGCCTCGGCGAGCAGGCGGCCGCTGAGCCCGGCGCCGCCGTACGCCCGCAGCGCGACCGCCTGATCGGCCAGGCCGCCACCGTTGACCACGTCGAGCCGCTGGTCGCCGTCGAGATCGCCGAGCTCGGTGCAGTCACCTGCGTGCCGGTCGTCGATAACCTCACGAGCAACCGTGAGCGACGATCCGACCGGAGAGCCGAGCGTGCCGAACGTACAGGCAGCACACAGCGCGAGGGTCCACCGGAAGACGCGTCGGGTTCGCACGAAGCAGGTATCGACCGTCACATCGTCGGTCTTGATGGGCGAAGTGCCCGCCGGACCCCATGCCATCCCTGCCCGCGGCTGACCAGCGCCGCGGGTCTCCACCTCCCCCTCGACCGGAACCGATCAACATGACGAGCAACTTTCGCATCGACCCCGCCGACCAGCGCTGGTTCCAGCGCGCCGTGTTCTACGAGGTCCTCGTGCGCGGCTTCAAGGACGGATCCGGCGACGGTACCGGTGATCTGCGCGGCCTCATCGAGAAACTCGACTACCTCGAATGGCTGGGCGTCGACTGCCTCTGGCTCCTGCCGTTCTACCAGTCGCCGTTGCGCGACGGCGGCTACGACATCGCCGACTTCTTCACCATCCTGCCCCAGTACGGCGACCTCGCCGATGCGGTGATGCTGGTCGAGGAGGCCCACCGACGTGGCATCCGTCTCATCGCCGACATGGTGATGAACCACACCAGCGACCAGCACCCGTGGTTCGTCGAGTCGCGCCAGGACCGCACCAACCCCAAGCACGACTGGTACGTGTGGAACGACCACGACCAGCTCTACCAGGACGCCCGGATCATCTTCGTGGACACCGAGGTCTCGAACTGGACCTACGACTCGCAGCGCGGCCAGTACTACTGGCACCGGTTCTTCCATCACCAGCCCGACCTGAACTACGACAACCCGGCAGTGGCCGAGGCGATGGTCGACGTCATCAAGTACTGGTTGGACATCGGTCTCGACGGGTTCCGCCTCGACGCGGTGCCATACCTGTACGAACGTCAGGGAACGAACTGCGAGAACCTGCCCGAGACCCACGAGTACCTGCGGCGGGTGCGCACCGAGGTGGACAAGCACTACCCGGGCAAGGTGCTGCTGGCCGAGGCGAACCAGTGGCCTTCGGACGTGGTCGACTACTTCGGCGACGACGACGAGTGTCAGATGTGCTTCCACTTCCCGCTCATGCCGCGCATGTTCATGGCGGCACGGCGTGAGAGCCGCTATCCCATCACCGAGATCCTGGCCCAGACGCCGGCCATCCCGCCCGGGTGCCAGTGGGGCATCTTCCTGCGCAACCACGACGAGCTGACGCTCGAGATGGTGACCGACGAGGAACGCGACTACATGTACAGCGAGTACGCCAAGGACCCGCGCATGAAGCGGAACGTGGGCATCTCGCGCCGGTTGTTCCCGCTGCTGGACAACGATCGCCGGCTGGCCGAGCTCTTCCACGCCATGCTGCTGTCGTTGCCGGGTTCACCGGTCCTCTACTACGGGGATGAGATCGGCATGGGCGACAACATCTACCTCGGTGACCGTGACGGCGTGCGCACGCCGATGCAGTGGACCCCGGACCGCAACGGCGGGTTCTCCACCGCGGACTTCGCCCAGCTGTACCTGCCGGCCCTCATGGACCCGGTGTACGGCTACCAGCGGGTCAACGTGGAGTCCCAGGTGCGCGATCCGTCGTCGTTCCTGCACTGGATCCGCCGCATGCTCGAGGTCCGCAAGGAGATGCCGGTGTTCGGGGTCGGCTCCTTCGACGTGCTGGAGGTGTCCAACCCATCGGTGTTCGCCTACCTGCGTCGGGCCACCGCCGAGGGCCAACCGCCGGGTCAGGCGGGGACCGATCTCGACGCCGACGGCTTCGACGACATCGTGCTGTGCGTCAACAACCTCTCCAAGGTGGCGCAGCCCTGCGAGCTCGACCTGTCGGCGTTGAACGGCAAGATCCCGGTGGAGATGCTGGGCAAGGTGCGCTTCCCCGCCATCGGCGAGCTGCCGTACTTCGTGACCTTGCCGCCGTACGGGTTCTACTGGTTCTCCCTCATCGACGAGGCCCCCGGCTCGTGAGCGCTCTCGATGCCGCTGCCCTGGTGGCCGATGCCGCCACCCGCCGTTGGTACGGCGCCAACGATCAGGCCGTGGATCGGGCCACGGTGCTCACCGAGGTCGAGGTGGACGGCGCCCCGCACGTTCGCTGGGTGCTGCTGGGCGTCACCTTCGCATCGGGCGAGGAGGCGGTGTACCAGCTCGTGGTCGATGACCGTACCGGTGAGGATGCGCTGGCCCGGCCCGAGGTGCTGCGCTGGCTGTTCCCCGCGCTGGCCGTCGAAGAGGTGCGCGAGCTCGGCGGGGAGCAGTCCAACACGTCGCTGGTGCTCGACGGGACCGTGATCGTCAAGGTGTTCCGCCGGCTGGCCGGGGTGGGGGAGCGCAACCCCGACGTGGAGGTGACCGAGGCGCTGTGGGCCCACGGCTTCCGCTCGGTGGCCGAACCGCTGGGGCACGCGGCGCGCGACGGGCGCGACCTGGCGGTGGCGAGGAGGTATCTGGCGAGGGCGTCGAGCGGCTGGGAGATGGCGCTCGACGATCCGTACTTCATGGACGAGGTGCGCGACCTCGGGTTGGTGACCGCGGCGATGCACGTGGCGCTGGCCGAGTCCTTCGGCACCGTGCCCGGCGAGGCGCGGGCGTGGGCCGATGCGATGGTGGTGCAGGCGGGACGGGTGCCGCTGCCCGACGGACTGGGCGCCGCGGCGCTCGAGCGGTACGCGGCGTTCGGCTCGTCGACGGGGGTGGGCGCCTCGATGCGCATCCACGGCGACTACCACCTCGGTCAGGTGCTGCACCACCGGGGGCACTGGTACGTGCTCGACTTCGAGGGTGAGCCGGCCCGGCCGGTGACCGAACGGGTGGCGCCGTCGTCGCCGCTGCGCGACGTGGCCGGGATGCTCCGTTCCTTCGGGTACGCCGCAGTGGTGGGCGGCCTGCCGCCGATCTGGGAGCGGGAGGCCCGCCAGCGGTTCCTGCGGGGGTACTTCGCCGC
>JADLEF010000132.1 GCA_020846295.1 Acidimicrobiales bacterium
CGGCCCAGGCGCCGAGCACCTGGCCGGTGGTGGAGTCGCCGCGCCGCCGGCGCTGGCGGCGGATGCGCTTCATCAGGATCAGCGCCACCAGCAGCATGAGGATCGCCACCAGCAGCGTGAGCAGGGCGAGCACCGGGGTGGAGAGCAGGAACGGCTCGGCCGGCTGGCTTCCCTGGACGGCGGTGCCGTCGCCGGTGCCGGTGGTCCCGCTCGCCGGCGGGGCGACGACACCCCCGCCGCCGGCGGGGTTGGTGACCGGCGCGGCCGTGTCCGGCAGCGGGGCGGCCAGACGCTTCGGGGTGGGCTCGAAGGGCACCCAGACCGAACCGCCGAGCAGCACCTCGGGCCACACGTGGGCCTGACGGCTGGTGATGTCGGTCATGGTGCGCAGCTCGCCGCTGTCGGGATCGACCTCTGCGGTCAGGTAGCCGTACACCAGGCGGGTGGGAAAGCCGAGCGAGCGGGCGAGGGTGGCGTAGGCGGACGCGAACTGCTCCGCATAGCCGCCGCCGTCCTGGGTGAGGAACTGGGTGAGCCGGCCATAGGAGCTGCCGGAGGGGACCTGCTCGTTGTAGGCGTAGTCGTCGAGGAGGGCCCGTTGCAGCGCGAGCAGCCGCTGGTAGGGGGTGGCGGCATCCTCGGTGAAGCGCAGGGCGATCTCCCGCAGCTCCGTCGGCATGTTGGGCACGTCGATGAGCGCGCTCACATCGCGTTCGGGCCTGCGCCGGGCGAGTTGCTCGAGCTCGTCCTCGGTGGGCTGCGGAACCTCCGAGGTCACCTGGTAGTCGAGCCCGCTCAGCTCACCGGTGGTCGCGATGATCACCCCGGACTCGGCGTCCACCCCGATCTCGAGCCCGGCCTTGGCGCTGGTGATCCGCACCGGGCGATCGGCGGCGGGCAGCCACGGGCCGGGACCGAGCGAGTTGACGAGCACCTGTTGGGTGACGGTGCGGGTGGCCACGTCGAGGTCGGGGCCGGCGGGCAGCTCGGAGCCGGCACGGCTGAAGGAGTTGGCGGAGGACCACCCGGCCCCGTCGAAGCGGTCGAGCACGGCGAGGCGGAGGTGGCTGATCGTGCGGGCATCGTCCACGTCGTCGGTCTGCACGCTGAAGCGGACCGGCGGGTTGTCGGGGTCGATGCCGAGCTCGGCCTTGAGGGCCTCGAGCGGGTTGCCGGCCTCGCCGAGGCGCACGTTCTGGTCGCGCAGGCTGCGCGGGTCGAACGACCCGTCGCGGGTGGGCAGGCGGGGCGCGATGAGCGTGGCGGCGGCCACGGCGAAGGCGACGACGGGCAACCCGAGCACGATCCAGCGGTTCGCCGAGGTGTCCACCGACACCGTGCGGGTGCGCACCGGGATGTCGTGCTCGTCGTCCTCGGGGACCTTCGCCCGCAGGCCGGCGGGTTCGAGCACCGCCCAGCGGTTGGCGTGGACCAGCAGCACCACCAGCAACGAGGCGGCGATGGCGATGGGCAGCCACAGCGTTCCCGGCGGCTGGGAGGCGGCGAAGGCGAGCGAGCTGAGGTAGACGACGACCGCAGGGATGACCGGTGCTGCGGTGCTGCGGCTGCGGTGGGCGAACTCGGCGCTGAGGGCGCTGGCCGCCCAGGCCAGCGCGATGGGCACCACGGTGAGGTGGGCCAGGCGCGGCGCGGGCAGCGAGATGGTGAGCAGCTCGGCCCAACCGCTGGTCAGCCCGCGGGAAAGCTCCCGTACCGTGGTGAGGGTGGGCACCACGTTCGGGGCGGTCTCACCGAGGGCGGCGTAGGTGGTGTAGACGAAGAAGGCCAGGCAGGACCACAGCATCGTGGTGGTGATGGAGGATCGTCGGTACATCCCGACGATCGTGATGAGCAACGGGATCGCCACCGCGCCGACGAGGGGCATGATCAGCCCGCTGCCGGCGAACACCCGCTGGAACCCGAGCGAAGCGGCGAGGGCGAGCGCCCCGACCGCGGCGAACTCCACGAACATGAGGCGTCTCATCGCCGGATCCTCCGGTTCCACGCCTGGGCGAACTCGCCGCTGGTGCCGGCGTTGATCAACACGGCGCCGGGGAGCTCGAACACGCCGCCCCGGCCCCGCACGCCGACGCGGCCGATGGTGACGTTGGAGAAGCGGGCCCGCAGCGGGCCGATGGCGGCGAGCTCGGCCACGCCGGCCTGCCCCGTGATCACCGCCAGGGAGAAGCCGGCGCGCTCGGTGGCGACCTGGGGGGCGAGCTTGGACAGCGAGGCGTTCTTGTTGACCTTGATGGCGGCGAGGTGGTCCAGGATCCGGTCGATCTGGTCGCCGGTCTCGGAACCGAGGACGAGCCCGGCGGTGGTGCGCAGGCGGATGGGGAAGTTGTTCTTGGCGTTGGCCACCATCAGCGAGGCGACCACGCGGACCGCCTCCTCGAAGCTGTCGCCCTCGTAGACCGCCGCGTTCACGTCGAAGATGACGAGCGTGCGGGGCTGGTAGGTGTCCACGTTGTGGCGGACCATCAGCCGGTCCACCTTGGCGGAGGACTTCCAGTGGATCAGGCGGAGGTCATCGCCCACGACGTACTCGCGCAGGGTGTGGAAGGCGATGCCGCCCTGCGGCGCCTCACCGGAGGTCGGGCCCTCGAGGTCGCGGGTGGTGCCGTTGGGGAACGGGGACACGATGTGCGTTGCGGGGTGGACCCACAGCGTCTCGGTGGACTTCTGCTCCTGGCCGGTGCGCATCAGGTGGAAGGGGTCGGAGCGACTGACGGTGAGCGGGCCGACCTTGAACCCGCCGCGCCGGTCGGTGGGCAGTCGATAGGGCCGGCTGTGCGAGCCGCCGGCCTCGAGGCTGGGCACCGAGACCGAGACCGCCGAATCCCCGAACGTCTCGAGCGCCACCATGGCGGGGCTGCGCCGGCGGGCCATGTTGGTGACCGTGAGCATCGCCGATGCCGCGTCGCCCTCGACGACGCGGTTGGGTCGCACGACGCGCTCGGCCCGCAGGCGTGGGCGCGCCACCATCCACAAGGCGGCCACGATCACCACCACCAGCGGTGCGATCCCGACCAGGATCAGTTCTCGATAGTTGAGGGCTACCCCGATGGCGATGCAGCCCAGGGCCAGCACCAGCGCGGCGCGCCCGAAACGCGTCATCCCGCCGTCCGCCTCCGCCTACTCGCCGGCGGGCCCCTCGATGCGCTCCTGGGGCACCGGCATGCTGTGCAGCAGGTTCATCAGCAGCTCCATCGGGCTGCGGCCCTGCAGCTCCGCCTCCGGGGTGAGGATCATGCGGTGGGTGAGCACGAGGGGGGCGAGGTCCTTGATGTCATCAGCGGTGACGAAGGGCCGGCCCGCCGCCGCCGCGTAGGACCGGGAGGCGCGGGCGAGGGCCAGCGTGCCGCGGGGGCTCACGCCGAGGCGGAGCTCGGGCATGGTGCGGGTGGCCGACGTGAGCCGCACGATGTACTGGGCCAGCCCGGGGGCGATGTGGATCCGGTCGGTGAGGGCGATCATGCGGCGGATGTCCCCGGCGCTGACCACTGCGCCGAGGTTGTCCACCTGCGCGCCCGGCGAGACGTCGCTGTAGATGATCGACATCTCGTCCTCGAGGGCCGGGTAGCCGATGGCGAGGCGCATCATGAACCGGTCGATCTGCGCTTCGGGCAGGTTGTAGGTGCCGTCGTGCTCGACGGGGTTCTGGGTGGCGAGCACGATGAACGGGCGGGGCACGAGGTACGGCGGGGAATCCACCGTCACCTGGCGCTCCTCCATGACCTCCAGGAGGGCGGATTGCGTCTTGGGCGAGGCGCGGTTGATCTCGTCGCCGATGACCACGTTGGCGAACACGCCGCCCGGGTGGAACACGAACTCGTTCGTGGCCCGGTTGTAGATCTGTACGCCGGTGACGTCGGAGGGCAGCAGGTCGGGCGTGAACTGGATGCGTTGCCAGCTGCCGTCGATGGAGCTGGCCATCGCCTTGGCGAGGGTGGTCTTGCCCACGCCGGGCACGTCCTCCAGGAGGAGGTGGCCCTCGGCGAACAGGCAGGTCAACGCCAAACGGATGGCGTCCTCCTTGCCTTTGATCACCTTCGAGATGTTGGCCAGGAGGGCCTCGAAGCTGTTGGCGAACCGAGAGGCGCGTTTCGCCGTCGACTCCGCCCGCGCCTCGATGGGCTCCCCTGCTGATCCGTCGTCATCGACGACGTTCACTCGGTCCTGCCGCATGCTCACCATCGCACCTGAACACCATCGCCTCGTGCCGCCGAGTGCCTGATCGACCGCCGGACACCCCGCGGAGGCAGGGTGACGATCGAGCCCTCCTCTGGCAGGGACGGCGGGACGGAGGAGTTTGCGGTGCACCACCGTAGTGGTGTGTCGGCCGATTTCCTTCACCGACCTGAAGGCGGGGGGAAACATTCGCCAGCCCGCAACCTTGCCGGGACCGGCTGCGCTCGATCGGCACGTACCGCGCCTCGACGATCACGTTGTGTCGTGACGGATGTGACCGCAGCCGTGTCGCCGGTGCAGAGCGGATCAGGGACGGCGGCCCGGACAGCCTCGCAGGACCTGGTAGCCGTACACCGTCGCCGTCATGATCGTGATGACCCCGACCAACCCACCGGCATCGGGGCCCCAGGCCACCGTGACGGCCAGCGTGGCGGCCAGGGCCGCGGCGATGGCGAACACGATCGACGCCAGCCGCAGCCAACGGCGGGTGGTGTCCGCCGGAGCGTCGTCGAAGATGACGAGCGGCACGGGCGCCGGGCGATCGAAGCTGGGATGGGCGATCGGACCGGGCGCGGGGCCGGGATCATCCATGGGGTCGCGCTCGAGCTGTTCGAGCAACGCGACGAACGCGGGATCGTCGCGGCGCAGGGCAGCTTCGATCTCCGCCAGAGCGGCATCCTCATCCCGGTCGAGCACGTCGCGAGAATGCCAGGTTTCGCCGCAGATTTCCTCTCCCGCGCCGAGCGTGTCCTGCGGCGGACCCGACCGCCCGATTGCCCACGCCGCGTCACCGTCACGGCCAGGTTCGCATCAGGTGCCCGACCCGGGCCGCTCGGCGGGGCGCCCGGACCAGCGGGAGGGCGGGCGGGGACGCCGCCCGCGACCCCGCCCCACCCCGGTCGACACCGTCGGCCGGTTCAGAACCAGCCCAGGATGTCGACGATCACGTGGGCGTCGCCCACCGCGTTGAACAGCTCGACGTCGCCGTTGGCGTCCACGCCGACGATCAGCGCGTTGGCTGCGGTCGCATCCCGTCCGGCGTTGACCGCCGAGGCGGTGGGTCGGGTGCCGTCCGCCGGCCACACGGACACGTACGTCGGGTTCGTCGGCTCGGTGACGGTCAGGTTCAGCACCACCGCCTTCACCCCGGTGGCGGGTACGTCGCCCACGCCGCCCACGTGCAGGGTCCGCTGGGTCGAGCTGCCGAACGGGGCCGGCCCGTCGCGGCTGTCGAGCGCACGGACCGGGTTGACCGGGTGGTACGCGGCGCCGGTGGCGAACCAGCCGGCGACGTCCACGACGAGGTGCACCGGGCCGTCCGAGTCGTTGCGGATGGTGACCCGCCCGTCGGTGCCGGTGCCCAGCACCATGGCGTTGGCGATGGTCTGGCCGGGCCGGAAGTTGAGGACAGACGCGTACGGGGTGGCGTTGCCGGTCGGCCAGGCCCGGAGGTGCCCGCCGGCGCCGGGGTCGACGGCGGTGAGGTTGAACGCCACCGCACCGACCCCGCCGGTGGGCACGCCTCCGAGCCCGGTGACGGCGACATCGAGCGACCCGCCGGCCGGGACCACCAGCGCGCCGCCGCCGGTGCGGGTGTCCGCCGCTCGAACGGGGGTGATGGCGTTGAACCCGTTGCCGGCGCTGAACCAGCCCATCACGTCGACGATGACCGAGGCGGAGCCGTCGCCGAGACCCAGTTCGATGCGCCCGTCGGGGCCGACGCCGACCACGACGGCGTTGGCCATGGTCTCGCCGGCGCCGTAGTTGAGGCTCGAGGCCAGCGGCATGGGCGACCCCGACGGCCATACCGTGAGGTATCCACCGGCGGTCGGGGTTTCGACGGTGATGTTGACCGCCACCGCGGCGACCCCGCCGGCGGGGATGGCACCGATGCCGGTGACGGCGACCGACCGCGAGCTGCCTGCTTGCACCGGACCGGCGCCGTCCCGGGTGTCGAGCGCCCGCACCGGCGTGATCCCGTTGAACAGGGTGCTCGACGGGGTGGCGGCCACCGCTGGCAGCGTGGTGGCGCCCAGGTAGCCGCGGAACAGCCCGTACTGATCGAGGGCGCTGCCCGAGGTGTAGACGCGGCTCTCGCCGACCAGCGCCATACCGTGCGGGATGTGGCCGGTGTCGGTGCCGAAGGTGGTCACCGTCGGCAGCGTCGTGGTGTCCCGCGCCCCCGTGGCGGTGAGCCGGGTGGTGAACTGCGCTCTCGTGTCGACCGCTCCCCCGAGGGGCGTGCTGGCGGCGGAGCCGGTGATCACCGGCCGGTCGAGCCCGTCGAGTGCGAGGTGCAGCGCGTAGTCGTCGCGGTTGGCCTCGACGTCGGTCCAGGCGATGCCGCCGGTGCCGAAGGTGGGGTCGAGCAGGCCGTCAGGGGTCAGACGGGCGACCCACACGTCGATGTCGCCGCCGACGCTGTGCCGGCTCGATCCGATCACCACGATGCGACCGGCGCGATCGATGGCCACATCGGTGGCCGTCTTGTTCTCGTGGGTGCGGGTGAAGCCGCCGTGGCCGCCCCAGTACTCGACAGCCATGCCGGGGGAGGGGTCGAAGGTGACGAGGCCGTCGGTGCCGAAGCCGGGTACCGGCTCGCCCGCCGGGTCGAGCAGGAGGATCCCGGCCGACGCGGTGGCGTTCCCGGGCACGACGCCGACGGTGACGATGCGCTCGGCGCCGCCCACGTCGCCCACCGCCATCGCCGACGCCTCGATGCGGCCGTCCTGGCGGCCGCCCTCGACGGTGCGGGCGGCGCCACCCCAGTTGTCGACCTTGACGCCTCCGGCGCTGTACTTGCGCAGGCCGCTGCCGGGGCACTGCGGTTTGAGCTGGTTGCCCTGCAACTCGTGGCTGGCCGTGTAGATGGAGCCGTCGTCGCCGATGGCGAGGTCGGTGGCCAGACCGCACAGCACGTACTGGTCGGTCACCCAGCCGGTGCCGCCGCCGAAGCCGGCGTCGAACGTACCGTTCGGTGTGATCTTGGCCAGCGAGGCGCCGACGGAGGTGCTGAACTGCACGACGACGCCGCCGTCGGCGGCGAGGGCCACGCCTTTGGTCTCGAAGACCCGGGCGGTGTCCTCTGCGGTGCCGTCGGCCCCGGGGACGACGAGCTCGGCCGTGCCGTCGCCGCCCATCGTCGCCACCGGCGCGCCGTGGTGGTCCCGTTCGGTGACCACGATCTTCTTGGTCGCGTAGGGCAGCACGCCGACCCCCACGATGGTGCCGCCGGCGCGGGCGGCGAGGCCGAGGTTGTCGACGTCGGACAGCGTGAGGCGCCCCGACGAGCCGAAGTTGTTGTCCACCGTCGCTCCGGCGCCCCGACCCGGCCCGAGGCCACAGGCCAGGCTCAGACCGAGCGCGGTGGCGATCGCCTTCTTGCGCACCAGTGCCCACTTTCGAAACGCGTTGCCGTACCGACCGCAGCGGTCGCGCCCGCCTCGGACCCCCTCGGGCGCGATCCGGCCGCGTCGTCACGGTTGGGGAACAGCTCACCACTACGGGGGAGCCGTACGGCCGATGCTGGCTCGGGCATGGACCGGGCGGAACAGGTCGATCGATAGACTCCCTCCCTCGTGAGCTCCCCACGCCGACGCTTCCGCGTCCACGTATCGGCGTTCGGCAACGTCTTCATGCGCGAGATCGCCCAATGGCTGGTCGACGCGCTGGGCGACCTCGACCGTCGCGCCGAGTTGCGCACCGCCGGCGTGCCCGAGGCGTCGGCCGACGTGGTGAACCTGGTGGTGGCGCCGCACGAGTACTTCGAGCTCGGCGGCTTCGACGAACAGCAGCGGCGGACCGGCCCGGCCGCGTCGATCCCCGTGTGCACCGAGCAGCCCGGCACCCCGTGGTTCGACGTGCAGCTGGCCGCGCTCGCCTACAGCCCCCTCGTGCTCGACATCAACCGGCTCGGTGTGGAAGAGCTGCAGCGGCGGGGTCTGCCGGCCCTGCACCTGCCGCTCGGCTACCACGCCGGCTTCGACCGCTGGGGTGGTGACGAGGAGCGGGGCCGCCCCATCGACGTGCTGTTCCTCGGCTCGCTGACCGAGCGGCGGGAGGCGGTGCTGGCGTCCATGGCGGCGCAGCTGCAGTCCATGCGCTGCCGGTTCGTGTGCTTCGAGGCGAACCGCCCCGCGCGGCACGGGGACGCCGGCTTCGTCACCGGGGCGGCCAAGCACGAGCTGCTCGCCTCGGCCAAGGTGCTGGTCAACGTGCACCGCAACGACGTGCCCTACTTCGAGTCGGTGCGCGCCCTGGAGGCGGTGGCCAACGGGGCGGTGGTGCTGAGCGAACCGTCGCTCGACCTCACGCCGTTCCGCGCCGTCGACCATGTGGTGACCGCTCCGGCGGACCTGCTCGCCAGCATGTGCCGGGCGCTGGTCAACGACGACGGCTGGTTGCGCCAGGTCCGCCAGGCGGCGTACGCCCACCTGCGCGACGACCACCCGCTGGCCGCGGCGCTGGCCGGCCTGCTGCCCGCGATCGAAGCGGCTGCGCCCACCGGACCCGTCGCCCGTCCGGCGCCGACCGTACCGCTGCGTCTGCTGCGGCCGCCGGTGCGGCCGGGGGTGGCGGTGGCCGCCCCGCCGCCGGCCGCTGCGCCGGCGAACGAGGGGTTGTTCAAGAAGGTGCTGCTCGGCCAGATGCGCCTTCGCCGTCGCCTCGACGAGCTCGAGTGCCTGGTGCGCAACGGCGCCACCCGCTTCGACGAGGTGACCGGCACCGCGGCGTTCGACGCGGTCACCCCCGACGTCACGGTGGTGATCCCGTGCTACAACTACGGCCGTTTCGTGACCGAGGCGATCGACAGCGTCGCGGCGAGCACCGGCGTGGTGCCGGAGATCATCGTGGTGGACGACCACTCCGAGGACGGCACCACCGAGATCGTCCGGCGCTACCTCGCCACCCACGACTGGGTGCCGGCGCAGCTCATCACCCGCCACGCCAACGGCGGTCTCGCCGCGGCGCGCAACCTCGGCTTCGAACGGGCCCGGGCACCGTTCGTGTTCCCGCTCGATGCCGACAACGCGGTCTACCCGCACTGCTTGTCCCGGCTGCTGGAGGCACTGCTGCCGACCGACGCCGGCGGCGCCTACGGGATGTTGGAGGTGTTCAACGATCGAAGGGGTCTGCTGTCCGCGCTCGACTGGAGCGTGGAACGGCTCGTCGGCGGGCCGTACATCGACGCCGCCGCGCTCATCCGCCGTTCGGCGTGGGCGGCGGTCGGCGGGTACTCGTCGGCCGCGGACGAGCTGTACGGCTGGGAGGACTACGACCTGTGGTTGAACCTGGCCGATCACGGGATGCGGGCGGTGTTCGTGCCGGAGCTGCTGGTGCGCTACCGCAGCCACGGTTCCTCGATGATCCACACCACCAACATCGAGACGGCGTCGATCGGTGCGTTCCTGCGTCGACGTCACACCAACCTGCCCTGGCCGGTCCCGGCCGGGTTGTGAGCGAAGGCGGCGAGTTGACGACATCCCCCGAAGTGCCCGAGGTGTCCGAGGTGGCGAACAGGTCCGACCGGCTCCCCGGGGGGCCGGCTGCCGGTGTGGACGATGCCGTCGCCACGAGGTTCCGGCTGGAGAGCGAGGTGCGGCGCCTCGAACGGGAGCTGGACCTGCAGCAGGAGGCGATGCGCGGGCTGTCGGCCCGGCTGCGGGACGCGGAGCGCGAGGCGGCGACGGCGAGCGGCGCGGTGGTCGACGCCATGTCCGCCGAGCTGACCGCCTGGCAGGACCGGGCTCGTCAGGCCGAGGCGGAGCTCGCCGCCATCCGCGGGTCCGCCCTGTACCGGGCGGCGGCGCCGGCGATGACGCTGTACCGGGTGCGGCGGCGCATCCCGACGCTCGCCCGCAAGGTGCTGCACCGGCTGGGGTGAGCGGGCGCGCTGGACGCAGCGCGATCGGCCGCCGCGCCGCGCTGCTCCATCCCGCACCTTGGGCATTGTCACCGGCGGAATGCAGCCCTTCATGAGGCGTTTTCCGTTCATCACCCCCAAGGGTGACGTGCGCCCGTAGCATCGATCCCGTGAGCCGATTCGAAGAGTCGCACGATCTCGTCCCCGACCTCGATCCCGCCGAGACGCAGGAGTGGATCGAGAGCCTCGATGCGGTGCTCGATCGACGCGGTCCCGGCCGGGCCCGTTTCATCGTGCGCAAGCTGTTGAAGCACTCCGAAGCGCGCGAGATCGGCCTGCCGGCCGCGGTCACCACGCCGTACATCAACACGATCGCACCAGAGGACGAGCCGTGGTTCCCGGGCGACGAGTACCTCGAGCGCCGCCTGCGGGCCTACACCCGATGGAACGCGGCGGTCATGGTGTCCAACGCCAACAAGCACGCCGACGGCATCGGCGGGCACCTGTCGAGCTTCGCGTCGAGCGCCGCGCTGTACGACGTGGGCTTCAACTGGTTCTGGCACGGCAAGGACAACGGCGAGCCGGGCGATCACATCTACTTCCAGGGTCACGCGGCGCCGGGCATCTACGCCCGGGCCTTCCTCGAGGGGCGCCTGGCCGAGTCGGACCTGGACCACTTCCGGCGGGAGATCGGCCGCCAGGGCCTCTCCTCGTACCCGCACCCCCGGCTCATGCCGGACTTCTGGGAGTACCCGACGGTATCCATGGGCCTCGGGCCCATCAACGCCATCTACCAGGCCCGCTTCAACCGCTACCTGCACGACCGCCGCATCGACGACACGTCGGCATCCAAGGTGTGGTGCTTCATGGGCGACGGCGAGTCCGACGAGCCGGAATCGCTCGGTGCGCTGCACCTCGCCTCCCGCGAGCGGCTCGACAACCTGATCTTCGTGGTGAACTGCAACCTGCAGCGCCTGGACGGGCCGGTGCGTGGCAACGGCAAGATCATCCAGGAGCTGGAGGGTGTCTTCCGCGGCGCGGGCTGGAACGTGATCAAGGTGGTGTGGGGCTCGCGGTGGGACGGTCTGCTGCAACGCGACGTCGACGGCGTGCTGGTGGAGAAGATGAACACCACCGTCGACGGCGAGTACCAGCGCTACTCGGTGGAATCCGGCTCCTACATCCGCGAACAGTTCTTCGGGCCCGATCCGCGCCTGCGCGACATCGTGAGCGACCTCTCCGACGACGAGCTGCGAACGCTGCCCCGCGGCGGTCACGACTACAAGAAGATCTTCGCCGCGTACAAGCGTGCCGTGGAGCATCGTGGCAGCCCCACCGTGATCCTGGTGAAGACGATCAAGGGTTGGACGCTGGGGCCCGACGTGGAGGGCCGCAACGCCACCCACCAGATCAAGAAGCTCACCAAGGAGCAGTTGCTGCGGGTGCGGGACCGCCTGTACCTCCAGGCCGAGGTGCCGGAGGATTTCGATCCCGACGATCCGCCGTACATCACGCTCGCCCCGGAGAGCCCGGAGTACCGCTATCTGATGGATCGGCGGCGGGCCCTCGGTGGTTCGCTGCCGAGCCGCACCACGCGGGTGCGCCGCCCGTTGGTGATGCCGACGCGCAAGCCGTTCCAGGAGCTCAGCGGCGGTTCGGGCACGCAGGCGGTGTCCACCACCATGGCGTTCACCCGCCTGTTGCGCTCGATGTTGCGCGAGGAGAAGTTCGGCTCGCGGGTCGTGCCGATCATCCCCGACGAGGCCCGCACGTTCGGCATGGACGCGCTGTTCAAGGAGATCGGCATCTACGCCAGCGCCGGCCAGC
Source organism: Acidimicrobiales bacterium (assembly GCA_020846295.1). GTDB lineage: Bacteria > Actinomycetota > Acidimicrobiia > Acidimicrobiales > CAIXPF01 > CAIXPF01. The sequence goes on from JADLEF010000132.1 coordinate 11,885, forward strand.
GCTACGAGCCGGTGGACTGGAACCTCCAGTTGTCCTATCGCGAGGCGAAGGACGGCCAGCTGCTGGAGGAAGGCATCACCGAAGCCGGATCACTGTCCAGCTTCACCGCCGCCGCCACCAGCTACGCCACCCGTGGCGTGCCGATGGTGCCGTTCTACATCTTCTATTCGATGTTCGGGTTCCAGCGCGTCGGCGATCTGCTGTGGGCGTTGGGTGACAGCCGGGGCCGCGGCTTCCTCATGGGAGCCACCGCGGGGCGCACGACGTTGCTCGGCGAGGGCCTGCAGCACCAGGACGGCCATTCCCCGGTGCTGGCGTCGACGGTGCCGCCGTGCCGGGTGTACGACCCGGCGTTCGCCTACGAACTGGCGGCCATCATCGAGGACGGCCTGCAGGTCATGTACGGCGGGGACCCGGAGAAGTCGCCGTGGGACGGCGGCAACCTCGACGTCTTCTACTACCTGACCCTGTACAACGAGAACTACGTGCAGCCGCCGATGGCGCCCGACGTGGACCGCGAGGGTTTGCTGCGCGGCCTCTATCGCTGGAAGGCGGCACCGGAGGCGGACTGGAAGCACCGGGCGACGCTGCTGTTCTCCGGCCCGGCCTGGCGGCTGGCGCAGGCCGCAGCGGACGATCTCGCCGAGCACTACAACGTCGGCACCGAGCTGTGGTCGGCCACGTCGTTCAAGCGGCTGCGCGACAACGCGCTGGGCGTCGAGCGCTGGAACCGGCTGCACCCGCTGGACGCACCGCGGACCGCCTACGTGACCGAGCGCCTGAGCGAGACGCTGGGCCCGGTGGTGGCGGTGACCGACTTCATGCGGGCGGTGCCCGATCAGATCGCCCGCTTCGTGCCCGGCGACTTCACGGTGCTGGGCACCGACGGGTTCGGTCGCTCGGATACGCGGGAGGCGTTGCGTCGCCACTTCGAGATCGACCATGCCCACATCGTGGTGGCGGTGCTGTCGCAGTTGGCCCTGCGGGGCGAGGTGAAGCCGGAGGCGGTGGCCGACGCGATCGCCCGGTACGGCATCGATCCCGACAAGCCCGATCCGTGGGAGCCACGGGCGCACTGAGCGCCGTCCCTACACTGGTCGCGTGGCCAAGAACAGTCCGGTGCGAGCTCCGGCGTCGCTGTACATCGTCGTCGGCGTGCTCGCCGCGTTCGGCGCGCTGATGTTGGTGCGCATGATCATCGGCATGCTGTTCTCGCTGGTGACGATCGCGGTGATCGTCGGCCTGATCGTGCTGGTGGTCAGCGCCTTGGGGCGGCGAGGAAGTCGCTGACGGCCTTGGTCACGCAGCGCAGCGTGTCGCCCATGGCGGCGTCGGTGCCGAAGCGCTCGACGAGGGAGATGGTGCGGACGCGCTTGTCGACGTCGTCGAAGGTCTGACCGCACACCACGAGCACCGGTACGCCCATGGTTCGGGCCATGGCGACCACCCCGCCGACGACCTTGCCGTCGAAGGACTGGTTGTCCACGAAGCCCTCGCCGGTCACGACGAGGTCCGCGCCCTCGAGGCGTTCCTGGAGGCGGACCTCCTCGGCGACGAGGTCGAACCCGCCCACCAGCGCGGCGCCGATGGCGTGCAACCCACCGGCGAGGCCGCCGGCGGCACCGGCGCCGGGCAGCTCCGACACGTCGACGCCGTAATCGTCCACGTAGACCTGCGCCAGCCGTTCGAGGCGTCGCTTGAGCAGCTGCACCTGCTTGGGGGTGGCGCCCTTCTGCGGGGCGAACACCTCCGCCGCGTCGACGAAACGGGTGCGCACGTCGCAGGCCACGAGCAGTTCGACGCCGCGCAACCGCTGGCGGGGGTTGAGGGCCCGTACCGCGCCGAGCCCGCCGTCGGTGGTGGCCGATCCGCCCACGCCGACGATGATGCGGCGGGCACCTGATTCGATGGCGGCGGAGATCAGCTCGCCGGTGCCCGTGGTGGTGGCGTTGATGGGGTCGTTGCCCTCGGCCCCGCCGACCAGCTCCAGCCCGGAGGCCCGGGCCATCTCGATGACGGCGCGACCGCGCTCCAGCCGCCAGGGGGCGGCGACCGGCTCGCCGAGTGGTCCGGTGACGATGGTGGAGCGGTTGGCGCCGCCCAGCGCCTCGAGCGTGCCCTCGCCGCCGTCGGCGAGGGGGACCAGGTCGCAGTGCAGTCCGTGACCCTCCGCAGCGTCGGCGATGGCCGCGGCGACATCCGCCGCGTGGGCGGTGCCTCGGAACTTGTCGGGCGCGGCGACGATACGCACAGCACCCATTGTGGCCGACAGCGGAACGCTGGCCGGTGGTCGCCGGGGCCGGGGCCGTCCCGGGATGACCCACTAGCGTCGGCTGGATGGCGACGCAGGGACGACCGATGGTCATCGTGTCCAACCGGGGGCCGGTCTCCTACCGAAGGAACGCCGACGGCTCGCTGGTGGCGCGGCGTGGCGGCGGCGGGGGGCTGGTGTCCGGTCTGGCGCCCCTGGTGGCGGGCACGGACACGGTGTGGATCGCCAGCGCGCTCTCCGACGAGGACCGCGAGGCGGCGACGCAGGGAGTGGTGGAGGCGGACGGCTTCCGGGTGCGGCTGGTGGCGCACGAGCCCTCCGTGCTGCGGATGGCGTACGACGTGGTGGGCAACTCGGTGTTGTGGTTCGTGCACCACGGCCTGTTCGAGCTGGCCCGACGCCCCCGCTACGACCGCGCCTTCCGCGAGGCGTGGGCGGCGTTCGCCCGCTACAACCAGCACTTCGCCGACGCGGTGGTCGAGACGGCCCCGCCCGATGCGATCGTGCTGGTGCAGGACTACCACCTGTCGCTGCTGGCCCCGCTCGTCACGACCCGGCGACCGGACCTGTCGCTGGTGCACTTCGCGCACACCCCGTTCGCCGGGCCGGAGCTGCTCAACGTGCTGCCCGACCCGTACCGGCGAGAGCTGCTCGAGGGCCTGGCCGCCAACGAGGCGTGCGGGTTCCACACCGACCGCTGGCGCAAGCGGTTCGTGGCGTCCTGTGCCGAGTTCGGTGTTGCCGCGCCGCGCACGTTCGTGGCGTCGCTGGCGCCCGACGGTGAGGACCTGGCCAGGGTGAAGGCGGCGCCGGCGTGCCAGGAGTGGTGCCGAAGCTTCGAGGAACGCTTCGACGGCCGCCAGCTGATCGTGCGGGTGGACCGCATCGAGCTGTCGAAGAACATCCTGCGCGGCTTCTGGGCCTACGAGGAGCTGCTGGAGCGCTGGCCCGAGCACCGGGGCCGGGTGTGCTTCATGGCGTCGATCTACCCGTCCCGGGAGGGCCTGCCCGAGTACCTCGCCTACCGGCAGGAGGTCGAGTACCTGGTCGAGCGGATCAACGCTCGCTTCGCCACCCCGGGTTGGCAGCCGGTGGTGCTGGAGACCAGCGATGACTTCCCGCGCTCGGTGGCGCTGCTCAGCCGCTACGACGTGCTGTTGGTGAACCCGGTGAGCGACGGCATGAACCTGGTGGCCAAGGAGGGTCCGCAGGTCAACGACCGCGACGGGGTGCTGGTGTTGTCCACCGAGACCGGTGCATGGGAGGAGCTCGCCGAGGTGGCGTTCGGGGTGCACCCGTGCGACGTGTCGGCCACCGCCGAAGTGCTGGCCGAGGCGCTGGCCCTGTCGGCCGAGGAGCGCCGCCGCCGGGCGGCGCGGCTGGTGGAGGTGGCTGCGTCGCGCACGCCGGTGGACTGGCTGCAGGGCCAGCTCGGGGCGGTGGCGTCGAGGGGCTAGCGGTCGGCGAGGGACCGGAACAGCGCGGTGACCGCGGCTGGGCCGTCGAGCACGGCGTCGGCCAGCCCGCGGATCTCCTCGGGCGTCTCGTCGCTGACGGCGAGGACGTTGATCGCCTGGACGCCGGGCCGGCTGCGCAGCGCGTGCACCGCGGTGAACGCGGGGATGTCGCCCAGGTCGTCGCCGAAGAAGGCGACGGTGTCGGCACCGGCGGACCACTCGGTGACGAGGGTGCCCTTGTCGATGGCGACGGGCGGGTGCAGCTCGACCGACGCCTTGGCGCCGCGTGGGTGCAGGCCTCGAAGGGCGCCCGCCGCGGTCGCCCAGCGCAGCACGGCATCCGCCGCGGCCGGGGCGTTGCGGAAGTGCACGGTGAGCGACAGGCCTTTGGGTTCGACGGTGACGCCGGGGTGGTCGGCGAGCTGCCGGGCGGCGTCGGCGGCGAGCTCCGCCATGACCGGTCGCCAGTGGGCGGCCTCGGGGTGCTCGCGGTGCACGCCGCCGACGCGCTGTTCGAGGCCGTAGAGGGCGGCGATGTCGATGGCGTGGGGGAGCAGCGGGTCCAGGTAGGCCAGCGGCCGGCCCGAGAGCACGGCGACGCGGTGGAAGCGGGTCACCAGGGCGGCGAGGGCGTCCACCGCGCCGGGGTAGGGGCGGGCCTGGGCCGGGTCGGCCACGATGGGCGAGAGCGTGCCGTCGAAGTCGGTGAACAGCGCGGTGCCGGCCGGGCGGGCCGCGAGCTGGGCGCGGAGCTCGTCGGGGGTCACGGGCAAGGTTCCAGGTGGTCCCGGCCGGCGGGGCTCAGCTCGGCGCCAAGCCCTGGTTGTCGGTGCCGAGGACGACGACCACGTTTGCGCTCTTCGTGTCGAGGGGCAGGTCGGTGGGCAGCTCGGCGACCGCGCTGGGCTGGATGGCGAGGGCGGTGGCGACCGCCAGGGCGTCGGCCTGGTAGTCGGCGGTGAAGTACACCTTCGTCTCGGTGGCGGTGCTGGGGAAGTCCGTCGGTTGGAGCACCGCGTAGGCCGCGACGGCGAGCGCATCGGCGTTGGCCTTGGCCGCGCCCGGGACCTGACGGCCGTTGGCCACCAGGACGGAGACCTCGGCGGGCGGCTTGGCCACCGCGACGGTCGCCGGGGTGCTGGTGGGTGCGGACACCGTGGTGGCGACATCCTGGCCGCCGTCTTCCGGCTTGGCCGAGGGTTGCGCCGTCTCGGAACCGTCCGTGGTGGCGGTGCCACCGTCCGAGTCCACCGCTCGGGCGAGCAGGAGAACGCCGATAGCGGTGGCGAACAGGACGATCAGCAGACCGCGCCCGGCGGCGAAGCCCGCTGCCTGGGGAGATGCGCCTCGGGTGGTCTGCGTTCGGGCCATGGGGGTGGGGACCTCGGAGGGTTAGTGCGGAGGACTGGAGACCGTTTTACCTTGATAACGGGCACGACGCCGGGCGGAGCGGGCCCGGCGGGCGCGAAGGACCACCAGCGGGTCGTGCTGGAACGCCGCTGGGCGGTCGATGACGTCGTGCAGGAGGCGGTAGTAGGTGGACGGCGAGATGCCGAGCTCGGCCCGGATCGCCTCCTCCTTCGATCGGTGGGACAACCACCAGGCGCGCTCGACCTCGAGGATCGACCGCTCCCGTTCCGCCAGCGACTCGGACCCAAGTTGCACCCTTGTAGTTTGCGCCCTGGTCGGCGGGGACGCAAGGACCGGCTCGCGTAGACTGCTCGGGTCGCCCGAGTAGCTCAATCGGCAGAGCACCTGTCTTGTAAACAGGAGGTCAGGGGTTCGATTCCCCTCTCGGGCTCGTTCCAGCTCAGGCGCGTTTCCACGTCAGGGCTACTGGCCGGCGAGAACGCGACTCCGCCCGCCTACGCAAAACGGCCGAATCAAGCGTTTCTCGGAGCGGCGCCCGCATGGGCCACGCCCACGCACCTAACAGGGCCCTGCCGGGCGGACTGTTCGGTGCGCGATTGCGAGCCGTCCGACGAGGGGGCGATCGGACGTGCCGCTATGCGCTCGATGTCAGCACTTCGATGAGGGCCTCGCCGACCTTGGCCGGTTGTAGCTCAACACCGACGGTTGTTCGTTTGACGTCGGGTTCGAAGACTTCCGGTCTACGGCCATCCCGGCGCCATGCATGGACCGTCGCACCACGCTGGAGCGACACGACTGTGGCAACACGTGCGACGCGAATGAACGAGCGCCAGGACCGCACGCCAGCAGCCTCGATCACGGGCGAGAGCGAGTGTCGGCGCTGATCGACCCACTCACCCCGGGACGGGTGGGGCACGCCGGTGCGAGAGCGTCGAAGCGCCTCGATCACAACCTCACCCAACCGAGACGGGACGTCAAGGGCGACAACCTCGACGTCGCCCCTGCTGATCCACAGCCCAGCGACAGTCTGGTCGTCCGGCGTTACGAAGCCCGATCCGGCACGGCCGTAGATGGTGACCTGGCTGCTCATCACCGATGATCATCGCCATCTACGGGCCCGGCGGCTACCGGCCACCGGACCCGGTGTCGCGGCACGGTCGAAAGCGCCGAGGCCGGGCAGGTCGGCAGCGTCGTAACCCAGGGGTCGACATGATCGTTCCGCTCCGACGCTGCTGGGAGATCTCGACGGCGCAGAACCGCGGGCGACATCAAGAACGCCGCCGCTGGCGGCCTTGTAAGGCGGGGGTCAGGGTTCGATCCCCCGCTCGGGCTCGCAGCGAATCGGTGGCGATTCGGCGTGGGGTCGGGGGCGACATCGGCGCGTTGTGCACGGCTGACGTGCCGTACTGGTGGGTATGCAGGCGGCCGACCTGCACCGTTGCGTCCTGCAATGGAGCGGGGTCGTGCAAGGTGCGCGCATGTGGGATGCCGGGCGGCCCGGCTCGCCTCGCAGTGGGCCGACGAGGCGGTGACGGGGTTGCGTTGTCCCGTTGCCCTGTTGTCGCGTTGCCCCGTTGTCGCGCTGCTCTGTTGCCGGGTGGCCGGGCTCAGCCGACCCGTGGGGCGTTCCCGAGCAGCCCGTCGATGGTGGCGGCGACGCTGTCGAGCTGGGCGACGTCGCGGCTGACCCGGGCCAGGAGGAGCCCGCCCTCGAGTGCGGCGACCACCAGGGTGGCCAGGGCGCCGGGCTGGGCATACCCCTCGGTGCTGAGCGCGGCCTCGATGCGCGACCGCCACGACGTGTACCAGTCGGCGATGACGCCGGCGATGTCGCCGTCCTGGGCGCCGACCTCCAGGGCGGTGGTGGCCAGCGGGCATCCCGATCGGTAGTCGGACGCCACCAGGGCTGCCCCCGACTGTTGGAAGAACGCCGCGACCGCCCGGCGGGCATCCCCGCTGAAGCTGAACAGCTGGTCGAGCAGCTCGTCGACGCCCGCCCCGGCCGCTGTCATGGCGGTGAGCACCAGCTCCTGCTTGCCGCCGGGGAAGTGGAAGTACAGCGAGCCCATGGGAACGCGCGCCGCAGCGGCGATCTGCTTGACGCCGGTGGCGTGGAACCCTTGCTCGCGCAGCAGCGCAGCGGCGGCGTCGGTCAGGCGTTGACGGGCATCGGTCGGTGGTCGACCCACGCTGGGGGAGCCTACCGGGAGGCGTGGGGCGACACCCTTGCGAAGTAGTAGAGCGGTTTATATAGTTTCCTCATGACGCATGATGTGAACAAGGTCACAATCGAACGGCGGGGGGTGCTCCCGACCTGGCTGCGGGGCATCGACCCCGGCACGGCTGCGCTCGGCGGTCTGCTGCTGCTGACCGTCGCCGCGCTGCTGCCGCCGATCCTGACCAACGACTTCCCCGGCCTGTTCCTCCAGCGTGTCTTCGACAGCCTCAGCAACGGCGTGGCCTACGCGCTCACCGCCATCGCGGTGGTGCTCATCTTCAAGGCGACAGGGCTCATCAACTTCACCCAGGCCAACCTCTCGATGTTCGGGGCCTACCTGAGCTGGCAGTTCGCCGCCGGCTGGGGTCTGCCCGTGTGGGTGGGGATCGGGCTCGCCTGCGTGATGATGGCCGGGGTCGGTGCCGGCATCGAGCGCACGCTCATCCGCCCCCTCGGGGCCACCGACGACCTGCCCGTCGTGCTGATCACCTTCGGTCTCGCCGCCGTGCTCGAATCGGTCGCCGGTGGCATCTGGGGCCTCGAGTTCCACCGGTTCCCCAGCCCGTTCCCGGCGGGGCCCGGGGACTTCATCGCCGTCGGCGGGGCGCGGCTGCGCATCGAGACCCTCGGCACGCTGGCCGTGGCCGTGGTGCTGCTGTTCGGCCTGCACGGCCTGCTCAACCGCACGCAGCTCGGCCTGCGCTTCCGGGCGGTTTCCTCCAACAAGGAGTCCGCCCGGCTCTCCGGCATCCGCATCGGCCCGACCCTGCAGCTGGGCTGGGCCCTGGCCGCCGCCCTGGGGACCCTGGGTGCCGCGCTGGTGGCCAACCGCACCAACCTCGAGCCGGGGTTCATGGCCAAGCTGGTCATCTTCGCCTTCGCCGCCGCGACGCTGGGCGGCCTCGACAGCATCAACGGCGCGGTCATCGGGGCGTTCGTCATCGCTGCGGTGCAGAGCCTGCTGACCGGCTACGCCCAGGAACTGCCCGGCTTGGGCTGGCTCAAGTCCAACTTCGCGCTCGTCGTGGCCTTCGCCGTCATCCTGGTGGTGCTGATCTTTCGGCCGTCTGGACTGTTCGGCACCCGACACGTGCAACGTGTCTGAGGATGGGCCCGCCGCGCTGGGGCGCGACGGGCTCCTCGCGCGTCTGCGTGGTCGCGGCTGTCCGAACGCCGTCCAGTGTCCGGTCAGCCCGCCGGATCGGCGCAGCGCCAGGCCTTGGCCGCCATACTCGGGTGGTGGCTCTCGCGCGCAATGCGGTTTCGACGGCGGACGTCGTCGCCGGAGCCGATCGATCGTCTCCCGGGGCCGTCGTCCGGCGAGTCGTCCGGCGAATCGTCCGGCGCTCGCTGTGGGAAGCCGCTCGGGGCGGCCACCTCGCTGTGGACCTCTTCGTGGTGGTCGCGGTCGTGGCGCTCATCCTCGGGCTCCCGCCGCTCGACGGGCCGATCGAGCACGGGGCGCTGGTGGGCGTGGCCGCGGCCTGCACCGTCGTGCTCGCGGTGGCGACCTATCGGCTCCGGGCCGCTCGCCCGGTCTGGGCTCGCATCGCCTTGGCCGCCGCGCTGCTCACCGTCCATCACGCGCTGTTCCTCGTCGGGGAGCGGCCCGGCGCCTCGCTGGAGCCGGCGATGCGCGTGGCAGATCTCGTGGCGGGGGCGAGCTGCCTGTTGTCGATGGGTTGGGCCGCGGTGCTGATGGCCCGACCGCTGCTGTCGAGCGCGCCGACCCGCAACGCGGCGCGGCGTGGCCTGCCGCTGGTGATGGTCGGCGCCGCCACCGTGCCGTTGGCCGATGCCCGGCGCTATCCGCCGGGCAGCGTGTTGCGAGTGCTCGTCCCGGCGGTGCCGGCCGTGGTGGCCGTGGCGGCCATCGCCTGGTTCGCCGTGGCGGCGCGCGGCATGCTCGAGCGGGGTCGAACCATCGAGGTGCGGCTCGGCCTGGCCTACGCCTCGCTGTTGGTGCTGCACGTGGTCGCGGTCATCGCCGGCTTCGACCGGTATTGGGCCGTGCCGGGTGTGGTGAGCGCGGTGCTCCTTGCCGGTTCATCGTTGCACCCGTCGGCGCGCCTGGCGGGCTGTCCGGTCGACGCCCGCCCGGTGGTGACCAAGGTGCCGTACCGGTGGGGGCTGCTGGCGGCCAGCCCGCTCACCGCCATCGTGCCCGCCATACCGTTCGGCTTGGGGGCGGAGGTGGCCATCGGCGCGGTGGTGACCTCGCTCGCCGCCTATGCGGTGTTCTTCCACCGTCTGGGCGGTGGCAGCGGGCTGCGCGGGTTGCGGCCGAGCGCTCGCATCGCGGCGATCGGCAATGCGCTGCCCGCCGCGCTGGTGGATCGATCGATCGTGTTGCACTACCAGCCCATCGTGCGGGCCGAGGGCGGCACCGTGGTCGGCCTCGAGGGGTTGTTGCGCTGGGGGTCGGCCTCGTTCGGCCCGGTTGGGCCGAACGAGGCCGTGGACGCGGCGCGGTGGAGCGGCCTGCTCGAAGAGCTCGAGGCGTACGTCGTCGAGGTGGCCGCGGTGGACGCCGCGGCGGTGGCCGCCCACGCTGCGCTGACGGGGGTGGTCGCTCCGTACGTGGCGGTGAACCTGTCTCCGGCCACGCTGCAGCACAGCGGTTTCGCCGAGCGCCTCCTGAGCCGGCTCGACGCCCACGGTCGATCGGTGCGGGGCCTGGTGGTGGAGATCGTCGAACAGGGCATGATCGAGGACTGGCCGACGTTGCGCAGCAACATCGAGCTCCTGCGGGGAGCCGGGGCCCGCATCGCCCTCGACGCCTGCGGCACCGGAACCTCGACCCTGGCCTACTTCACCCAGATCTCGGTCGACATCGTGAAGCTGGACCGGTCGCTGGTGGTGTGGGCGGCCGACGGGCCCGGTCGCGCCGCGGTGCGGCGCCTGGTCGAGCTGACCGCAGCCGGTGGGCTCAGCGTCATCGCCGAGGGGGTGGAGACGCCGGGCATGCTTGCGTGCATGGACGGGCTCGGCGTCGCGCTGGTCCAGGGATACCTCTTCGCCCGGCCGAAACCGCTCGCCGTCGTGCTGGCCGAGGGGCCGGCGTACGCGGTCGGCTGACAGCTTGCGACCTGCGCACGGGCACGGCTCCCCGGCAGCGCCGGGCGGCCGATCAGGCGATGACCGCCGCATGCGCGGCCAGGGCGGCGGCCAGGATCTGCTCGCGATCGCGGGTCGGGTCGATGTCGCGTCGGCGCAGCGGCCGTCGGATGGCGCCGATGGCGGCGGCGGCGCACAGGCGGCGGGCCCGGCTCGGTCGCGGGCCGGCCAGCAGCTTGGTGAAGCGGCTCTGCTGGGCGGCGAGCCGATGCCCTGCCACCGGGTGGCGGCGGACGGCGAGGTCGGTCGACACGAAGCGGAACACGTCGAGGTGGGCGGCGAGCACGTCGAAGTAGCCGCCGAGCGCCACCGCAGGGAGCTCGTCGGGCGGGACCCGCCGGGCGTCGAGGCGTTCGATCAGCGCGTCTCCGTCGTCGGCGAGGGGGGCCACGATGGCGGCGAGCAGGTCGTCCTTGTTGGTGAAGTGGTAGTAGAGCGCGGGGACGGTCACCCCGTTGGCGTCGGCGATGTCCCGGACGGAGGCGCCGAGGTAGCCGCGCTCGAGGAACAACCCCAGCGCCGACCCCATGATCCGGTCCTTCGTCGTGCCCGCCATCCGCGCCGTCTCGCCCACGGGGCCGACCTTAGCGGCCCGACCCATGGAACTGAGCGACCGTTCAGTATTGCTGACTTAGCGATCGTTCAGTATGGTGCGGGGACCGTATCGACTGAGCTCCACCGGAGGGGTGCCGTGTCCACCAGTGTGTACAACGTCGTGGAGCTGATCGGCTCCAGTCCCACCTCGTGGGAGGAAGCGGCGGCCAACGCGGTGCAGCAGGCCGCCACCGGGATCAGCCAGGACATCCGCATCGCCGAGGTGATCGAACAGGATGTGCTGATCGACGCCACCCAGATCGTCGCCTACCGGGCCAAGGTGCGCCTGTCCTACAAGCCGGCGGTGGCGCCGTGAGCGCCTCCCCGTCCGGCCTCGCGGCGGAGGGCCGGCGCGATCCCGACAGCGTCTACCGGGTGATCACCGCGGTGGCCACCTCGCCGCTCGGCTGGGAGCAGGCCATCGCCGCCGGCGTGGCGGACCTCGGTCGCAGCATCGACGATCTGCGGCTGGCCCAGGTGATCGAGTGCGACCTGGCCATGGACCCCGGCGGCGCCGTGCTGTACCGGATCAAGTTCGCCGCCTCCTACCGGGTGGATCGCCGCCGCACGCTGCCGGGCGGGGTCACCACCTCGGTGCGGCGCTACCTGGTGCTGGCCAGCCAGACCGCGGGCGGGCGGCGCCTGCACGAGGAGCTCGAACGGCGGATCGCCCACGGCCCCGCCGAGTTCCACCTCGTCATGCCGATCCTGCTGCCGAGCGCCGAGGCGGCCCGATGGGCGGACCCGATGACCGGCACCACGGTGCCGGCCGCTCCCGACGGGGGAGCCGACGGCGATGCCATCGAGGAGGCGGAGCAGCGGCTGGCCGATGTGCTGGCCCGCATCCGAGCCGCGGGCGGCTTCGCCACCGGGGAGGTCAGCGTGGTGGATCCGGTCCGGGCCACACTGACCGTGCTGGAGCGGGGCAGCTTCGACGAGATCATCCTCTCCACGCTGCCCGGCCACCTGTCGCGCTGGCTGCGGCTCGATCTTCCCAGCCGCCTGCACCGGGTGACGCAGCTGCCCATCACCCACGTCGAGCAGGCCGAGGCGGCGACGGTGGGAGGCGGGCGATGATGGCGGAGACCTCGGCTGCGGACATCGTCATCACCGAGAGTCGGCCCAGCGAGCTGCTGCGTGCACTGCACGACCGGGCCACCCCCGAGCTCGAGCACCTCTTCGCCCATCGCGATGCGCTGCCGTCGGACCTGGTGCTCGTCGCCTGGGCCGGTGACCATGCCGCGGGGTATCTCGTGGCGACCGACGGCAGGGACGGCACGGTTGAGGTGTGGGAGCACGCGGTGGCGCCGGGCGATCGCCAGCGGGGCATCGGCCGCACGCTGCTCTACGAACTGGCGCGGCGCGTGCCGCCCGGGGCCATCGTGCGGGTCGATCCCGTCCACCAGCTCGACCTCGAGCGCATCGCCGACTACTACGGTCGCTGCGGGTTCACCCACAGCACGGCCCGGCGCGAGCTGTGGGCCAGCGCCACCGAGGTCATCCGGGCCACGGGACGGCAGCTCACCGGGCCCCGTGGGGATCCGCTCCGCCTGGTGCTGGCGGGCAAGGCGCCAGGGGTGGTCACCATCGGTCCCGATGCCACCGTCGAGCAGCTGGTGGCGCTGTTCGACCACCATCGCATCGGTGCGGTGCCGGTGTCCCGTGACGGCGTCCGCATCGAGGGCATCGTCTCCGAGCGCGACGTGTTGAGCCAGCTGGCTCGGGGCGGCGCCTCCGTCCTCGGCCGGCAGGTGGGCGAGATCATGACGACCGACGTGGTCACGTGCACCGCGTCGGACGGTGTGGAGCTGGTCATGTCGCTCATGACCCGCCTTCGCATCCGGCACATCCCCGTGGTGGCGGCCGGACAACTCGCCGCCATGGTCAGCATCGGCGACATCGTGCGCTACCGGTTGCACCAGCTCGAGGAGGAGAACCAGCACATCCGGGACTACATCATCGCCGGCCGCTGACCCACGTCCTTCGCCGGGTCGGGAAGCGGGCCGGCAGGGTCGGTCAGGGCCAGCCGCGCCAGCGCTCGACGTCGATGGCGATGACCGCGCCCGGCGGCGGTTGGCGGTGGTACTGCTCGTACTTGGCCGCCAGCAGCGATCGCGCCGTCGCGGCCTCCTCCGCATCGGCCTCGGCGGTCGGCTCCAGGACCCGGGCGGTACCGTCGACCCGGATCCACCACAGCGCCGACCAGTCCTCGTCGTAGTGGTCGACGAGGAGCGAGGCGTGGCCCTGGGCGCGAACGTTGTCGAGCCGCTGCAGCGCGGCGGTCCGCTTGCGCTTCACGTCGTCCACCGCCGTGTAGACGACATCCCCGTGCAGCACGAAGCAGCACGGCACGAGGTGCGGTGCACCGTCAGCGGTGACGGTGGCGAGCCGCCCGACGCGGGCGTGGGCCACCCGTTCCCGCAAGGTCTGCGGTTCCATCAGCGCAGCGGCCGGAAGAACGCCCGCAGCTCGTCGACCACGGCGTCGGGCCGTTCGGCGGGGGCGAAGTGGCCGCCGCGGTCGAACACGGTCCAGCGCTGCAGGTTCGTGTGCCGCTCGGCTGTGGCACGGGGCAGGAACATCAACTCCTTGGCGAACACGCCGAAGCCGGTCGGCGCATCGATGATCCGCTCGCGGTCGTGCACCAGCGCCTGCGGTTTGGTGAACTGCTCGGCGTAGATCCGGATCGATGACGCGAACGAGCTGTTGAACCAGTACAGCGACGACAGCGTGCACAGGTCCTCCCGGCCGAACACCTCCAGCGGGTCGCCGTCGCACCACAGGTCGCGCCGGTGCCACAGCCACGCCCCGAGCCCCGTCGGGGAATCCGCCATGGCGTAGGCAAAGGTCTGTGGATCCCGCCGGTGCACCGCGACGTGAGCCTCGGTCATGCGCCGCGCCTCATCGGCCCGGGCCACCATCCATTGCTCGTCGGGGGCGAAGTCGGCCGGCCGCGGGGCGCGCTTGCCGAGCAGCCCGGGGATGACCGGCATCGTCAGGTAGACGCCGATCAGGTGCTCGGCGTGGGCGTGGCCGAGCCGGCCGGTCACGAACGCGCCCCAGTCCCCGCCCTGGGCGGCGAAGCGCTCGTAGCCGAGCACGTCGCGCATGAGGCTGACCCACAGCTCGGCGATGCGGGCGATGTCCACGCCGGTCTGCTGCAGCGGCACCGAGAAGCCGTAGCCGGGCATCGACGGCACGATCACGTCGAAGCTGTCGGCCGGATCCCCGCCGTGGGCGGCGGGGTCGGCGAGGGCGTCGGCCACCTTGCGCAGATCCCAGAACGTCCACGGCCACCCGTGGGTCAGCACGATCGGCATCGGGCTCGGCCCGGTTCCGGGGACGCGCATGAAGTGGATGGGGACGCCGTCGATCTCCACCCGCTGGTGGTCGTAGGCGTTCATGCGGGCCTCGACGGCGCGCCAGTCGTACTCCTCGGCCCAGTGGTGCACGAGGTCCGCCATCCACTCGGCCGTGGCGCCGTAGCGCCCGTCGGGGTTGCCCGGATCGGCCGGCCAGCGCGTGCGGCGCAGGCGGGCCTGTAGCTCATCGAGCTCGGACTGGGCGATGTCGATGCGGAACGGCGTGGGTTGCACCATGGGGTCGCAACGTAGCCGTCGGCGAGGGCGTGGGGAGCCGAAGTGCCATCGACCGCCGGACCGCTCGGAGGCCGCACCCGAACCATACGGTATGGAATGCCCGGCGTCGGGCTACACCAGGCCGAGTGCCACCATGGCCCGGGCCACCTTCTCGAACCCGGCGACGTTGGCGCCGATCACGTAGTTGCCGGGCATGCCGAGCTCCTCCGCGGTCTCCAGGCAGGTGCGGTGGATCGATTCCATGATGGCGGCCAAGCGGTGCTCGGTGTGCTCGAAGGTCCAGGAGTCCCGGCTGGCGTTCTGCTGCATCTCGAGCGCGGAGGTGGCCACACCGCCGGCGTTGGCCGCCTTGCCCGGGCCGAACGCCACGCCTGCGGTGTGGAAGGCCCGGACCGCTTCGGCGGTGCACGGCATGTTGGCCCCTTCCACCACGGCCAGGCAGCCGTTGGCGACGAGCGTCTCGGCATCGCGACCCGAGAGCTCGTTCTGGGTGGCGGAGGGTACGGCCACCTCGCACGGCACCGACCAGATGTTGCCGCCGGGGCGGTGCTGGGCGCCGGGCCGCCGCTCGACGTAGACGCTCAGCCGAGCGCGGTCCACCTCTTTGATCTGCTTCAGCAGGTCGAGGTCGATGCCGAGCGGGTCGTGCACGACGCCGTCGGAATCGGAGCAGGCCACGACGATGGCCCCCAACTGCTGCAGCTTCTCGATGGCGTAGATGGCGACGTTGCCCGAGCCCGACACCACGCAGCGGCGGCCCTCGAGCCCGACCCCTCTCGCCTTGAGCATCTCCGCCACGAAGAACACGGCCCCGTAGCCGGTCGCCTCGGTGCGCACCAGCGAGCCGCCCCAGTCGGTCCCCTTGCCGGTGAGCACACCGGACTCGTAGCGGTTGGTGATCCGCTTGTACTGGCCGAACAGGTAGCCGATCTCGCGCGTCCCGACGCCGATGTCACCCGCGGGCACGTCGGTGTACTCGCCGAGGTGCCGGTAGAGCTCGGTCATGAAGCTCTGGCAGAAGCGCATGATCTCGCCGTCGGAGCGACCCTTGGGGTCGAAGTCGGCGCCGCCCTTGCCTCCGCCGATCGGCATACCGGTCAGCGCGTTCTTGAAGATCTGCTCGAAGCCGAGGAACTTCACGATGCCGAGGTTGACCGACGGGTGGAAGCGCAGCCCACCCTTGTAGGGGCCGAGGGCACTGTTGAACTCGACGCGGAAGCCCCGGTTGATCTGCACCTCACCGCGGTCGTCCTGCCACGGCACCCGGAAGATCACCTGGCGCTCGGGCTCGCAGATGCGCTGGATGATCTTGTGCCGGGCGAAGTCGGGGTGCTTGGCGATGACGGGCCCGAGTGAATCGAGCACCTCGCGCACGGCCTGATGGAACTCTGGCTCGGCGGGGTTCCGCCGGACCACGTCGTCGAAGATGGTCTCGAGCTTTTCGTCCAGCACGGCGCGCAGCATGTCAGATGACGTTCAGATTGGGCGAACCGGCGCTGGCGTGACGCCGCTCCGACCGGCGAGCTCACGGAGCGCTCACCCGCGGCGTGCAGCTCTAGCCCGCCCGCCTGCCCGCCCGCCGGGCCGGTCCTCGCCGGGCCGGCCGGGGTCGGCCGGTCAGGGATGGGCGGTCAGGGATGGGCGGTCAGGGGTGGGCGGCGCGCATCGGGGCGAGGACCTGCTCGGCGAAGCGGAGCACCGGTTCGGTGTCCTGCGGGTTGCCGAAGTCCAGCACGAAGTGGCGCACGCCGAGCGCGTAGCGGTGCTCGAGCAACGCTCGCCACTCGTCGGACCCGGCGTCGTCGGTAGGCAGGGCACGCTCGATGGTGGTCGACACCTGGATCTCGGCCGGGTCCCGCCCGGCGGCGGAGGCCGCGCTCATCACGATGTCCACCCGGCGGCGCCAGTCGTCGTCGGTGCCGCGCGACGTCCCGTTCCAGATGTCGGCCAGCCGCCCGGCGAGCGGCAGACCGACCCGTTCGCCCGAGGCGCCGATGCAGATCGGCGGGATCGGATCGGGCTTGGGCGGGGCGGCCGCCCCCTGGATCGAGAAGTAGGTGCCCTCGAAGGACGGGTCGTCCTCGGTCCACATCAGCCGGCAGATCCGGATGACCTCCTCGAGTTGCGCGAAGCGCACCGGCGGGCGGGGGAACTCGTAGCCGTAGGCCAGGTACTCCTTGGCCCGCCACCCGGCGCCGATACCGAGGATGAAGCGGCCGCCGGAGAGGACCTGCAGGGTGGCTGCCATCTTGGCGGTCAGCGCCGGTGGCCGGTAGCCGTGGCCGAGCACGTGATGGCACAACTGCACGGTGGGGAACTTCGCCGCCAGCCAGGTGAGCGTGGTCCAGCCCTCCATGAACGGATCCGTCTTGGCGTCGAAGCCGTAGAAGTGGTCGGCGATCCACAGCGAATCGAAGTGCGTCAACGCGGTGGGCAGGATGTGCCGCTCCTGGAACAGCACGATCGGCTGGTGGTCGCTCCACTGGTTGCCGATCACCGGGGACAGCCAACCGAACTCGAGACCTCGCTGCACTCAGACCACGCCCTGCTCGCGCAGCGCGGTGATCGACCCTGCGTCGTAGCCAAGCGACGAGAGGATCTCGTCGGTGTGCGCGCCCGCCATCGGGGTGGGGAAGCGCACCGAGCCCGGCGTGTCCGACAGCTTGATGGCGACCCCCGGGTTCAGCGCGGTGGCGCCGTCCACGTCGATCTCGAGCGCCATGTCGCGATGGCGCACCTGCGGGTCCTGCCACACCTCATGCGGGTCGTACACCTTGCCCACGCACACGTCCGCCTTGGTCAGCAGCTCGAACCACTCGTCGCGCGGCTTGGTCAACAGCAGCTCGGCCACCGCCTTCTTGGCCGCGGTCTGTTCAGGGCGCGGGCCGCGCAACGCCTCGCCCGGGGTGAGCTGCGCGGCGCGCAGATCCGGCCGATCCACGGCATCGCAGAAGTTGTGCCACAGGTGCGGCTCGGTCGACCCGATCGACAGCTGCCGGCCGTCCCCACACACGTAGGTGGTGTAGTACGGCCGGGTCCCGTCGAAGGTGCCGACCGTCGGGTCGGGCTCGGGGCCACCGCCGAACCAGGCCATGAACGACGGCACGGCCGACAGCAGCGAGATCGTGGCGTCGA
>JADLEF010000133.1 GCA_020846295.1 Acidimicrobiales bacterium
CGGGCGATCCCTCGCCCCTCGCCCGGGTCCGCAATGTCGAGACATCCGTCACAGGAGTGCGACGATCGGCCCATACTTCTAGGTATGGGGGCGCAGCCGTGTCAGGCGCTCGGTCGCGGCCCCGCTGATGCCGTCCGGGTTCGGTGTCGGGGCGGCCGAGACCGGGCAGGGGAGGTGCGGCGCCTGGGGCACGGTGATGATCCGGAGGCATCGAACCGAGGCCGTTGCACACCCGGACCA
The DNA here is from genome assembly GCA_020846295.1 of Acidimicrobiales bacterium. Classification (GTDB taxonomy): domain Bacteria; phylum Actinomycetota; class Acidimicrobiia; order Acidimicrobiales; family CAIXPF01; genus CAIXPF01. The sequence goes on from JADLEF010000133.1 coordinate 241, forward strand.
CCGACCTGAGAGGTAGAGGACCGGTGGGTGCTCCGGCCCGGGATCATCGTCCCGGCGGGGGTCGGCCGGTCCTGCTAGGAGGCGGGCGCAGGGCTGACGACGGCCCAGCCGCCGGGACCTTCGCCGGTGCGACGCAGTTCGTAGGCCGAGCCCGGCACGGCGATAGAGATTCCCCGAGCACAGCGCTCGCAGACCAGCATGCGGTCCCGACGGGTACCGGCGATGAGCACGAAGAGGTTCGCCAGCTCGTCCCCGCAGGCGCAGTGCACCGGCGGCGCGGTATGAGCTGATCGTGTCATGTCACCAGTTTGGCCTGTGGTGCCGAACAAGGCGCTCGCGCACCTGCATGAAACAACGAACGGTGATTCGAACTCGCGTTCAGAGCCTTGGTAGCCGCCCGGCAGCACGCGGCATGCAGACGTGATCGGGGAACCACATCGAAGGGAACCCGGCTCGCTTCCGCGTCGACCGCCACCGCGGCCGGCTGCAACGTGGCGCCCTACGGCTCGCGGCCGGGCAGGAAGCGCTGGTCCACCCACCCCCGGTCGAACGGGGTGAAGAACGAGACGTCGATGTCGGTGCGGGCGATCAGCCAGCGACCGTCCACCCGGGCGTACTGGTCGGCGTAGGTGGCGGCCAGCCACATCGCCTGCTCCGTCCCGCCGGCCGCGTTGGTGCACGGCTGGAACAGCAGCCAGTGGCCGGTGGCGCAGTCCCCGTCCACCTCGATGATGGGGTTCATCACCTGATGACGGGCGATCGTCACCCGCTTCGAGGCGCCCTCGAAGTGGCGCCGGATGGCGGCACGGCCCTCCGCCACGCCGAAGGTCCGCCCGCCGTTCCACACCGCGTCCTCGGTGAAGAGGGCGGCGAGTCGATCGGGGTCGTAGTTGTCGTCGCAGGCGGCGCAGTACGCCGCCTTGACCTGCTTGATCGCCTCGATGTCCTCCAGGCGGCGGACGCGGGCCTCGAGATCGCTCATGGCCGCATCCTACGAGTCCGCCCCGGCCCGGCCGGCCCGACGCTGCACCATACGTAACGGTACGGTCGGGGGCGGTCGGGCTCAGCCTGGCAGCGGGACCCATGGGGCGTGGTCGTCCGGCACCAGCGGGAAGCGCTGCGCCATCCAGTCGGCCTTGGCCGCCTCGATGCGCTCGGGGTCGGCGTGCACGAAGTTCCACCAGATGTGGCGCGGCCCCACCGGCGCGCCACCCAGCACGACGGCGAGGCCGTCGCCACCGACCCGCCGGCGGCCCGGTTCGAGCACCGCGAGGTGCCCGGTGGGCAGCGGGCGATCGTCGACGGTGAGCGAACCCTCGACAGCGAGCACGGCGCGTTCAGCGTGCTCATCGTCGATCGCCACCGGGGAGCCGAGGCGCACGGTCAGCTCGGCGAGGACCAGGGGCGAGGACCCGGCCACCGGCGAGGCGAGCCCCCATCCGGTGCCCGCGGCCACCCGGAGCTGCGACCCGGCCATCACCTCGGCGGGGATGTCGCCCGCCGGGGCGTGCTGGAACGAGGGATCGCCGTTCTGCGTGTCATCGGGCAGCGCCACCCAGGTCTGCACACCGTGCAGCGCGGCCCCGCCGGCGCGGTCCTCGGGATGGGACCGCTCGGTGTGGCAGACGCCTCGGCCGGCCGTCATCCAGTTCACCGCGCCCGGCTCGATGGTGGCGACCGCGCCGGTTGAGTCCCGGTGCACGAGCCGGCCGGCGAACAGGTAGGTCACCGTGGACAGGCCGATGTGCGGATGGGCATCGACGTCCATGCCCTCGCCGGGCCGCAGCGAGTCGGGGCCCATCAGGTCGCAGAACACGAACGGGCCGACCATGCGCCGCAACCGGAACGGCAACAGCCGCCGCACCTGCCCGTTGCCGACCGGGCGGGGCCTCGGTGCGATGACCAGGTCCTCCGCCAAGGTCAGAGCCAGCCCATGATCCGCGCCGCCACCAGCGTGTCGGCGTACTCCTCGATGTGGGCGATGCGACCGTCGCGCACCTCGTACACCCAGCAGTACTGGTTGTCGTAGTCCAGGCCGGTCGCCTTGGCGGTGGCGGTCAGCCGTTGCTGGACCACGGCGACATCGCCGTCCACCACGATGCGCCGGATCTCGAGCTTGAACGGCTTCTTGAGGTCGAACATCTGCTTCACGATCGTGGCGCCGAGCGCCTCGGCGATCGCCTCGGCCCCCTCGGTGGTGCCGATCGGGGCGGACGCCGGCGGGATCCACACGGCGTCGGGGGCGAGCAGCTCCAGCAGCCGGGCGCGATCGCCCTTGGCCAGGGCGGCGTAGTAGTCATCGATGAGGGCGCGGGTCGTCTCGGTGCTCATCGCCGCATGCTACGACGCCGCTGCCCTCGGCACCGCTGCCGCCCGGGGCACGGTCGATCAGTCCTGCTGGCGGGCGATCGCCTCGCCGAGCTCCTGCTTGGTCATCCTCGATCGACCCTTCACATCGAGCGCCCTGGCACGCTGGTACAGCTCGTCCCGGGTGTGGCCCAGCACGTCCACGCCGCCGGCGGACCGCCCCGACGGGTTGGGCCCGCCCTGCGCGGCGCGCTCGTCGGAGGGACCCTTGTGGTCCTTCGGCTCCCAGTGGTCGCCCACCTTCTCGAAGCTGTGCTTGAGGGCGGCGAAGGCGGCGCGGTGGGCGCGCTCCTCGTCCCCGGCGTACTCCTCGTGGGCGCTCGCCAAGGTCTTGGCGTAGGTGCGCTGAGCTTTGGCCGGCGAGCGCCGCAACGTGCCGGGCAGCTCCTCACCATCGATGGGCTCGTTGCGCTCTGCGGCCATGGGCAGCTCCTTGCGCTCGTCTCGTCACCTGTCGCCCTCGTACCCCGGCCGACCGCCGGCGACACCTCGGCGCCGGCGGCCGGCGCGGTCGGCTCTCGTTCGGCGGGGTCCGACGATGCGGTGTCGCGGCAAGCGATGGCGGGACCAGATTCTGAACTGGCGCATCGCCGGCGCCTCCAACGGATCGACCGTAGCGTTGAACCTTCTCATTGAGAAGATCAGCGCGTCGGTCATGGAATCCGCAACTTCAACGACGACGGCCTCCGCGATCGGAGCTCCCTGGCCACTGACCCATTCGACGCGTGACGGGCCCTACATCTCCATCAGCGACCCAACCGACCGGGCGTGGCGGAACGCGTCGACGAAACGATGAGGTCACGCACTTCGAGACCGCCAGCGGCAGCCAGGACAAGCGCCCGCTGTTCGAGCGCCTGCCGGGAGCGTGCATGATGCGATGGATGACAGCGCCCGACGCGTTGGGTCAAGACTCTCCAACATGTTCTCCGCTTCTGCGTCGAACGCCGCTAGTATTGTTCCATGTCGGCGGGCGTGGAGTGCAGGTTGCAGCTGGCGGTGCAACGGTTGTCGTTGGCCGGTGATCCGTCGTGTCGGGTCGGTTTGCTCCAGAAGGTGGTGAACCTCGCCCAAGAGCTGCTACGCCGTGAAGCGTTGCGGATGAAACACGACGGCGGGTATCGGGCGGAGGGGTTCGTGTCACCCGGCGCCTGGTTGGCGTGTCACAGCGGTCTGAGCGGGCCGGCGGCGCGGGCGGTTGTGCGTGAGGCGGTCGAGTTGCAGCACATGGCGGCCAGTACGGCCGCGGCGGAGCGCGGCGTGTTGTCCGAGCAGCAGGTGCGCTTGTTGACCGAGTGCCGGCGGGCTGATCCCGA
>JADLEF010000134.1 GCA_020846295.1 Acidimicrobiales bacterium
CCGGCAACGATTCAAATGCTCGGGCCACACGGACCTTCTCATGCGCAGCGCGTTGATCCAACCCGCACCGCCACATCAACCACTTCGCGCTGTTCTGACACTCCCAGCGCAGATACAGCTGTCTTCGATCGAACTCCGCGACCAACCGCAACCAGCGGTACTCGCTCGCCGCCATGCTCGACGACCACGACACCAACACCCGCTCCAACTGCTCACCCGGCAACGAACCGAGCTCCGCCCCCTCGAGCCGCAGGACATCAATCAACTCCATCACATCCGCCATGCCCACCACCCTACGCACAGGGTGTGACAACGAAACCCGGGCCCCGCCGACCACGACAGATCCGGGCGAGCCCCGACGCGAAGACTCCACGCTGACGCAGACAGCGCATGGGATCATCGGACAGTGTCGTCATCCCGACCGACCGCAGCGAAGACCGTTCAGCTGAACCGAGATACGCCGATGGGTCGGCGGGCCGATGTGGTGGAGCATCCGCAGAACGTGCCGCTCGCGCTGGAACCCTGCGGGTCTCTACGCTTGCCAGGTCACGACTCACCCCTTCCGGATCGGATCGCCCGTTCACGCTCGCTCCTGGACCGGACCGAGGTGCGCTTCGATGATCCGGGCACCGGTGTCCGAGGTCGTCTCCCGGTGGCGGGAACCCCGGCGGGTCACGAGGTCGCGTCGAACACGGCGGTCACCGAACAGGCGGCATCGACTCGACCAAGCCTCGCCGGTGGACCCGGGTTCAGCTGAACGCCTCGACCCTTCGATCGGGTCGGAACTCCCGGGCCCGGGCCCGCTCACGCCGCGCATGACCGTAGCCGGCCGAAGCGGGCGCGCCGACGGGGATCGTCGGGCAGTCGCGATCGTCGGGCAGTCGCGATTGTCGGGCAGTCGCGATCGTCGGGCAGTCGCGACCGTCGGGCCGGCGGCGTCGCACCCTGCGAGGATGGGCCGATGGAGCTGCGAAACACTCGTTACGAGATCGACGAGCACGGCGTCGCCACCGTGTGGTTGCACCGGCCCGAGCGGGCCAACGCCTGGACCGGTCACCTGCACCGCGAGTACCGCTGGATCTTCAGCCGGCTCGAGGCAGACCCCGAGGTGCGCGCCGTCATCGTCACCGGGACGGGGAACCACTTCAGCGTCGGGGCCGACTCATCCGCGCTCGACGTCGGCGTCGAGCGGGGCTACTACGACCCCGGCCTCGGTGAGGGCACCGCCAACCCCGGCTACGGCGTGCGTCCCGACTTCGATCACGACCTCGCCTGGCAATGGGCGCTGCGCTTCCCCGTCATCGCCGCCGTCAACGGCGGCTGCGCCGGCGTGGCGCTGTCGCTCGCCTGTTTCTGCGACATGCGCTTCGCCTACGCCGGCGCCAAGCTCACCACCGCCGCGCCCAAGCTGGGCCTACCCGCCGAGTACGGCCTCTCCTGGGTGCTGCCCCGCCTCGTCGGCACCACCGCCGCCGCCGACCTGCTGATGAGCGGCCGCACGTTCACCGCCGCCGAGGCCCCACCGGGGCTCTTCAATGCCGTGCTCGACACCCGCGAGGACCTGCTGGCGCAGGCCACCGCCTACGCCCAGCACATCGCCGTCAACACCGGGCCCTCGGCCGTGGCCCAGACCAAGCAGCAGCTCTACCGGGACCTGCTCACCTTCGATGTCGGCGAGTCGATCGAGGACTCCAAACGCCGCATCAACGATGCAATGGGTACCGCGGAGTATCGGGAGGGCGTCGCCGCCTTCCAGGCCCGCCGGGCGCCCCGCTTCCCCCGCTGACGCTCGTCGCTCCCGGCAACGGCGCCGTGGTCGTACCGCGGGCGCAGTGGTCGTACCCGCGGTCACGGCCCGGTGCTACCTTCCCGCAGGGAGACGGGACACCGGGCCCGGACCGTCGGCGGCCACGAACGAACGGCCGCGGACGGGCATCGCACGAACGGGGGAACCATGGCCGAGCGTCACGACGTCACGGTGATCGCAGAGGACGGGACCGAGCTGGCCGGTTGGTGGTATCCGGCCGCGGGAGCCGGACGCCGCCCGGCGGTGCTGCTGAGCCACGGCCTTTCGGCGATCAAGGCGATGGGCCTCGCCGGGTACGCGGAGCGCTTCCAGGCGGCCGGTCTGAGCTGCCTGGTCTACGACCACCGGGGCTATGCCGGCAGCGGTGGGACGCCCCGCCACGAGAGCGATCCGTGGAAGCAGGTCCACGACATGCGCGACGCCATCAGCTGGCTGCGGTTGCACCCCGAGGTGGACCCCGAGCGCATCGGCATCTGGGGGACGAGCTTCTCCGGCGGTCACGTGCTCACCGTCGCCGCGCTCGACCGTCGGGTGAAGGCCGTCGTCTCCCAGGTGCCGTTCGTCCGCGGCGAGGACACCTTCGACGCCTGGGTCCCGGCCGAGCGGCGGGCGGGCTTCGAGCAGCGCATGATGGCCGACCGCGACGACCGCGCCGGTGGCGCGGCGCCGTTGACGACCAAGGCCGCCGTCGCGGGCTCCGAGACGGCGGAGTGGGCCGAGGCGACCGACCTCGACGGGAGCTACGCCAACGAGCTGACGATCCGCACCTTCGAGCTGCTGCGCGAGTACGAGCCGTACACGTTCGTGCCGAGGATCGCGCCGACCCCGCTGCTGATGGTGATCGCCACCAACGACACGCAGACCCCAACCGCGTGGCAGCGCGCCGCCTATGCCACCGCTGGAGAGCCCAAGCGACTCGTCGAGCTCGAGTGCCGGCACTACGACCCGTACACCACCTACCTCGAGCAGTCCGCCGGCGCGGCCCGCGACTGGTTCGTGGAGCACCTGCGGCCCTGACGGCATGGTCGGGGTGCGGGGGCGACGCGCCCGCACCCCGACGCTCAGTGCGCGGCTTCCTTGCCGATGTAGGCCTCGATGACGGCCTCGTTGGCCATCACCTCCTCCGGCGTGCCCGACGCGATGCAACGTCCGAAGTCCAGCACGTACACGACGTCGCACAGATCGCTGACGAAGCGCACGTCGTGCTCGATGAGCACCTGTGTCATCGACATCTCCCGCTTCATCCGCAGGATGAAGCGGGCGACGTCCTCCTTCTCCTCCCGGGTCATCCCCGAGGACGGCTCGTCGAGCAGCAGGAGCTTCGGTTCCGACGCGAGGGCGCGGCCGATCTCCACCACCTTGCGATGACCGGCGGCGAGGGAGCCGGCGTGGCGGTGGCGCAGCGTCGCGATGTCCAGGAAGTCGATGATCTCCTCGACGACCTCCCGCTGGCGCATCTCCTCGTTGCGCCCGCGCCCCCAGAACAGCGCTGCGCTGAGGATGTTCTGCTTCATGTGCCGGTGGCGGCCGATCATGATGTTCTCGACGGCGGTCGCCTCGTCCACCAGCTCGATGTTCTGGAACGTGCGGCTGATGCCCGCCTGCGCGACCTGGTACGGCTTCATGCCGATGACGTCGCGGCCCTCGAAGGTGATCGATCCGCCCGTCGGCCGGTACACACCGTTGATGCAGTTGAGGAGGCTGGTCTTGCCGGCGCCGTTGGGGCCGATGATGCCGACGACCTGACCGCGGTGCACCTCGAGGCTCACCTGATCGAGCGCCTTGATACCACCGAAGCTCAGCGCCACGTTGGTCACGATGAGCTGTGCGTCGCCCATGATCAGCCTCCCCACCGGCGCTTGCGCCGGTACTGCGTGACATCGGCGTAGCTCTTGACGCCCGCCTGGTCGGACAGACCGAGGTAGAGCTCGCGAACCGCCGGGTTGTCGCGCAGCTGGTCCGGTGTGCCGGTGAACGCCACCCGACCCGATTCGATGATGTAGGCGCGGTGGGCGATCGACAGCGCCGCCGCCGCGTTCTGTTCCACCAGCAGCACGCTGGTCCCCACCGTTCGGTTGATCTCGGCCAGCACCTCGATGAGCTGATCGACGATGACCGGTGCGAGGCCGAAGGAGAGCTCGTCGATCATGAGCACCCGCGGCTGCAGCAGCAGCGAACGGGACATCGCGAGCATCTTGCGCTCGCCGCCGCTCATGTACCCGGCGGTCTGGTTCTTCCGCTCGGCGAGGCGGGGGAAGAGCGTGTAGATCCGTTCGACCGTCTCCGCCCGGGACTGCTCCCCCGCCGGGTGCGGCATGACCCGCAGGTTGTCGGCGACGGTCAGCGAGGCGAAGATGGCCTGTGCCTCCGGCATGATGCAGACGCCCTTGCGGGCCACCACATGCGGTTGCAGGCCTTTGATCGACTGGCCGTCGAGGAGGATCTCCCCGTCGGTCACCTTGCCGCTCTCGGAGGGCAGGAACCCGCTGATGGCCCGCAGCATCGTCGTCTTGCCCGCCCCGTTCGGACCGAGCACGGCGACGATCTTGCCTTCCGGGACCGCCAGCGAGACGCCGGCGAGGGCGATCTGGACCTTGTTGTAGACGACCTCGATCTGGCGGACATCGAGGATGTTCCGCTCGCCGCCCGTGCCGTCACCGTGGCTGCCGCTGCGCTCCATCACGCCGCTCCCAACTTCTGCGCCATGTGCTCAGGCTCGCTCTCGCGTGAACGGGAACAGCGCGAACCACGTCTTGACCCGGCCCCAGATGGCGGCCAGGCCACGCGGCTCGAACAGCAGGAACAGCACGATGGCCGCCCCGTAGAGCACGCGGTTGATGTTGTAGATCTCCGTCGACAGGAACCGACCGACGCCGGACTCCTTCGGCAATCGGATGGAGAACTCGGTGATGATGAACGGGAACCCGAAGACGAGCGCGGTGCCGAACAGCGGCCCGTGCACGGTGCCGATGCCGCCGATGATGATGATGGCGATGTAGTCGATGGCCAGCTCGAGGTGGAACGACTCCACCTGCACGGTGCGCAGGCGGTAGGCGAACAGTGCCCCCATGAACCCGATGATCATGGAGCTCACCGTGAAGGCGAGCAGCTTGTAGCGGGTGACGTCGATGCCGAGCACCTCGGCGGCGATCTCACGCTCGCGGATCATCTCCCACGCCCGCCCGTAACGGCTTCGCTTGAGGTTCACGAACAGCACGGTGAACAGCGCGGCGAAGATCGCCATCACGACGTACCAGACCTTCGACGTGAAGGTGATGCCGAGCAGCTCGACCGGCTTCTTGAACCGGAAGCCGGCCACGCCGACGCGGGGATCCTGGTACTTGCGGGCCAAGAAGATCACGACGTAGTGCAGCGCCATCGTCGCCACCACGAGGTACAGGCCGCGCAGGCGCAAGGCCGGCAGGCCGATCACCACGCCGACGACGCCGGAGACCACCACCGCGAGGACCAGCACGATGATCATGGGCAGGCCCATCTGCACGCCGAATGCCGCCGCCATGAACGAGCCGACGGCGATGAACGCCGCCGTGCCCATGGACACCTGGCCGGCCAGTCCGGTCAGGAGGTTCAGGGCGAACGCCGTCGGTATGGCGGCCACGATGGTGGTCGCCACCGTGAGCTGGCGGACCTGGAAGGCGTCCGGCTTCGAGCCGAACATGCGCACCGGGTACAGCAGGAGCAGGAACGCGAGCACCGCCACGGAGATCCGCTGCAGGCGCGTCTTGTAGAAGGCCAGATCGTACTTGTAGCTGGTCGGGATGTATCCCGGCTTGGCTGCCATCCATGCCTCCTGGATCAGACCCGACGCACTTCGGGACGACCGAAGATGCCGTAGGGACGGAAGATCAACACCACGAGCAGCAGGAGGAAGACGGAGGCATCCTGCGCGTCCGAGCCGAGCCAGAGGATCGCCAGGCTCTCGAAGATGGCCACGATCAACGAGCCCACGAACACCCCGGGGATCGACTCGAGCCCCCCGATGATGACCGGGGCCAGCGCCCGCAGGCCGAGCACCGCCAGCGGCGCACCGACTGCGGTGGCGAGCCCCACGCTGATGCCGCCCAGTGCAGCCGGGATCAACGCCATGCCCCAGCTGAGGCTGAACAACCGATTGATGTTGATCCCGCTCTGCGCGGCCAGCAGCGGTCGTTCCGCCGCCGCCTCCATCTGCGTACCCACCCGTACCTTGCGCAGGAAGACGAGGATGCCGACGAGGACCGCCCCGCCCACCACCATGGTGGCGAAGCCGACCGTGGTCCAGAACGTACCGCGCGGCAGGTTGATGAGCGGCTTGTTCTCGTAGGGCGACGGGATGCGCTGCGCGGCGTCTCCCCAGATGATCGGGATCAGCCCGACGAGGATGATCGACAACCCGAAGGTCATGATCACCTGGGCGAAGGGGGCCTGACCGGCCATCGGTCGGAGCAGCGCCGTGTAGGAGACCATGCCGAGCAGGCCGACGATGAGCGCGGCCAGGACGATGCCCACCACGAACGGCGCGCCGACATCGTTGATGAGCGTGTAGGCGGCGAGCGCGCCGAACACCAGGAACTGCCCGGTGGCGAAGTTCAGCACCCCGGTCGAACGGAAGATCACCACCCAGGCCAGACCGACGAGCATGTACTGGAACCCCAGGGGGATCGCACTGACCAGGATGTCGAGCACCTGATCCATCGCCTCAACTCCTCATGTCGTCGATGAGCGCGGCGTGCAGCGCCGCCAGACGGGATCGGCGCAACGTGCCGATCGGGGTCATGCCGGCGCCGGTGCTCGGCGGCATGATCCTGAACTCGGCGACCCGGTGCGCCGAGCCGGCGCCGGCGAGCCGGCGGTTGGCCTCGTCGACGGCGACGCCGATGAGCTCGCGCACTCGCGGGTTCTCGACCAGCTCGCCGGTTGCGGTGAACAGGATCTTCTGATCGCGCGCCCAGAGCGCGACGTTCTCGAGGTTCAGCCCGATGAGCGCACCGAGGCGGCCCGGGCCGAGGGGGACGACCATCGCGTCCTGGATGTAGGAGCCGAACTTGAGTGCGTTCTCGATCTCCGACGGGATGACCGTCGCCCCGTCGCCGGTGCGCAGCAACGCCGCCGACCGATCGAGCACCTGCACGCCACCGGCGTTCGAGGTGCCGACATCTCCGGTGTGCAGCCACCCGTCCGCATCGAGCTGCACGCCGTCGGTCACGTCGGTGAGGTACCCATCGAACACGCCCGCACCTCGCACGAGGACCTCGCCGCTCGAGTCGAGGCGCAGCTCGACGCCGGGAACGGGGGTGAGGTCCTCGCCTCCCGGGGCGGCCACCGCGGACAACCCGCCGGCCTCGGTCAGCCCGTAGTAGCGCGACAGGCGCAGGCCCCATCGCCGCCAGAGCTCCACCACCTCCGACGACACCGTCGAGCCGCCGACCAGCGCGATGCGCACCTTGCGGAAGCCGAACTTGTTGAGCAGGTGCCGATGGACGCTGTGGTAGGCCAGCGGGCCTCCGATCCGCTCGGCGAGCCCGTACAGCCGGCGTTTGGTCGTCGCGCCGGTGTCGAGGTCGACGAGCGCGTTCGAGGCGTACAGGTCGAGCAGGCGCGGGAAGGCGAACAGCAGGGTGGGGCTCACCTCGATCAGCGCCTCGCCCACGGTGTCCTCGTCCTCGGGGAAGTGCGGGACCGAGCCGTACAGGATGGGCAGCACAGTGCTGAACGCCGTCTCGCCGACGTGCGCCAACGGGAGGAAGGAGACCGAGCGGTCCTTGGGTCCGGGCGGCTCGGGCAGCGAGGACAGGTAGGCGCGCCAGGGGCCGACCAGGTTGGCTGTCGACAGTTCGACGGCCTTGGGGTCACCGGTCGTGCCGGCGGTGAAGAACAGTCGGATCGGCGCGTCGGCGCTGCACTGCTCGGCCATCGCCCGCCACGTCGCCGTTCCGCCCGCAGCGAGCGCCGCGCCGGCGGCCTCGACCTCGACGATGCTGCGCACCCTCGGGTCGGTCCGGCCGGCCAGGCCGCGACCGCTGATGACGACGATGTGATCGGCGAGCGGTGCGCCGCCCACGGTTCGCTCGGCGTCGAGCAGGCCGTCGACGTACTCCAGCGTCTCGGCCACGAAGACCCGTGCGCCGCTGACGCGCAGCTGGCGGGCGACCTCGTCGTGGGGGGTGGTGACGTACAGGCCGACGGTCACCGCGCCGAGGCTCTGCGCGGCGAGGTCTGCGTAGACCCACTCGGCCATGGGGCGGCCCATGATCGCCACCCGGTCGCCCTGCCCGACGCCGAGTTGCGTCAGGCCGAGCGCGAGGTGTTCCACGTGTTCACGAACCTGCGCCCAGGTCACCTCGCGCCAGATGCCGAGGCGTTTGTAGCGCAGGGCGAGCTCGCCGCCGTGGCGGTCCGCCCGATCGAGGAACAGGCGCACGAGGGCCATGCCGGCGTCGCCGGACTGCGTCGCATCCGCACGGCGTGCCGCGGAGCCGGAGACCGTACCCCGCTCGGTCATGCTCGCTCGCCCCCGTCTCGCCTGTTCCCCGTCATCGATCAGACCTTCGGCTCGAACCAGTCGCCGGCGAGGACGCTGGCCTTGTCACCCTTGGCCTCGAGGTGCCACAGGCTCACCGTCGTGGTGAACAGGTGCGATTCCTCGCTCACGCCCCAGCCCGGACCGGCCGAGCCCTTGGCGTCGATCTCACCGAGCGACTGCAGGGCCTCGTTCAGATCGGCGCCGCTGCACGGATAGCCGCACGCCTCGAGCGCCTTGGTGGTGGCCAGCGCCGAGAGGTAGCCGTTCACGGCGAAGTCGTGGTTGACCTTGTCCGCCTTGCCGAGCTCGGTGGCGAGGTCCTTGATGTACGCCGACTCGGGCAGCTCCGACGGCACGGTGTCGCGCATGACGTAGAAGTTCGGGTCGTTGACCGCCTGCAGCGTCTTCTCGGAGATCCCGACCCAGTTGACGATCGGCCCGGTGTAGCCACGGTTGCGCAACGCCTCGACGCCGAGCGGCGCCTGCGCGTCGGTCATGATCGACAGCACGAAGTTCGGGTTCTGGGCGGCGATGGCGGACGCGGCCGGCGTCAGGTCGGTGGCTGCCGCGGGGAACCGCTGCTGGTCGCCGGCGAGCTCGAGGTCGTTGCGCTCGAGCGCCTCGACCAGGGCCTCGGCATACGCATCGGTACCCGCCGAGTCGTAGCGCAGGAACGAGATCTTCGGTTCCGTCGAGCCGAGCTGGTCGAGGGCGAACTGCAGTGAGCCCTCGGCCGACTGCCTGGAGGACATCAGGTACCGGTACAGGTAGGGCTGCGGCGGGTAGACGAGCGAGTCGACGGCCCCGCCGGCGATGTGCACGATCTCCTTCTCGGCGGCGAGCGGGCCGGTCGTGGCCCACACGACGCTCGAGACGTTCCCCAGCACCACCGGGACTTCGAGGGTCTCCATCTCGTCGAGGTAGCCGACCGCGGTCTGGACGTCGTTGCGATCGTCGCGGACCTCGAGCTTCACCTGGCAACCGAGGACGCCGCCTGCGTCGTTGACCTCCTTGAGGTGCGCCTCGACGCCGACGAGGATGTTGTTGCTCAACCCGCCGAACGGTCCGACGAGGTCGGAGATGTAGCCGATGGTGAAGGCCTCGTCGCCGGTGCACCCCTGCGCCTCGGTGGCCTCGCCACCTTCGGCCGTGGTGGAGCCCGTCTCGCTCGCAGCGGTCGTGGTTCCCGAGGCTTCATCGCCGCCGTCATCGGACCCACCGCATGCGGCGGCCGTGATCAGCAACGGTGTCAACAGCGCCGCGAGGCGCGCCGACTTGCGCATAGGTTTCCCCCAAATTCAGGGCCACTACCCAAGTGGCCGAGTGGCAGCAACCTAAAGCAATGACGTGCTGCTGTCCAAAATCGTCAGAACACGTCGATCACGCAGTGCTGGTGATCGCACGTTCTCCATTTTCGTGGTGACGAGGGTCACAGAAGTAGCCCTAGTTCACATCAGAATTTGACGGATCGATGGCGCCGAGTCCCTTTTGTGCGTCTCGAAGCGACACAACTCTTGAACATTCGTGGAGAAATCCGGCGCCGCGGTGCGTTCAGCGGTTGAGCAGCTCCGGCTCGCCGCTGCGTCGCTCCCGGCGCCAGCCCCGGTACCCGGCGACGCTGAACAGGACGACGACGACGGGCACCACCACGAGCGCCAGCAGCTCGACGATCGCGGTGGCGTCGTGCTCGGCTGCGTCGAGCACCAGGTAGGCCAGATAGCCGGCGTAGCCGGTGAAGAGGATCGCGCCCTCCAGGCGGCTGATCACGAAGCCGTTCCAGAACACCGGCACGAGGATGGCCGTCGACAGCAGCATCACCGGGAGGTCGACGCGCAGCGCCGTGTTGCTCACCGCGACGTTCCCCGAGGCGAGGCCGGCGGCCCCCAGGACGGCGAGCAGGTTGAACAGGTTCGAGCCGACGACGTTACCCACCGCCAGATCCCGCTCGCCCCGAAGCGCCGCGAGCACCGAGGTGGCGAGCTCGGGTAGCGAGGTGCCCACCGCCACGACGGTCAGCCCGACCACCAGATCGCTCACCCCGAGGTCCCGGGCGATGCGCACCGCGCCCCAGACCATGAGCTGCGCGCCGCCGGTGAGGGTGAGCAGGCCCATCGCCGTGATCGCCGCCTGGACCGGGAGCGACCGGCCGGCGGACGCCCCCTCGAGCTCCTGCATCGAGGTGGCGTACTCCTCGATCACCTCAGGGCTTTCCCGCTTGGCGTCGCGCAGCAACCAACCGACGTAGACCAGGATCCCGCCGAAGAGCACGGCGCCGTCGATGCGGCCGATCCGGTTGTCGAGCGCCAGCAGCACCACGAGGACCGACGCGGCGATCACGATCGGCACGTCGAGGCGGACGATCCGCTGCGAGACGAGCAGCCCCCCGGTCATGGCGGACACCCCGAGGATGAGCAGCACGTTCGCCGTGTTCGAGCCGACCACGTTGCCGAAGGCGACATCGGTCTCGCCCGACAGCGCCGACGAGAGGCTGACGGCCATCTCCGGTGCACTCGTGCCGAACGCGACCACGGTGAGCCCGATGACGACGGGTTCGATGCCGAAGCGAGCGGCGATGGCGGCCGCACCCTTGACGAGGAGCTCGGCGCCGCCCATGAGCAGCGCCAGCCCGGCCACGACCGCGAGCAGGCTCACGGCGACACCGGACGGTCGCGGGTCGGCGCGTCGGGGCCGAACGGCAGGTCTGGCATGGGCGTGCTCCTTGGCGGGTCGCGGTTCGCTACGACGCCGACCAGACTTCCCGGCACACCGATCGGCATCCTAACCGGGGCGGAGGTGGACCTGTCGACACCCCGACTCCGGGGTTCGGACGCGTCGAGGGGCGGCCACCGTTGGTGCCGGCGGCCGCCCCTCGATCGGACGCGATCGTTCGCTCCCGATCAGCCGAACAGCACGCCGCGATAGTCGTTGTGAGCGACCTCGTTGACCTTTTGCACGTACTTCGGTGCGCCGCCGTTGTAGACGAAGTACCGGATGGTCCCCTCCTCGTGGCCCTCAACGTTGGAGTTGTACCCGGTGAACCAGCTCTTCGCCTTGCGCATGAGCATGCTCGAATACATCTTCTTGACGTGTTCGGTCCAGTTCTGCTCGGCCTCGGCGGTGGGCTCGACCCGGGTATGCCCGTGGTCCCACACGTACTGGAGCAAATCGGTGATCCAGTTCACACCGGTCTCGATGCCCCGCGGGAAGTTGGTCGAGGCGGAGCCGCTCTGCGGGCCGGCCAGCATGATCATGTTCGGGAAGTCGTGGACGAGGATCCCGAGGAACGTGCTCGGCCCTTCCTTCCACTTGTCGGCCAGCTTCACCCCGTTGGCGCCGGTGATGTCGATCCGGTCGTAGCCGCCGGTGATGGCGTCGAAGCCGGTGGCGTACACGATGACGTCGAACTCGAACTCGCGGTCGCTGGTCTTGATCCCCTTCTCGGTGATCCGCTCCAACGGCGTCTCGCTGATGTCGACCAGCTCCACGTTGTCCTGGTTGTAGACCTCGAAGTAGTTGGTCTCCATCGGGACGCGCTGCACGCCGAAGCCGTGATCACGGGGGATCAGCTTCTCGGCGACCTTCGGGTCCTTCACCCGCTGGCGGATCCGATCGGCGATGTACTCGGAGAACTCGGCGTTGGCCTGTTCGTCGACGAAGATCTCCACGAAGTTGCGCAGCCAGATGGCGAAGCCCGGCATCTCGTAGAGCTGGTCCCACAACGCCACCCGCTCCTCGCGGGACACGTTGTAGAAGCCTCGCCGGTCCGGCTCGTGCTCGAAGCCGCCGGGCGTGCGGGCGCACGTCTCGAAGATCTCGTCGTAGCGGGCCCGGATGTCGGCCATCTCCTCGTCGGAGATCTCACTGTTGTTGAGCGGTGCGCTCCAGTTCGGCCGGCGCTGGAAGACGGTGAGCGAGCCCACCTCGCCGGCGATGGCGGCGATGCACTGGATGGCGGTGGCGCCGGTGCCGATGACCGCGACCCGCTTGCCCTTGAGGTCCACCGGCTCGTGCGGCCAGTAGAACGTGTGCCAGGACTGGCCCTTGAAGTCGTCCATGCCCGGCAGCCGCGGCGGCGTGGGGATGGACAGCAGGCCGATGGCGGTGATCACGAAGCGGCAGGTGACCTCCCGGTCCCCCTCCTTGATGTGCAGGTGCCAGATGTTCTCGGCCTCGTCCCAGCGCATCGAGTCCACGGTGCAGTTGAACTGCATGTGCTTGCGCAGATCGAACTTGTCGGCCACGAAGTTCAGGTACTTCAGGTTCTCCGGCTGGCTGGAGAACCGCTCCTTCCAGTGCCACTCGTCGAGCACCTCACGGGAGAACGAATAGCCGTAGGTGTAGCTCTCGGAGTCGAAGCGGGCGCCGGGATAGCGGTTCCAGTACCAGGTGCCGCCGAGGTCGCCGGAGTTGTCGAGGACGGTGGCGTTGATGCCGAGGTCGGTGAGCCGCTTGATCTGGTAGATCCCGCCGACGCCGGCGCCGATGACGACCACCTCGTACTGCGGTTCGGTCCGGCCCGCCGCTGCGGCCCGGCTCTCCATCACTGCCTGGTCGGTCATCGTCCTCGTACCCCTTGCGTCCGGCCCGGGCTGCGCCACGGAATCGAATTCTTCGTAGATTCTGCCACAGCAGGCGGCGGCTGCGCACGGCGGCGCAACCGCAGCCGCTGCGGCGTGCTAGCAACGCGGCCGTGGAATTCGACCTCGCCCAGGTGGACGCCCTGCTCAGCACGAGGCGCTCGGTGCGCCGGCGGCTCGATCTCGACCGGCCGGTGCCCGACGACGTGCTCATGACCTGCTTGCGGCTGGCCACGCAGGCCCCGACCGGATCCAACACGCAGAACTGGCGTTGGCTCGTCGTGCGCGACCAGGCGAAGAAGGACGAGCTGGCCCGTCTCTACAACGAGATCGGCGCGGACTACCTGCGGGTCAAGCGCGACGCGCAGCCGGCCGGTTCGCAGAACGCCCGGGTGTTCGACTCCGTCATCCACCTGGCCGACAACCTCGCCCGGGTCCCGGTGCTCGTCATCCCGTGCATCGTCGGCGTCCCCGGCCGCCAGGGTTGGAACGGCGCCGCGCTCTTCGGTTCGATCATCCCCGCCATGTGGAGCTTCCAGCTGGCGCTGCGCAGCCGCGGCCTGGGTACCTGCTTCACCACCCTCACCCTCGACCGCGAGGCGGAGGTGCGCGCCCTGTTCGACATACCGGAGCCCGTGACGCAGGCCGGGCTGCTGCCGGTGGCCTACACGGTCGGGACCGACTTCAAGGTGGCGGCGCGCCGTCCCGTCGAGGAGATCACCTACCTCGACGGCTGGAAGCAGCCACTGTCGCCGTCCTAGCCACGCTGCCGCGTGGCATGCTGAGGGCCGGGGCAACGAGCAGTTCGGGCGACGAGCCGACCATGACCTGTGCCGCGCACCGATCTCTCGCACGCACAAGGGGAGCCCATGACCACCACGCAACAGACGCCACCGTCCGGCACGACCGTCATCAAGGGAGGCACCGTCGTCGACGGCTCCGGCGAGGCCGGCTACCGCGCCGATGTGGCCATCGCCGACGGTCGCATCGTCGAGATCGGCGAGAACCTCACGGGCGATCGCATCCTCGACGCGCAGGGCTGCATCGTCGCCCCCGGCTTCATCGACATCCACACCCACTACGACGCCCAGGTGTTCTGGGACCCGGCGCTCACCCCCTCGTGCTTCCACGGGGTGACCACCGTCGTCGCCGGCAACTGCGGCTTCTCCATCGCCCCGATCAGGCCCACCGACCGGGAGCTGATCGCCAACACGATGGAGAAGGTCGAGGACATGAACCCGGCCACGCTGCTCGAGGGCGTGCCGTGGGACTTCGAGACGTTCCCCGAGTACCTCGCCTCGGTCGAGCGGCACGGCACGGTGCTGAACTACGGCGCCTACATCGGCCACACCGCATTGCGGCTCTACGCCATGGGTGCCGAGGCCGTCGGCCGCGCCGCCCGCCCCGACGAGCTCGAGGCGATGTCGGCCATCATCCGCGACGCCATGGACGCCGGGGCGGTCGGGTTCGCCACCAGCTTCGCCGCCACCCACCTCGGCGCCGACGGCCAGCCGATCCCGAGCCGTTGGGCGGACCGCGCCGAGCTCGAGGCGCTGTTCCAGGCGGTGGCGGATACCGGCAAGGGCATCATCGGCGTGAACGGCGGCCAGAACCTGTCGCTGCGGGACAACTACGTGCTGCAGAAGCAGATCGGCATCCCCTTCACCTACACCGCGGTGCTCACCGCCCCCAACGGCAGCCACCTCAAGGCGATGGAGATCAACCGGCAGGGCTGGGAGGATGGCGCCGAGGTGTGGCCGCAGGTCAGCTGCCGCCCGCTGACGTTCTCCATGACGCTGGTCGAGCCGTTCACCCTCAACACCAACCCGGTGTTCGCCGAGCTGATGGCCGGCACGCTCGAGGGTCGCCGCGCCGCCTACGCGGACGCCGGGTGGCGTGGCCGGGCCCGCCAGGCGTGGGACGACGACAAGCTGCGGGCGTTCCGGCCCCGCTGGTCGACCATGGAGATCATGGAGTCCGCCGCCCATCCCGAGCTGGTCGGCCGCCGGCTCAGCGACCTGGCCGACGAGCGTGGCGTCGACGCCTTCGACGCGCTGATGGACATCGCGGTGGCGGAACCCGACCTGCTGCTGCGCATCAAGGTGGTCATCGCCAACGACGATGTCGACGGCGTCACCGCGCTGTTGCGCGATCCGCACACGACGCTGGGGTTGTCCGACGCCGGGGCGCACGTGGGCCAGCTGTGCGACGCGCCGCTGTCCACCGACCTGCTGGGCAACTGGGTGCGCGACCGCGGCACGCTGCCGGTGGAGACGGCGGTGCGCAAGCTGTCCGGTCAGCAGGCGGACCTGTTCGGCTTCGAGGGCCGCGGCTACCTGCGGCCCGGCTACTGGGCCGACGTGACCGTGTTCGACCCGGCCACCGTCGCCCCTGGCCCGGTGCGCCGGGTGCGGGACTTCCCGGCGGGTTCGGAGCGGCTCACTGCCGACGCACCGACCGGTATGCGCCACGTCCTGGTCAACGGCCGGCCGATCATGCAAGACGGCGAGCCGGTGCCCGACGCCCTACAGCAGCGCCCCGGCATGTTGGTGCGTCCGGCTCCGCGAAGCTGATCGAGTCCCCGACGGTGGGGAGGGCGTTGACAGCGCCCTCCCCCGGTTGCGGCCGCGTGCCGGCGACGGCCAGCATGAGCCGATGCACCTGCGGCTGTACCGCGCCGAAGGACGGAAGCGTGCGTCGCGACTGCTCGTTCTCGTCCACAACTACGGCGGCAACGAGTTCCAGATGGCGATGCTGGGCATGCTGCTGGACCCGGGAGGGCGGTTCGCGGTGGTCTGCCCGCGTGGACCGATCGACACCGAGGACGCCGCCGACGGCG
>JADLEF010000135.1 GCA_020846295.1 Acidimicrobiales bacterium
GCGGGCGCGAAGTTCAACGCTGATGAGCAGGCGAAGTACCGCGAGTACAAGGAGGCCCGTCGCGGTGCGGCGGATTACATGTCGATGGAGGGTGAGTTCGCTCGCTATCTCGATGATGTGTACTCGACGGCGCCGGTGGCGCGCGAGGCGTTGACCGATGAGTGCGAGGTGCTGGTGGTGGGGGCCGGTTTCGCGGGGTTGTTGTTGTGGCACAAGTTGTCGCAGGAGGGGTTTGTCGACGTCCGGTTCTGTGAGAAGGGCGGCGATGTCGGTGGCACGTGGTATTGGAACCGTTATCCGGGGATCGCGTGTGATGTGGAGTCGTATTCGTATTTCCCGTTGTTGGAGGAGATGGAGTATTTCCCGACGATGAAGTTCGCGTCGGGGTTCGAGATCTTCGAGTATTGCCAGATGATGGCGGAGAAGTTCGGGTTCTACGATCATTGCTTGTTCCATACGACGGTGCAGAAGACGGAGTGGGATGAGGTGTCGGGTCGGTGGACGGTGTTCACTGATCGTGGTGATGCGATGCGGGCGCGGTTTGTGATCTTGGCCAATGGGATCTTGACCACGCCGAAGTTGGCGCGGATCGATGGTATGGAGACGTTCCAGGGTGAGTCGTTCCATACGTCGCGGTGGAACTACAACGTGGATCTCGAGGGCAAGCGGGTCGGGATCATCGGTACTGGCGCGACTGCGGTGCAGGTCATCCCCGAGCTGGCCAAGATCGTGGGCGAGCTGTACGTGTTCCAGCGGACCCCGTCGACGATCGACGTGCGCGATCAGCGGGCCACCACGCCGGAGGAGATCGCGACGTGGAAGAACGAGCCGGGCTGGGCGCGGGCCCGCCGCGCCCGCTTCGCCCGCATCTCCGAGGGCCGCACCGCCATCAAGGCCAACGACGACTACCTCGCCGGCCAGGTGGCGGACTTCAAGGAGCGCAAGCAGCACGCCGAGCGGCTCTCGCCCCAGGAGCTGGTCCAGAAGCAGCTCGACACCAACTTCCGCATCATGGAGCAGATCCGGGCGCGGGTGGATGCCATCGTGAAGGATCCGCAGACGGCGGCGTCGTTGAAGCCGTTCTACCCGTATGGGTGCAAGCGGCCGACGTTCCACGACGAGTACCTGCCCAGCTTCAACCTGCCGCACGTGCACCTGGTGGACACTGCGCCCATGGGCGTGCAGCGCATCAACGAGCGCGGCGTGGTCCACAACGGCACCGAGTACCCGCTCGACGTGTTGATCTACGCCACCGGGTTCCAGTGGATGGCCATCTCGACGTTCAACATGATCGTCGGCCGCGGCGGGCGGACACTGACCGAGAAGTGGCGTTCGGAGGGCACCCGCACGTTCCTCGGCATCCACAGCGAGGGCTTCCCGAACCTGTTCATCATGACCGGGCCCCAGGGCGGCGGCGGCAGCTTCAACTTCACCGACGCCATCGACGCCCACGCCGACTACACCGCCTGGCTGCTGCGCACCATGCGGGAGCAGGGCCACGAGGTGGTCGACGTGCGCAAGGAGCCGGAGGAGGAGTACGCCGAGCACTGCAAGCAGGCGGATCTGATGACCGCGCCGTTGCGGGACTGCCTGTCGTACTACAACGGCCACGGCGACGCCGAGCCCGGCAGCCTGGCCTACTACGGCGGCCGCCAGTGGTACCGGTTCAAGGATCATGCCCAGGAGACGCTCGAGCCGTACCGCTTCGGCCGCGTCGGCTGAGCCTGCCCCGTTCGGCGCTCGCCGGGCCCGTCCGCGAGGTGCGGGCGGGCCCGGCCCGCGTCAGAAGGCGCCGGCGAGATCCCGGCCGGCGGTGTCGCCCCCGTCGGCCACGAACTCCATGCCCGTGCAGTACGACGACTCGTCCGACGCGAGGAACAGCGCCAGGCGGGCGATCTCGATCGGCCGTCCGGTGCGCGGGATCGGCTGGCCGCCGGAGCGCGCGTCGAGCGCGGCGAGCACAGGATCCGGGTCGGTCCCGCCCGGCGGGGGCGGCTCGGTGAGCACCGAGGCCGCCGCGCCGGCCATCGCCGTGGCCACGCCGCCGGGGTGCAGCGAGTTGACCCGCACACCTCGGCGACCGAGCTCGATGGCCGCGCTCTTGGTCATGCCGCGCAGCGCCCACTTCGAGGCGACGTAGGCGGAGATGAGCGACATCCCGACCATGCCGCCGGTCGAGGACACGTTGACGATCGCGCCCCGTCCGGCCGCAGCCATGGCGCCGCCGATCACCTTCATCCCCAGGAACGGACCGACGAGGTTCACGTCGAGGACCCGGCGCAGATCGGCGACGTCGGTCTCGACCAACGGGGCGACGTGCAGGACCCCGGCGTTGGTGACCAGGACGTCCGGGTCGCCGAACCGCTCCCTGGTGAGGGCGAGCAGCGAGTGCCACGCCGCCTCGTCGGTCACGTCGTGGTGAACGTACAGCGCCGCCGCCCCGATCGCCGCGGCGACCGCGGCGCCCGCATCGTCGAGCACATCGGCCACGACCACGCGGGCACCTTCGGCGGCGAAGAGCTGCGCCTCGGCCTCACCCATGCCGCGACCGGCGCCGGTCACGATGGCGACCTTCCCGTCGAGCCGTCCCATCGATGGCACCTCCTGCTGCGGTTGGCGGCGCCGGTGCGTCGCGATCCGCATCGTGCAGCACTCGCCGGGCCGGGAGGAAGGGCAGAAGGGCCGTGGCCCGCCCGGGCGAGGGTCAGCTCGACACGCTGGCCATGGCGACGCGCTCGTTGCCGGCCTCGTCGCAGGCGAACGAGACCGCGCTGTACGCCCCGACCCGGTCGAACAGGCGGCGCAGCTGCTTGCCCTGGCCCAACCCCATCTCGCAGAACAGTCGGCCGCCCGGGCGCAACCAGTGCACCGCGTCGTTGATGAGCCGCTGGTGGATGGTCAGCCCGTAGGGCCCGCCGTCGAACGCCTCGCGCGGTTCGTGGGCGGTGAGCACGGCCCGGTCCTTCTCCAGCCGGCCACTGGAGATGTAGGGGGGGTTGGCCACGATCACGTCGACCCGGCCGGCGAGATCGGTGCCGTCGAAGGCGGCGAACAGGTCGCCCTGGTGCACCTGCACCCGCTCGGCCACCCCGACGTGGACGACGTTGCGGCGGCTCAGCGAGACGCAGCCGTCGGTCAGGTCGGCGGCGTGCACCCGCAGCCCGGGGAGCGCGGCGGCGAGCCCACAGGCGAGGTTCCCGCACCCGCAGCACAGGTCGACCACGACCACACCGTCACCGGTGGGGGACAAGGTGCGCAGGTGCTCGAGGGCGGTACGGCCGAGCAGCTCGGTCTCCTGGCGCGGCACCAGCGCGCCGTCGTCGACGAGCAGCTCGACGCCGAGGAACCGTTGGATCCCGCTGCGGTAGGCGAGCGGCATGCCGTCCTCGTCGCGGTCGAGCCCGTCATGCGCGGCCGGGTCCGGGACCGATGACGGCCCCGCTCCGGCGTGGGTGTTCTCGTTCAACAGCGTCATCCCCGTAGTGGTACGGCGCCTGGAACGACCTGATCAGGAGACCTTCGCCGTCGTCTGGTTGGGGGAGCCACGCACCGTCGACGTACTTCTCGGGCTGCAGCGGCGCCACGCTCAGCGTCGCCAATCCCTGTTCGCCGTCCGAACACGCTGGTCAGACGTCACACCTTGCCGGCCACGGAACGCGGCCCTCAACTCTCGCTAAGGCGGGATTCCCATGGAAGCACCGACCGGCGGTACCCCGACAATGTCGCTGCCGACGAGGCGAGGAGGGATGCACGACCGTGTGCGGAATCGGTGGAATCTACGACGCCGCAGCGAGGCCCGATCGGGCGCTGCTGCTGACCATGGCAGGCGAGCTCGATCATCGGGGACCCGATGGCGTCGGGCTGTTCTCCGACCCGCAGGTCGGGCTGGTCAACACCCGCCTCGCCATCTTCGACCTCGCCGGTGGCGACCAACCGATCGGTACGCCTGACGGGCGCTACTGGGTGGTGCAGAACGGCGAGATCTACAACCACCCCGAGCTGCGCGCCGAGCTGGAATCGCTCGGCCATCGGTTCTCCACCCATTGCGATACCGAGGTCATCGTCCACGCCTACCAGGAGTGGGGTCCGGCCTGCCTGGAACGGTTCAACGGTCCGTTCGCCTTCGCGGTGTGGGACCGCGTCGCGCAGGAGCTGTTCCTGGCCCGCGACCGCTACGGCGTCCGACCGCTGTTCCTGGCCCGCTACGGCTCGCAGCTCGTCTTCGCCTCGGAGGCCAAGGCCATCCTGCGCCACCCGTCGGCCCGCCGCGAGCTCGACCCGCGCGGCGTGGTGGAGACCTTCACGCTGTGGGGGATCCTGCCCGACCGGTCCGCCTTCACCGGGATCGGCGAACTGGCCCCCGGGCACTGGCTGCGGATCGGCCGCGACCGCGAGCAACTGGTCCGTTGGTGGGACCTGCCCTTCGCGCCGCGTGAGCTGCAGCGCCGCGAGGCCGTCGACGATCTCGCCGATGAGCTGTTCCACCTGCTCGAGGACGCCACCCGGCTGCGCCTGCGGGCCGACGTGTCGGTGGCGGCGTACCTCAGCGGCGGTCTCGACTCCTCCGCCATCGCCGCGCTGGCCAAGCGGGTCGGTACCGGCGCGCTGCAGTGCTTCGGCATCGGCTTCGCCGACGCCCACTTCGACGAGGCGGCCCAGCAACGGCGCATCGCCGACCAGTTGGGCATCGAGCTGACCCAGACCGTCGTCGACGGGGCCGACATCGCGTCGCACTTCCCGGAGGTGGTGCGGCTGGGCGAGAAGCCGATCCTGCGCACCGCGCCCGCCCCCTTGCTCAAGCTGTCGAAGCTGGCCCGCGACGCCGGCTTCCGCGTGGTGCTGACCGGTGAGGGCGCCGACGAGGTGTTCGCCGGGTACACCACCTTCACCGAGGCGCAGGTGCGCCGCTTCTGGGCTCGCAACCCGTCCTCGCAGTGGCGGCCGGCGCTGCTGGATCGGCTCTACCCCTGGCTGGTGCAGGACCTCGGGCGCGCCCCGCAGTTCACCCGGCAGTTCTTCGGCGCCGGTCTGAACGACGTCGACGACGTGCTCTACAGCCACCACATCCGCTTCGCCACCACCAGCCGGGCCCTCCGCCTGCTCAACGCACAGACCCGGGCCAGCGCGATGGGCGACGAGGCACCGATCGAGCGACTGCGCCGGCAGCTGCCGGCCCACCTCGAGAAGTCGACCGGCCTCGGCCGGGCCCAGTACGTGGAGATCGCCACCTTCCTGTCCGGCTACCTGCTGCACAGCCAGGGCGACCGCATGCTGATGGGCAACTCGGTGGAGGGGCGCTTCCCGTTCCTCGACCACCGCGTCGGCGAGTTCGCCGCATCGCTGCCCGACAGCGTGCGCCTCGCCGGCCTCAAGGAGAAGTACCTGCTGCGTCGGGCGGTGTCCCGGGTGCTGCCCGCCGAGGTCGCCGAGCGGCCCAAGCGGCCGTTCCGGGCGCCGATCCACCGCTCCTTCTTCGGGCCCGGCGCGCCCGAGTGGGTGCAGGACGTCCTGCGCCCCGACGCGGTCCGCGCCGGCGGGTTGTTCGAACCCGCCGCCGTGGAACGTCTGCGCCGCAAGTGCATGAACAGCCTCGACCGAGGCCTCAGCGAAGGAGACGAGATGGCACTGGTGGGAGTTCTCTCCACACAGTTGCTCCACCAGCAGTTCGTACTCGACCCGGCGCCGGCGAGGCCCGCGGTGGCCACCCGCGCCGTGATCGACGGCGAGCTCGCGACGGGGGAGGTGGCGGCCTGATGGCGCCGCAGCACCACCGCACCATGGGCGACAGCCTCGTGGTGTCGGCCGAGGCCCCTCCCGACAAGCACGCCGTGATCATCGGAGGTACCGAGCGGTACACCTACGGCCGGCTGCTCGACACCGCCCTGCGCACGGCCCGGTGCCTGCAGGACGAGGGGGTGCGTCGCGGCGACCGCGTGGTCATCTTCGCCGACACCAGCTGGGCCTGCTGCGCCTCCATCTTCGGCACCTGGCTGGCCGGCGGTGTGGTCGTGGTGGTCAACGCCCAGACCAAGGCGGACAAGCTCGCCTACCTGCTCGCCGACTGTGACGCCCGGGTCATGATCACCGAGGCCAAGCTCGCCCGGGTGTTTCGCGACGTCGTCGGCCGCCTGCCCATCCTCTGCGCCGGCAAGGCGGTCGAGGGCACGCACCGGCTGGAGGAGCGGCTCGCGGCGACGGAACCGAAGCCGGCCCCGCACGGCAGCATCGCGACCGACCTGGCCGCCTTCATCTACACCTCGGGCTCCACCGGCGACCCCAAGGGTGTGGTGATGACCCACCAGAACATGACCTTCACGGTGGCCAGCCTCATCGAGTACCTGCGCCTCGGCCACGACGAACGCATCATCAACCTGCTGCCGCTCGCCTTCGACTATGGGCTGTACCAGCTGCTCATGACCGTGCGGCTCGGGGCCACCCTGGTACTCGAGTCCGGCTTCGGCTTCCCGGAGGTCATCCGCCGTCGCCTCCGCGAGGAGGAGGTCACCGTCCTGCCCGGCGTGCCGACGGTGTTCGCCACCCTGCTCGCCGGTGACCCGGCCACGTACCCCTCGGTACGGCGGGTGACCAACACGGCGGCGGCGCTGTCGCCCGAGCTGATCCCGCGGCTCGCCGCCATGTTCCCCGAGGCGCTGATCTACAAGATGTACGGCCTCACCGAGTGCAAGCGGGTGCTCTACCTCGAACCGGAGCAGCTTCCCATCAGGCCGGCGTCGGTGGGCAAGGCCAGACCCGGCACCGAGGTGTTCCTGCTCTCGCCCGACGGCGACCCGGTGCCGACCGGGGAGGCCGGGATCCTGCACGTGCGCGGTCCGCACGTCATGGTCGGGTATTGGAACAAACCGGCCCAGACCGAGCAGATGATCAAGCCGGGGCGCTGGGTGGGCGACCGCATCCTGTGCGCCCAGGACTGGTTCAAGATGGACGACGAGGGCTACCTGTACTTCCTCGGCCGCAGCGACGACATCATCAAGTCCCGCGGCGAGAAGGTCAGCCCCGTCGAGGTGGAGAACGCTCTCTACGGCCTGACCGAGGTGCGCGAGGCCGCCGTGATCGGGGTGGACGACCCGATCATGGGCCAGGCCATCCGCGCCTACGTGGCGCTCGAGCCGGGCTCCACCCTCACGGCGACGGACATCCGGCGCCACTGCCAGGGCTGCCTGGAGAACTACATGGTGCCGGCGGAGGTGGTCATCCTGCCGGAGCTGCCGAAGACCGACACCGGAAAGATTCGCAAGAAGGGCCTACTGGAGGAACAGCCATGAGCATCATCGAGACCGTCAACGCCAACCAGATCGAAGCGCAGCTGCGCGAGTTCATCGTCGAGAACTTCTTCGTGGAGGACGAGCTCGACGCCACCGAGTCGCTCACCGACGCCGGTGTCATCGACTCCACCGGTGTGCTGGAGGTGGTGAGCTGGATCGAGGACACGTTCGCCGTCACCGTGCCGGACGCCGACATCCTGCCCGACAACCTCGACTCGATCGCGCGCATCGTGCGCTACGTGACGGGCTGCGTCGGTGCCTGAGCTGCATCCCCTCCTCGCCATCGACCTGGCGGTCGAAGCCGATCGCATCGTGGACGCCATGCGGCGGTCCGTGCGCGGCACCATGAAGCGCAAGGGCGCCGTGCTCGGCCTGTCGGGCGGCATCGACAGCTCGGTCTGCGCCGCCCTGGCGGTGAGGGCCTTCGGTGCCGACAAGGTCATGGGCCTGCACATGCCCGAGACCGACTCGGCCGATGAGACGCTCGAGCTGTCACAGCTCATGGCCGACAGCCTGGGCATCGACACCGCGCTGGAGAACATCACGCCGATCCTCGAGGGCGCCGGCTGCTACCGCCGCCGCGACGACGCCATCCGTTCGGTGATCCCCGAGTACGGCACCGGCTGGCGGTCCAAGATCGTGCTGCCCAGCGTCGTGGAGTCGGACAGCTTCCGGGTCTTCTCCGTCGTGGCGCAACCGCCCGAGGGCGATCCGATCAAGGTGCGCCTGCCGCTGCAGGCCTACCTCGAGGTCGTCGCCGCCACGAACTTCAAGCAGCGCACCCGCAAGATGCTCGAGTACTACTGGGCGGACCGCCTGAACTACGCGGTCATCGGCACCCCGAACCACCAGGAGTACGACCAGGGGTTCTTCGTCAAGAATGGGGACGGCTCGGCCGACTTCAAGCCGATCGCCCACCTGTACAAGACACAGGTGTACGCGCTGGCCGAGCACCTCGGGGTGCCGGGCGAGATCTGCCGGCGCCCGCCGACCACCGACACCTACTCGATGCCCCAGACGCAGGAGGAGTTCTACTTCTCGCTGCCCTACGACCGCATGGACCTTTGCCTGTACGGCATGGACCACGGGATGAGCCCGGCGGAGGTCGCCCCGCTGGTCGGCCTGCGGACCGAGCAGGCCGAGCGGGTGTACGCCGACATCGTCGGGAAGCGCAAGGCCGCCCGCTACCTGCACCTGTCCCCGCAGCTGGTCGGTTCGGCGGCGGAGGACCACACGGCATGAGCCTGTTCTCGTCGACCGCCTTCGCCTCCGCCCTGGCGGCGGTGGAGGCGGTCCCCACCCGGGTGGCCAGCGTGGCGTGCGACCAGCACGTGGTGCCGGTGGTGTTCGCCGCCGGACGTCCGGTGCTCGATCGCGTGTGGCTCGACTACCTCGAGCCGTCGACCGATCCGATGCTCACGCCGGAGGTGTTCGTGCGCTACGTCCCCCGGCTGGTGGTGGGCAAGGTGTCGGCCGAGCACTGGCTCGCACACCTCGCGCCGACGGCCGAGCGCAGACTGCTGCGCGCCGCACCGACGCTGGACTTCTCCCACTTCGGGACGTGGGAGGAGGTCGAGGCGTCGATCCGGGCCAAGCGGTCCGGTCTGGTGAAGACCGCCGAGCGCCTCGCCCGCAAGGCGGAGCGCGAGCTCGGCCCCGTCACGTTCACCCCGGCTGATCCGGACGAGGCGGCGTTCGAGCAGCTGCTGCAGTGGAAGCGTCTGCACTACCAACGGACCGGCGTGGGCGACCCGCTCGCGGTGCCGGCCAACATCGAGTTGATGCGCTGGCTGTTCCGCAGCGGCACCCTGGAGCACGCCACCGTGCGCTTCGGCGAGCGTTTCGCCGCCGGCATCGCGCTGGTCCGACGGTCGGGACGGGTCTACTACTGGCTGCCGTCCTACGACACCGAGCTGTCGACGTGGTCGCCGGGCAACCTGGTGCTGCTCCGCTCGATCCGCCACGCCTACGCCAGTGGCGAACAGGAGTACGACTTCATGATCGGCGACGAGGACTACAAGTGGTACTTCGCCACCGACGTCCGGCTCGTCGGTCCGGTGGGGACCATGCCGGTGGTGCGCCGGGCCCGGCGCCTGGCCGGCTCGGCCAAGCGGCGGCTGCTGGCCGCCACCCCATCCGGCGGATCGGCCGAGGCGTGACCTCGGTCGCCGAAGCGGGCGACCGGGCGGCGAGCGGGAGCCTTCCGGCCCCGCTCGCCGCCGGCGCGTCCGGGGCCGTACTCGAGGGTATCCCCGTCGAGGACGGCGCCGCGGCGTCGAGCCGCGAGGCCGGTCGCGTCGCCCGGGAGTCGCTGGTGCTGACCGGGGGCCTCGCCGTGACCTGGGTGGTGAGCCTCGCCATCCGCCTGGCCCTGCCCCAGTTCCTCGATCCGGCGGGGTTCGGCCAGCTCGTGTTCAGCGAGTCGCTCGCCCTGCTGTTGTTCGCGCCCCTGACGCTGGGGATCGACACCTACGCCCGGCGCGAGGTGCCGCGCGATCCCGAGCTCTACGCTCGCCTCATCCGCGGCCTGGCCCTGGCCCGCGCCGCAGTGTCGGTGGCCATGGCGGCCATCGGTGTCGGCGTGCTCGCCCTGTTGGGGCGCTCCTCGTCGGTGCTGGTGCTGTTCGCCTGCTACGCGGTGGCGCAGTTCGCCCTCAACGGCGGCCTCGTCGCCGCCGCCTTCCTGCAGGGCGGCGGGCGCGCCACCTCGGTCACCGTCACCCAGGTCGTGACCAAGCTGCTGTGGGCCGTGCTCGCCGTCGGCGGCCTCGCCCTCGGCGGGGGGGCGATCGTCATCCCCGTCGCGCTGGCCGCCAGCGAGGCGGTGCGACTGCTGTGGTTGCGACGGCGCAACCGGGCGCTGTTCGGTCCGGCGCGGCCCGCCGATTGGGCGATGGCGAAGGTGGCACTGGTCGCCTGCGTGCCGCTCGCCGCCCGCCAGCTCAGCACCGGTCTGTCCAACTCGCTGGACACCGCTCTGGTGGGATCCTTCGCCGGCGACCGCGAGGTGGCGCTGTACGGCGCGGCGACGTTGATCGCCATGACCGCGCTGTTCCTGGCGCCGGCGTTGTCCGCCGCGCTGCTGCCCGCCCTGTCCCGCACCCACGCCGCGTACGGCGAGGCGGCCACGGTGCAGTTGGGGGCGCGCATCCTCGCCGTCGTGGTGGCGGTGATGTCGCCGCTGACCTGCCTGCTCGCCCTCGAGTCCGACGACGTGATCCTCCGCCTGTTCGGCGGCGACTACGCCGCCGCGGTCCCGAGCCTGCGCGTGTTGTCGATGATGTTCCTGCTCACCTACATGGCCACCATCGGCTCGAGCGTGCTGCTGGCGCTGGGCCGCAGCTGGCCGGTCACGGTGGTGAGCCTCATCACGGTGGTCGTCAACACGGTCACCAACCTGGCGCTGCTGCGCCCGGCCATCGGCTGGTTCGGTGCCGGCGGCCCGAGCCGGGTGGCCGCCTGCACGGTGTTCGCGGCGGAGGCGATCTCGGCGGTCGCCATGCTCGCCCTGCTCGGCAGGGCTGTGCTGAACCTGCAGCTCACCCTGGTGGCGGCGCGGGCACTGGCCGGCTGCGCGGTCCTCGTCGCCGTCCACCGCCTGGTGGGCCTGAGCGGTGTTCCGCTGCTCGCCACCGAGGCGGCGGTGGCCATCGCCGTTGCGGCCGCCGGAGCAAGACGGCCTATTCGTGCGCTGCGCAGCAGTGGAGACACTGTCAGTAGGCAGACGGCGCACGATACGCGCGCTGCCGTGGACAAGGAGCGAATCGTTGGCACCCCGCACGGCTGATCACCCGACCAGCACCTCCCCCCTCGGCGCCGCCCGGTCCTCGGTGGCACCGGGATCCGATGCCGATGACGACGTGGTGCTGTTCGACACCGAGAAGCTGCGCCAGGCATCCCGGCTGGCCCGGCGATCGGTGATTCGCCATC
The DNA here is from genome assembly GCA_020846295.1 of Acidimicrobiales bacterium. Lineage (GTDB taxonomy): Bacteria > Actinomycetota > Acidimicrobiia > Acidimicrobiales > CAIXPF01 > CAIXPF01. Next base: position 11,214 of record JADLEF010000135.1, read on the forward strand.
CGGTCACCGCGTTCGCCGGTGTCGCCCTCGTGTTGGGCGCCGGCAGCGTCAGTTGGTTGGCCGCCCCGCTGACCTACCAGTCGACCGCGGTGCTCTCGGCCCGCTCCGACGTCGTGTCCTCGGCGATCGCCAACCCCGGTCGCGCCGTGCCCCAGGGATCCGACCAGCCGCTCGCCAACGCTCGGGAGACGATCCTCAGCGAGGCCAACATCGATCGGATCATCGACGATGCCGACCTGATCGAGCGGGCGCAGGCCCACGCCGGCGAGACGGCGCTCGGCGAGTTCCGTCGCAGCGTCTTCGACGCGGCCGGTCTCGGCACGACGAGCGACGACCTGCGCGAGGACCTGCGACGCGAGCTGCGTGAGGCGCTCATGGTGCAGATCGACGGCGGGTCCAACGGGCCGGACCGGCTGACCATCTCGGTGTTCTGGACCGACGCCGAAGACGCCAGCGCCATCGTCACCGCCGCCCAGGAGAACTTCCTGGAGGACCGCCACATCGCGGACCTCGGCCCCATCGAGGCCGCCCTGACCATCCTCGAGCGCTACAAGGCCGACGCCGATGCGGAGGTCGCCCGTCTGCGCGAGGAGCTGGACTTCCCTTCGACGGAGACCCGGGACCTGCCCGACGGCTCGCCGCTGCGCAGCGCGCTGCAGACCCAGTCCGACCTCGAGGACCGCCTCAACGGCGCCCGCATCGAGGTCGACGCGGCCGAGGCCGCCTTCCAGTACCGCTACAGCGTGGTGCAGACGCCCGAGGTACCGCTCGGTCCGGTCAGCTCGATGGCGAAGCGGGTGGTCATGACCGCTGGTCTGGCCGTCGCCGCCGCCGTCGGGTTCGCCATGGCGAGGGCCACCTTCCGCAAGCGCACCGTCGACGCCGGCGCCGGCTCCCATCCGCTCGATCCCCGTGATGAGCACCACGCGGACGTGCCCGCCGCCGGCACCGAGACCGACACCAAGACCGACACCATCGCGGAGACCGACACGCCCGTCCGGAACGACGCCGATCGACGCGGGGAAGGCTCGGTGCATCCCGAACCGGCGCCGCCCCTCGTCGCCCGGAGGACGGTGGGCGCCACGGCGAGCAGGCCGGCGCCGAACGAGGTGTCACTGGCCGAACTGGTCGACGCCCTGCTCGACGACGGAGCCGACGAGCTGCACCGGCCGGCCAACTCGGTGTTCGAGTCCCCGGCACCGCCGAAGCTGCCGATGTCGCCCCGCGCCGCCCAGCGCGTGTCGAGCGCGACGCCGGTCTCGGCCGGTCCGCCGTGGCAGCGCACGATCGCCGGCCGCCCGGGCGACCCCACCGCCGGCAGCCGATGAGAGCAGCCCGCGTCGTCGACGTCGGCGTCGCCGCGGTGGCGGCGCCGGCCGCGCTGTTCGCCCTCCACCTCGCCGCGCTCACCGCGGCCGGGCTCGGCGCCGGTGGAGAGCGCCGCCCTCGGTCGGGTTCAGTCGGCCGAGCGGCCGCCGAGGACACGACCGGCCTGCCGCACTTCGTGTTCGTGGTGCCGGCCCATGATGAGTCGGCCGGCATCGCCGCCACCGTGGCCAGCCTCCAGACCGTTCGGTATCCCGCCGAGCGCCGCAGCGTCGTCGTCGTCGCCGACAACTGCACCGACGACACCGC
>JADLEF010000136.1 GCA_020846295.1 Acidimicrobiales bacterium
CGGTGCCGAGCAGGTTGGCCACCGGCACCTCCACGTCGTTGAAGAACAGCTCGGCGGTGTCCTGGCTGTGCACGCCGACCTTGTCGAGGTTGCGGCCCCGCTCGAAGCCGGCCATGCCCCGCTCGACCACGAGCAGCGACATGCCCTTGTGCTTCTGCGACGGGTCGGTCTTGGCCGCCACGATGACCAGGTCGGAGTTGATGCCGTTGGTGATGAACGTCTTCGAGCCGTTGACGATGTAGCGGTCACCGTCGCGGATGGCGGTGGTGGTCATCGAGGCCAGGTCGGAGCCGATGGCCGGCTCGGTCATGGCGATGCCGGTGATGAGCTCGCCCGAGCAGATGCCCGGCAGCCACCGTTGCAGCTGCTCCTCGTTGGCCAGGTTCAGGTAGTACGGCAGGCAGATGTCGTTGTGGAGGGTGATGCCGGAGCCGGAGCCGACCACGCCGGCGTACTGGATCTCCTCGGAGATGATCTGGTTGTACCGGAAGTCCTTGACCCCGCCGCCGCCGTACTGCTCGGGGGCGTCCATGGCCAGGAAGCCGTTGGCGCCGGCCACGGTGAACAGCGCACGGTCGACGATGCCGGCCGCCTCCCACGCCGCGAAGTTCGGCGTGATCTCCTTGGCCACGAAGGACCGGAAGCTCTCGCGGAACAGATCGTGTTCGGGTTCGAAGATCGTGCGCTCCATGCAGGGCAGCGTATTCGCCGCCCGCCCGCCGCGGCCCATCGGCCGCGGCGGGGACCCGGCGTTGCGGGTCAGCCGCTGTTGCGTCGGCGGCTGAGGAAGGGGGCGAGGCCGATCCCGCCGAGCAGGCAGGCGGCGGCGATGGTGATGATCACCCACAGCTTGGTGCCGCCGCTCGAGCCGCCGCTCGCCGCGGCCTGCTCGGCGGCGGGAGCGACGGCGGGAGCGGCGGTGGTGGCGGCCCCGGCTGCGCCGGTCGTCGTGGTGGCGCCCTGCCCGGTGCCTCCCGTGCCGGCCCCGGTGCTGCCGGGGGCGATGGTGGTCACCGGGCCGGCCGCGGGATCGGCGACGCCGGGGGAGAGCACCACGAGGGTGCCGCGCATCCGGGGATGGATGGCGCAGAAGTAGCTGTAGCTGCCTGCCGCAGTCGGCGCGGTGAGCGTGCCGACGCCGCCGGAGTCGAGGGTGCCGGTGTCGAGCTCCACGTCGTCGAAGGTGGCGGTGTGCGGCGCCTGGCCGGTGTTGCGGAAGGTGAGCTCGGCTCCGGGGGCGACGCTGAGATCGGCCTGGGTGAAGGAGAAGTCCGCGATGGCGACCTCGGCGCGTTTCGGTGGGGCGGTGGCGATGGTGCCCGTCGTGCTGGGCTGCGCGACGGCGGTGGTGGCCGTCGTGGCGACGGTGGCGGGCGGCGAGCCGGTCACGGTGAGGGTGCCCTTCATCACCTGCGGGTGGATCTCGCAGAAGAACTCGTAGGTGCCCGGCTTGTCGAGCCTGATGGTGGTGTTGGAGCCGGCGAAGCGGCCTCCCTCCGGCCCGGGCTGGAGGATCCCGCTGTTGAACGTGCCGTCGAACGCGGTCAGCGAGTGCGGCTTGCCGCCCACGTTGGCGAAGACCAGCGTGCTGCCCGCCTTGACCTCGAGCTGCGGCGGATCGAAGCGGAGCGTCTCGCCCTCGAGGTTGGTCGGGTCGAGCGCCTGGATGCGGGCGCTGGTGGCGTTGGGCGAGGGCTGCACCACGATGGTGGCGTTCATCTTGGAGGGGTTGATCCGGCAGAAGATGGCGTAGGGGCCCGGCGTGTCGAGGGTGATCGCCGCCGTCTCGCCGGGGTTGATCGACTGGGTGTCGAAGGTGCCGCCCCGGTCGGTGGCGGTGTGGGGCCGCTCGCCGGTGTTGGTGAAGGTGATCGTCGTACCGGCCGGTACGGTCGTGGTGGCGGCGTCGAACCCGAAGTCGATGATGTCGATCCCGGCACCGCTCTGCGCTGCGGCCGGTCGGGCGGTGACCGCCCACAGCAGCACCAGGGTGGCGGTCGCCGCGAGCAACCCGATCGCGACGGACGTCGTCAGCCTGGGGGCGCTGAGGCCGTGCCGCTGCGTCGGGCCGGGTGGTCCCGCAGCGGGGAGCTCTCCGCCGGCGGTGTCCACGGCGAAGGTGGGCAGGGTGTGCGGGACGTGCATGACGTTCACCTCGAGATGTAGTCGGCGACGCTCGTCGCCCAGATGGCCAGGAACAACACGAAAAGGGCGCTGCCGGTGAGCGGCAGGTAGCGCTGCGCCGAACGGGCGAACTTCAGCAGCGCGAACTTGGCGATCAGCACGGCGAACAGCGCCGAGCCGAAGATCGAGTGCAGCAGCACCCGGGTCGGTGAGGTGGGCCCCGCCGGTCCGACGAGGCAGGAGAAGGCGACGAGCATGGCACCGACGAGCACCACCCTGCCGTTCCAACGGTGCACGGTGCCGGCCGTCTCGGGGCTGATGGCCAGGCCGCCGGCTCCCCACAGCCGGGCGGCGAGGGCGAGTTGCAGGCCGGCGAGGGCGATCACGCCACTGGTGATGGCAACCTTCCAGCCGAGCAGGTTCCCACCGGTGATGTCGTTCAGCAGTCCGACGAAGTCCATGGTTCAGCCCTCGATCTCGATCGTGCCGGTCATCGACGGATGGATGGCGCAGAAGTAGCTGAAGCGCTGCTCCGCGACGAACGGGAACGAACCCCCCACCTCCATGATCCCCGAGTCGATGGTCGGGTCCGCGTTGTCGGCCGTGGCGGTGACGGTGTGGGCCTGGATGTCGTCGTTCTGGAACAGCACCGTCGTACCTCTCGGTACGGTGAGCACGCCCGGGCTGAACGTGGTGCCCGCCATGGATACGACGGTCCCGGAGCCGTCGCCGCCGCCCGTGCCGCGCAGCATCTTGTAGGGCCCGGCCAGGGCCAGTGCGGCGAACACGACGAGCATCGCCGCCCAGATCGCCCGCTGCGGGGTGAACGTCGTCGCGGGCCGGGCGGCCGCGCCGTCCGCCGGTCGGGTCGCGTGCGGCTCGGCGACCGGCGGCGGCAGGGGCGCCGGCGGGCTGACCGGCGGTGGTGGGGCGTTCGGTGGTGGGGCGTTCGGTGGTGGGTCGTTCGGTGGTGGGGCCGACGGTGGTGGCATCGCCGGTGGCGGGGTGCTCGGCGCGGCCGTGCCCGCCACGATGGTCGGCGATATCGGCGATATCGGCGATATCGGCGACGTCCGCTGACGGGCGACCCGGGCGGCGCCGGCGGCCACGGCGTGGGTGGGCGAGGCGGCGAGTTGCCGGGCGGCCGGATAGCGGACGGCGAGCATCGAGCGCACCATCGGCATGGCCGCGCACCCACCCACCGGGAGGATGGCCGGCAGGTGGCCGGGCTCGACGCCGACCGCGGCGAGGAGCCGGTCCAACGCCTCGGCGGTCTCCTCGAGCCGGGGCAGGACCATCGCCTCGAGGTCCGCTCGGGTGATGGCGACGGTGGTGGCGGCGCCGGGCAGGCCGACCGCGATGGTGGCGCTGTCCGCGATGGACAGCTGTTCGCGGGCCTCGGTACAGCTGCGCCGTAGGGCGAGCATCGGGACCGGTAGGGAGGGGTCGGTGGGATCGGAGGGCCAGCGCTCGCCGACGGCGCGCCGCACGTGCCCGAGGAGGAGCTCGTCGAAGTCCGCCCCGCCCAGCGGGTCGAGGGCGATCGGCTCGCCCACCGCCTCGTAGCCCGAGTCCTGGCGACGCAACAGGGTGGCCTCGAAGGTTGCGCCGCCGAGGTCGTACACCGCGAGCAGCGAACCGGTCGGTAGGGCGTCGGCGGCGCTGCAGCCGGCAGCGGCGGCGAGGGGTTCCGCCACCGCGATGGCGTCGGTGATGCCGCCCGCCTCGAGGGCGCCCCGCAGCGAACCGAGCTTGTGGGTGCCCCAGTTCGCCGGGTGGGTGACGCCGACCGAGCGCGGTGCTTCGTCGAACCGCTCGGTGGCCGCGGCGACCACCGCGGCGAGGAGCTCGGCCATCAGCCGCTCCGCTCCGTACGGCACCGTACGGAGCAGGACGGGAGCCGGATCACCCATACGGCGGCGGATCTCGCGCGCTCCGCCGGATGGGTCGAGCGCGTTGCGCCGCACCGCCGCATCGCCGACGCTGATGGTGCCGTCGGGGTTGAGGTGCACCGTCGACGGCATCGAGGTACTCACCGGACCAAGCGGTATGGCGACGGCGGCGTCGGGGCCGGCCGAGGTGGCGGCGGCCGGCCCGTCGTCGAACAGTGCGGCGGCCGACGTCGTGGTGATCCCAACGTCGACGCCGAGGTGGTACGGCACGCGTCCTCCTGACGGGGTCCGTCCGGCCGTGGGGCCGTGCGGACTGCTTGCGATCCTTGCTTCGTGGTGCTGTACGTCGCGGCGCGGCGTTCGGTTCTCGGTGAGAGGAGGAACATCGGGCGGACCTGATCGCCGTTTCCGGTGGCGGCGCCCGCCGGGCCGGTCCCGGCCCGTCAGCGGAGTGAAATATTCGCGCGGAGTTCGTGTCGGCGCGAGCAGTTGATGCAGAAGTGGTGCAGACTACGAAGGCTGACAGCAGCACTCGCCCGGGCGGTGGCGGCGATGGCAGCGATGGGGGTCGGGCAGAGGGTGGTGTGCCCGATGACCGGAGCCGTGTCGCACCCGTGTCCCAGCGAGATTCTTTCCGGATAGAGCAGGAAGAGGGGCTTCCCATGGCGGAAGTGAACATCAACGAGATCACGGCCGAGGGTGACGTCGATCTCGATCAGACGATCGACAGCGACACGCTGATCGCCGGCGCCGGTGGCATCGTCGCCAACGGCGGCATCAGCGGTTCGGCCCTCAACACCGGACGCAACGACGGGATCATGGCCGGCGACGACGTCGAGCTCGATCATTCGGCCGTGGGCGACGGCAACACCCAGATCTCCGACTCCGATGTCGGTGCGTTCTCGGGCCGTGGCGATGCGACCAACATCACCGGCGAGAACATCAACATGGGCCGGGGCGACCTGCTCGACGTGGACACCGGCGGCGGCGACGCCCAGGTCGTCAACGGCAACGGCAACCAGACCTTCGGCGACATCGACGTCGACGCCGGCGACGGCCCGGGCAACTTCGTGTTCGGCAACCACAACGACGCCAACGCGCTCGAGGACAACTCCACCACCATCGAGGACAGCTTCAACACCGACAACTCGGTGGAGGACAGCTTCAACTCGACGGTGGAGGACAGCTTCAACACCCTCACCGAGGACAACGACACGACGGAGCTGAGCGTCGACGACAGCTTCAACACCGTCACCGAGGACAACGACATCACGTCGTTCGACCTCGAGTCGACCTTCGAGGACAACTCGATCTTCGAGGACAACGATTCCTTCGCGGCCAGCCTCGACGTGGAGACGACCGAGGTGGACCTGCTCGACAGCGACGACAACGACATCGACGTCGGCGAGTGAGCCGCTGGTGGCGGACGGGCGCTCGGCCCGGCCCGCCACCGTGCGCTGACCGTTGACGGTCGTCGCGCCCAACCGGAAGACCAGCTGCGATGGCCACCCGCGATCCTCCGGGTGGCCATCGCCCGCGCCCGGCCACCGATCGCGGTCGGGTCGGTCGGTGTGCCCTAAGGTGACCGCCCATGCTGGGCGAGACCGGGCAGTGGGCGATCACCGAGGAGTTCTCCCAGCGCCTCGGGTGCGGGGTGCTGACCGCGGTGGCGTTGCCCGTGTGGTTCCTGGTGCTCGTGTTCGTGGTGCCGTCCAACCTGGCGCTGCTGGTCGCTCTGGCGCTGTTCGCCCTCACCACCGCCTTCGCCCTCGCCGCGCTGCGACGGGCCCGGCGGCTGCCGCGATGCGTGCGCATCGAGGACGGGACCCTGGTGGCGGAGGCACGCGGCGGCGTCCGCCGCTTCCCGCTGGCCGGGCTGCAGCGCGTCGACATCGGTACCTCGCTCGGGGTGTGGCCGGTGCGGCTGTCCTTCGCCGACGGGTCGGTCCTGCGTCTGCCCCGGGAGCTGGACGACCTGCCCGGTCTGCTGGCCGTGCTGCGTCGTGCCCGCCCGGACCTGGTGGTGCAGGACCACAACCCCCCCGATGGTGCGGACCACAACCCCGCCGACGGTGCGGACCGGCCGGGGGCCGCCCGCGGTGACGGGGCCGGATGAGCGCGCTCCGTACGGCGCTCGTGTTCGCCGGCGGCGAGCGGTGCCGGCCCGAGGAGGTGGCAGACCTGCCGAACGACGCGGTCGTCATCGCCGCCGACTCCGGCGCGGAGCACGCCGTGGCGCTCGGCTGGCGGGTGGACGTGCTGGTGGGCGATCTGGACTCGATCCACCCCGAGGTCACCGCCGCGTTGGAGCACGCCGGGACCCGGGTGCTGCGTCATCCGGCGGCCAAGGACAAGACCGATCTCGCCCTGGCCCTCGACACCGCGCTCGAGCTCGGCGCGACGACCGTGACCGTGGTCGGTGGTCACGGCGGTCGGCTCGACCACCTGCTGGCCAACGTGCTGCTGCTCTGTTCGGGGGACTACGCCACGATGGCGATGGACGCCCGGCTGGGCGCGGCCCGGGTCACGATCGTGCGGGGCCGCCGCGCCGTCACCGGCGTCGCCGGCGAGGTCGTCACCCTCCTGGCGCTGGGCGGCCGGGCCCGCGGCGTGAGCACCGCCGGGTTGCTGTTCCCGCTGCGCCACGCCGAGCTGCGGCCCGGGAGCAGCTGGGGGGTCAGCAACGAGCTCACCGAGCCGGGGTCCGCCTGGGTGGAGGTGCTCGACGGCGTGGTGGCCGTCGTGCAGCCGGGTGTCCCGGGAGCGCTCGCGGATCGAGCACAATTGGACCGCCCATGAAACCCGTGCACGCCACCCTCCGAGCCCCGTGTCCCGCGGAGCAGCTGTTCCGTTGGGTCGAGGACCTCTCCCACTACCCGCAGTGGTTGGACCTCGTGCAGCGCGCCGACGCCCTCGGCGATGAGCGGTGGACGGTGGTCCTCGCCGCCCAGCTGGGGCCGCTGCGCCGGTCAAAGCAGCTGACCATGGCGCGCACCGAGTGCGAGCCGGGCCGTCGGGTCCGCTTCGAGCGGCGCGAGCCCGATGGCCGCCACCATGCGGCGTGGGTGCTGCAGGCCGAGGTGGCCGAGCTCGGCCCCGACGGACCCGCCGGAACGACTGGACCCGCCGGAACGACTGGACCCGCAGTGACGAGCGAGCTGACCATGACCATGTCCTACGACGGCCAGTGGTGGGGTCCGTTGATCGAGCGCGTGCTGGCTGAGCAGATCGAACGGGCCCGCCCCCGGCTGTTGGCCCTGCTGGCCGGCTGAGCGCTCCGTGGGCATCCTCCCCCCGCCGCTCGGTGCGCACTGGAACGGCGCCGGCACCACGTTCGCGGTGCACTCCGAACCGGCCGACGCCATCGACGTGTGCCTGTTCGACAACCACGGCCGGGAGCGACGGGTGCCGCTCGAGCGCAGCGGTCACACCTGGTGGACATCGGTCGAGGATGTCGGCCCCGGCACGCCGTACGGGTTCCGGGCCCGGGGCCCCGCCCCGATGGACCCGGCCAAGCTGCTCGTCGACCCGTACGCCCGCGCCATCGACGGGGAGGTGCACTGGAGCGCCGAGCTGTTCGCGCCCGGGGTGGACTCCGCCCGGCTGGTGCCCCGCTCGGTGGTGACCGCCGCGGTCTTCGATTGGGAGGGCGACCGTCGACCCCACACGCCGTGGGAGGACACGGTCGTCTACGAGCTGCACGTGAAGGGCTTCACCAGGCTCCACCCGGCCGTTCCCGAACCGTGGCGGGGGACCTACCGGGGGCTCGGCCACCCCGCGGTGGTCGACCACCTGCGCGGCCTCGGGGTGACCGCGGTCGAGCTGTTGCCGGTGCACCACTTCGTGCAGGACCAACGGCTGGTTCGTCAGGGGCTGCGCAACTACTGGGGGTACAACACCCTCGGGTTCTTCGCCCCCCACGCCGGCTACGCCGCCTCGCAGGTCGCCGGACGGCAGGTGGCCGAGTTCAAGCAGTTGGTCAAGGCGCTGCACGCCGGCGGGCTCGAGGTGTGGCTCGACGTGGTCTACAACCACACGGCGGAAGCGGGCGCGGACGGCCCCCTGCTGTCGCTGCGGGGTCTTGACGAGGCGGCCTACTACGTCGTCGACCATGGCCGCTACCTCGACGACACGGGGTGCGGGAACACGCTGAACCCCGCCAGCGCGGCGTCGGTGCGCCTGGTGCTCGACAGCCTGCGGCACTGGGTGACGGAGTACCACGTCGACGGGTTCCGGTTCGACCTCGCCACCGTGCTCGGACGCGAGGCACCCGGCCGCGGGTTCGATCCCGGCGCCGCGCTGTTCGACGCCATCGCCGCCGATCCCGTCCTGGCGGGGGTGAAGATGGTGGCCGAGCCGTGGGACGTCGGCCACCACGGCTACCAGGTGGGCCGCTTCCCCGTCGGTTGGGCGGAGTGGAACGGGGCGTTCCGTGATGCCCAGCGCGACTTCTGGCGGGGCGAGGGTGGCATGCTGCCCCGGTTCGCGGCGTCGCTCACCGGCTCGGCGGAGCTGTTCCGCCGTCCCGGCCGCACCCCGCAGGCGTCGATCAACTTCGTCACCTGCCACGACGGGTTCACCCTGGCCGACCTCGTCTCCTACGAGTCGAAGCACAACGAGGCCAACGGTGAGCACAACCGCGACGGCACCGATGACAACCGCTCGTGGAACTGCGGGGTCGAGGGCCCCTCGAACGATCCGGCGGTGCGGCGGCTGCGCAGCCGCCAGCAGCGGAACCTGCTGGCGGTCACCGCCCTCGCCTCCGGGGTGCCGATGCTGTGCGCGGGCGATGAGCAGGGGCGCACGCAAGCGGGCAACAACAACGCCTACTGCCAGGACAACGACGTGTCGTGGGTGGACTGGGAGCACGTCGATGTCGGCCTGCGCAGCTACGTGCGCTGGCTGCTGAACTTCCGGCGGGAGCACGCGGTGCTGCGTTCGGTGCGCTGGCCGACCGGCCAACCCGACGCCCGCGGGGTCGTGGATGTCGGCTGGTACACACCGGACGGCGCCCTGATGACCCCGGAGGACTGGCTGGCGGGCTATGCCCGCTCCGTGGCGGTGCTCTTCGACGGCCGAGCGGTCGACGGCCGTCCGGCCGACAGCGTGTTCGTGGTGTGCAACGCGCACGACGGACGTCTGCTCTACCGCCTGCCTCCCACGGCGTGGCCGGCGCTGTGGCGCCGGGTGCTCGACACCAGCGAGCCGCTGCCGGCCGAGCGCCTGCGCCGCTACGCTCCGGGGGAACGGGTGCGCGTGGAGGGTCACTCCATGGTGATCCTCACCGGCATGTCCCGCTCGGGAAGTGCTGCCGCGAACGACTAGCGCGTTCGAACTACACCCTGATCTCACACGCTGCGCGCGATCAACCCACCCGCGCCAAGTTTCCGGATGACAATCCTGTGTCGGGGTCGGGCACCGACCGATCCGCGGTCGTAACGTCCCGCCCCGTCAAGACAGGACAGGCGGCGGACCCGCTTCGGCGGACAGGAGCAATCGACAGCATGAACACCACGCACGCGCTCCCGCGTGTCGACGTGCTCGGCGTCCACGTGAGTGCGATCTCTCGCCCGGCGGCGGTGGCGGAGATCGATCGTTGGATCGAAGCGGGTGAGCGTCACTACGTGTGCGTCACCGGGGTGCACGGGGTGATGGAGTCGCAGCGCGATCCATCGCTGCTCGCCATCCACAACGGGTCCGGGCTCACCACACCGGACGGTATGCCGCTGGTCTGGTGCTCGAAGTTGGCCGGTGTGGACGGCGTCACCCGGGTCTACGGTCCGGATCTGATGCTCGACGTGCTCGCCGCGGGCCTGGCCCACGGTCGCCGGCACTACTTCTACGGCGGGGCGGAGGGGGTGCCGGAGCTGCTGGCGCAGCGCCTCGGCGAGCGGTTCCCCGGCCTGTCGGTGGTGGGCACGTACTCGCCGCCGTTCCGTCCCCTCACCGACGCGGAGTCGGCGGGGATCGTGGAGCGGATCAACGCCAGCGGCGCGGACGTGGTGTGGGTCGGGTTGTCCACCCCCAAACAGGAGCGGTGGATGGCGGCGCACCGTCCGCTGCTGAACGCCGCCGCGCTGGTGGGCGTGGGCGCTGCGTTCGACTTCCACGCCGGCAGGGTGCGTCAGGCGCCGGCCGTGTTGCAGCGCTCCGGCCTCGAATGGGCGTTCCGGGTCGCGGTGGAGCCGAGGCGGCTGTGGCGGCGCTATCTCCGTAACAACCCGGCGTTCGTGGCGCGCATCGTTCGCCACCGGCCGCGGGTCATCCAACCGGTTAGTTGATCTTTCTGAAGTATTGCATCGGCGTGACGTTCTTCGGATTCGGTGTCGCTTCCAACGTGTTCCACGCTGAGCGTGGCCCTGTGGAGTGAGACGCCTGCGCTTCGTGATGCCCATTGGCCGGGCGAGGTGCATCCGTTTGCACGATTTCTCGGCGTGGTGTGGCCGCTTGGCGGCGCAACGTGCTGAAAAGTGACGTCCAGGTGACCTGGGCGGGGAGCGTTCGAACGCCGCTACGTGACCCGTAGCGTGCTCACCTCGCCACCTAGGTGGATTTTCATCATAATCGACCACTCAAAGCGTCTCGATTCGTAGTCATGTCGACACGTTTAGTAATTCACGCACGGAACTGCTTGTGAGATTTCCCTTGCCTCAACGCGAGTCCCCGGTCCAATGTTTGCTAGACATCAATGTCACGGGGCGTGCGCTGCACACCCCGAAGTCGTTCCAAGGGCAACTTCAGTCGGTGTCGACCGACGACGGAGGAGCGGACGTGCCCACCACCACCGCGCGGCAGCTGCAGATCGTGCCGTCGCGTCTCAACCCGACCGACCACCCCGAGGTGGAACCGCCACTCCGGAGCGTCGCGCCGCGTCGCACCGCGTACGTACGGCTGACCAAACCCGCCGTGGACCGGGCCGGCGGCGCCGTGCTCACCGTGGCCACCGCTCCCGTCGTGGCGCTGGCGCTGCTGGCGGTCCGGGTGAAGCTCGGTCCGGGCGTGCTGCTGCGCCAGCCCCGGGTGGGGCGGGACGGGACCGTGTTCCCGATGTACAAGATCCGCACGATGCGGCCGGACCGGCGCCTCAACCAGGCGCCGTTCGACGGGCCGGACCGGCGGCAGTCCCACAAGCGGGACGACGACCCCCGCCACACGCCCCTCGGCCGGTTGCTGCGCAAGTACTCGATCGACGAGCTCCCGCAGTTCTGGAACGTGCTGCGCGGCGACATGAGCCTGGTCGGGCCCCGGCCCGAGCTGGTGTCGGTGGTTGATCGCTACAACCTGTGGGATCACCCACGCCACCAGGTCAAGCCCGGTCTGACGGGCCCCTGGCAGGTCTCGTCGCTGCGATCGGTTCCGCTGCACGAGAACATGCACCTCGACACCGA
>JADLEF010000137.1 GCA_020846295.1 Acidimicrobiales bacterium
GGTGTAGTTGAGCAGCACGCCGCCGCCCTCGCCGGCGCGGTTGACGAGGTCACGGGCGACCGAGGTGGGATCGGAGATCGGCACATCGATCTGGATGTCCTCCCACTCGAGGCCCTTCTCCTCGATGTAGATGCCGGCCAGCGAGTTGCCGTAATCGGCGGTCGGCGTGCGGGGCAGCGACGACACGATCTTGCCCTTGGCACCCTTTTCGATCATCTTCACGGCCGCGCCCTCGGCGGAGTACGCCGGCCCGGCGTTGACCGCGGCGATGGCCGGGGAGCTGAAGCACTCGGCCGGCACGCCGGCGACGATGACGTTGTAGCCCTTCTCGGCGTAGTACTTGGCGTTGACCGGGCAGTCGAGGATGGAGAAGCCACCGACCATGGCGACGACCTTCTCGGTCTCGATCAGCTTGCGGGCGGCGGCGGCGGCGTCCTCGGGGTGCCGTTGTCGTTCTCCCAGATCATCTCGATGGGACGGCCGTTGATGCCGCCGTTGTCGTTGACGCACTTGAAGTACGCCTCCATCATCGCCGGGCCGGTCGAGAAGTCGATGCCCGGGATGGAGGTGGTCACGTGGCCGACCACGATCGGCTCACCGGTGGCCTTCTTGCCGTTGTCGAGCCCGCAGCCCTCGCCGCCGGTCGCGGCCATGCCGGCTGCGCTCTCGCCACCGCCGCCCCCGGCCGCGGTGGTCGCCGCGCCTCCGGCCTCGGTGGTGGTGGCACCACCCTCGCCTGCGGCGGTGGTCTCGGTGGCGGCGGCGCTGGTGTCCGTCTCGCCCGATGAATCGTCACTGCTACCGCACGCCGACATCAGCAGGGCGCCGATGACTGCGAGGGCTGCTGCTCGTTTGAGCATTCCTTCCCCCTGGTCAGAAGTCCGCCGACCGCGATGGCCAACGGTTGTTGCTACAACTTGATCTCGCTGGGTCGAGGACACGATGACGCCGGAGATCCCAGTGCCCGGCGGGCGGACTGTAACGCAGAAGACCGAACGTTCTGCGTCGCTGGTGCGCACCGTTTGCTCCATGTTCCGAGCAGCGGCACAGGGCCGAAGCGGTGTTCGGTGGAGCGTCGGTCTCAGTCGAATCGATGGCGCACCGGCTCCCCGTTCCCACCCGTTCCGCGTGGATCGGCCGTACGGCGGCGCACCTCCACATCGCTTCCTGGAGATCGGCCCTCACCCCGCCTCGCCCGCCGGACACGGGGCCGGGCGGCCTCGTCCCGTGGGAGAGCGGGCCGGGGTGACCAACCCATCTGAGTGCAATCATGTTGCGACGGTCACACCGCGGTCAAAACGGGAACCAATCGCTTGCTCGGGAAGTCGGTCGGCGCGGCCGCCCGGGTGCGGGCCGGTCCGGGCGGGTGGCGCGACCTTGCACGAGCCGCTTTCGTCGGCCCGGCACGCCGGGTAGATTCCGTGCGCATCGACGACGCCCGGGCCGTGACGGGCCCCGAGGCGGCGCGTCGCACGCCGTGGCCCGGAAGCGAGCCCACGCGCACCAACCACCCACAGCGCAGCCAAGGGGACTCCATGAGCGAATCCGGTACGGAACGCCCGTACACCATGACCGATGAGGTGCGGAACATCCTCAACTCGGTCTCGACCGCCACCATCACGTCGCAGCTGCAACGGCGCGGCCTGACCAACTGCTTCCTCAACGGCCTGCGCGGCACCCAGCCCGGCACGCGCATGATCGGCTACGCCCGGACCCTGCGGTATGTCGCCCTACGGGAGGACCTGGCCAAGCAGGTGGGCATGAACAACGCCCAGCGCAAGGGCGTGGAGGGCATCCAGCCCGACGAGATCCTCGTGATCGAGGCCCGCAACGAACCGCATGCCGGAACGATCGGCGACATCTTCGTCATGCGGGTGAAGTCGCTCGGCGGGGCCGGCGTCATCACCGACGGGGCCCTGCGGGACACCCCGGCGATCCAGGGCATCGACCTGCCCGTGTACCACCAGTCATCGCACGCCGCGACGCTGGGCAAGAAGCACGTCCCGTGGGACACCCAGCAGGTCATCACCTGCGCCGGGGTCGCCGTGGTGCCCGGAGACGTGCTCGTCGGTGACGACGAGGGCGTCGTCGTGATCCCCGCCGCGCTGGTCGAGGAGGTCGCCCAGGCGTCGCACACGATGGAGATCGAGGAGGCCTGGGCCATCGAGCGCGTCGCCGCCGGCGAGAGCTCCATCGGCACCTTCCCGATCGCTGCGGATCGCCGCGCCGAGTTCGAGGCCTGGCTCCAGGCCAAGCAGGGCTGAGGAGGAACCGTGCCCCGTCAATCGATCGAGATCGACAGCTTCGCCCACGTCAACCCGATCCCCGCCGCGTCGCGGATCGGGCCGTTGGTGGTCTCCAGCATCATCCCGCCGTTCAACGCCGGCGAGCGCAAGGTGCCGGCGGACATCCAGGACTGCATCCGCAACATCTTCCTGCACATGGGCAACATGCTCGAGGCGGCCGGCGCCGGCTGGGAGCACGTCGCCAAGATCACGTTCTACGTGAACGACATCAAGTACCGCGAGGAGCTCAACGGGCAGTTCGTGGAGCACTTCCCGGACGCGGCCTCCCGGCCGGCGCGCTACACCGCGCTGGCCCCCGACGGCCCGAAGGTGTCGGCCGAGTTCATCGCCTACGTCGAGTAGACGGCGCCCTCCGAGCCGAGACGGACGAGGGCGGGGCCCGACCGGAGACTCCTCCGGTGGGACCCCGCCCTCGTCGCGTCCCTGCCGGGCCCGGCGCTCGGCGCCGGCTCAGGCCAGCACCGCGGCCCCGGCCGAGGCGACGACCGCGTCCTCCTCGGCGGAACCGCCGGACACGCCGATCGAACCGACCAGCTCCCCACCGCTGAAGAGACCCACGCCACCGCCGAACACGATCAGCCGTGGCACCTTGGTGATCCCGTGCACCAGCGACGGCTCGCCCTCGATGGCGCCCCACCACGCCGAGGTCGGCATGCCACCGAACCCGGCGACCGTGTAGGCCTTGTCCGCCGCGATGCGCGCCGACAGCCGCGGCGCGCCGTCCATGCGAGCGGTGAGCACCGGCTCCCCCGCCGGATCGGCGATGCAGATGCAGAACAACCTGCCCATCTCCGTCGCCCTGGCCAGGGCCGCATCGAGCACCCGTTGGGCCGCACCCAGCGAGATGGTGCGCATGGACAGCGTGTCGTCGGACATCGATCCTCCACTCGTTCGTCGTCGAACCGGGCCGACCGTACTGCGCGGTCCGCCACGCTGACCAGCGCCTACCAGGCGTCGACGATCGGTCGCTTCTTGCCCTCCCGGGGCGGCGCGGGCCGCACCGAGGCGAGCAGGTTGGCCAGCCACGACCGCGTCTCCGCCGGGTCGATCGTGTCGTCGATGGCGACGCCGGAGGCGAGGTTGATCGCCTTGCCCCGCCGGTACTCGATGTCCACCCGACGATCGAACTCGGCCTTGCGGGCCACCGGGTCCTCGATGGCGGCCAACTCGTTGCGGAAGGCCAGCTTCACCGCGCCCTCGAGGCCCATCGGGCCGAACTCGCCCGTCGGCCACGCCACCGTCGAGGTGGTGAGCTTGAACGACCCGCCCGCCATGGCGACCCCGCCGAGGCCGTACGCCTTGCGCACGATCACGGTGAAGGTGGGCACCGTCAGGTTGGCGCCGACGAGGAACATGCGGCTGGAATGGCGAACCAGCGCGGTGCGCTCCACCTCGGGCCCCACCATGATCCCGGGGGTGTCGCACAGCTGCAGCACCGGGATGTCGAAGCAGTCGCACAGCTGCATGAAGTGCGCCGCCTTGTCCGCCCCGTCCGAGTCGATGGCACCACCGAGGTGGGCGGGGTTGTTGGCCACCACCCCGACCGGGCGGCCCTCCACCCGGATCAGCGCGGTGATCATGCCGATGCCGTACCCGCGCCGCAGCTCGAGCACCGTGCCGACATCGGCCAGGGTGTCGATGACCCGACGGATGTCATAGATGCGCAGCCGGTTCTCGGGGATGATGCGGCGCATCTCCCGCTGGTCGGGCGCCTCCCAGCTGCGCAGCCGCCCCTGGAAGTACCCCACGTACTGCTTGGCCGCCACCACCGCGGCGGCCTCGTCCTCGACGACGACGTCGATCACGCCGTTGGTGCTCTGCACCTCGACCGGGCCGATCTCCTCCGGCCGGTAGACACCGAGGCCGCCGCCCTCGATCATGGCGGGGCCGCCCATGCCGATGTTGGCGTTGCGGGTGGCGATGATGACATCGCAGCAGCCCAGCAGGGAGGCATTGCCGGCGAAGCAGAAGCCGCTGACGATGCCGACCATCGGCACCAGCCCGCTCAGTTGCGGGAAGTGCCCGAAGGTCATCGATCCGAAGTCCCCGCCGGCGGTGTCGCCGGGACGGCCGCCGCCCCCTTCGGCGAAGAGCACCAGCGGCGTGCCGGTCCGCTTGATCATCTCGATCATGCGATCGGTCTTGGCGTGGTTCTTGATGCCCTGGGTGCCGGCGAAGACGGTGTAGTCGTACGCCATCACCGCGCAGCGGTTGGCGGGCTCCTCGAACAGCTCGCCGTTGATCGAACCGAAGCCGGTGATCATGCCGTCGGCGGGACTCTTCTCGATCAGCTCCTGGCGGCTGCGCCGGCTCCGCTGGGCGGCGAGGGCCAGCTGGCCGAGCTCCACGAAGGTGCCCTCGTCCACCAGGTCCGCAACGTTCTCCCGCGCCGTGCGCTGCCCCGTCGCCCGGCGCCGGGCCACCGCCGCGGGCCGGTTGGCGTCCAGGGTGGCGGCCCGCCGGCCGAGGATCTCCGCCAGATCGGGCCGGATCTCGTCGAGGTCGACCACCTCGTCGGCCTCGGCGGCGCGGCCCTGCACGTCGCGCTCCTCGATGCGCAGCAACGACGTACCGGCCAGCACGGTGTCGCCCGCCGCGGCGGTGACCTCCACCACCACACCGCCGGTGGCCGCCTTCAGCTCGTGCTCCATCTGCAGCGCCTCCCGCACCGCGAGCAGCTGGCCGGCGCGCACCTCCTCCCCCGGCGACACGGCGATCTCCACCACGGTGCCCTGCATCGGCGCGGTCAGCGACCCCGGCTCGGCGGCCGGTGCCGTCCCGGCGGCGATGGCGCGATCGGCGGCCTGTTGCTTGCCGTACTCGAGCACGGCAAGCGGATCGTCGCGGTCCACCTGGGCTCCGGCCCGGGCGCCGTCGCCCGAGCCCTGCGGCTCGACATAGCGGGCGCGGTGCTCGGCCCGCGGCGATCCCTCCTCGGCCTGCCGGGCCGCCCAATCCTCGATGAAGGTGGTGCGCAGGCGCCCGGCGCGGAACCCATCGGTCGACACCAGGTCGCGCAGCAACCCCACGTTGGTGTCCACCCCCGTGATGTGCACCTCGCACAACGCCCGGTAGAGCTTGTCCACCGCCGCGCCGTACCCACCGGGATGGTGCACGATGACCTTGGCCACCAGCGGATCGAAGCTGGGGTTGGTGCGGTAACCGGCATACCCGAAGGTATCGACGCGGATGCCCTTGCCGGCAGGCAGGTCGAAGCGGCCCAGCACGCCGGAGGCGGGCATGGCGCTGCCGTCGGACCCGACCCGCTCGACGTTGATGCGGGCCTGGATGGCGGTGCCGCGGGGCGCGACGCTGTCCCCGTCGGCAAAACCGAGCTCGGCCAGCGTGCGGCCCTCGGCCAGGCCCAGTTGCACGGCGACGATGTCGACCCCGGTGACCTCCTCGGTCACGGTGTGCTCCACCTGCAGGCGCGGGTTGGCCTCGATGAACGCGAAGGCGGCCTCGTCACCCGGGTCCGACGCGTCGACGAGGAACTCGAAGGTGCCGATGTTGTCGTAGCGCACGGTGCGGGCGATGCGCAGCGCGGCGTCGATCACGCGCCGCCGCACGCCTTCGGCCAGGCCCGGAGCGGGCGCGATCTCGAGCAGCTTCTGGTGTCGACGCTGCACCGAGCACTCCCGCTCGCCGAGGTGCGCCACCGCGCCGGTGCCGTCGCCGAGGATCTGCACCTCGACGTGGCGGGCCAGGGGCAGGTACTCCTCGGCGTAGACGGAGCCGTCGCCGAAGGCGGCGGTGGCCTCCGACACGCAGCGGGCGTGGCGGGCGGCGACATCCTCGCCGGGCTGCACCACGCGCATGCCCCGGCCGCCGCCACCGGCGACCGCCTTGAGCACCATCGCCCGGCCCTCGGGGAGCGCGGTCAGGAAGGCCTCGGCTGCCGCGACATCGATCGGGCCGTCCGTGCCGCGCAGCACCGGTACGCCGGCGGCCGCCGCGGCGTGCCGCGCCCGGACCTTGTCCCCGAACAGCTCGAGCAGCTCGGGTCGAGGCCCGACGAAGCGGATGCCCGCCGCCGCACAGGCCCTGGCGAACGCAGCCTGCTCGGACAGGAACCCATATCCGGGGTGGATGGCGGTGGCGCCGGCCTGCACCGCCACCGCCAGCACCGCGGCGGCATCGAGGTAGGCGGCGACGCCGGAGCCGGGCAGCGCCCGGACGTCATCGGCGAGGCGGGTGTGCAGGGAGGCGGCGTCGTCCTGGGCGTGGATGGCGATGGTGCGGGTGCCGAGGTCGGCCGCGGTGCGGGCCACCCGGATGGCGATCTCGCCCCGGTTGGCGATGAGCAGCGACATGGCGGGGAACGTAGCTGGTGGGCCGCAACGCCGCTCACGGGGCGCCGTTCCGCTCGGCGGGTCACCCGCCGTCCGACGGCAGCGTGCCGTAGTGTCACCTTTGATGATCGGGCAGTCAGGCGTTGCCGGTGGCGGCGCGGTTGCCCTGCGGCGCGGACGCCTCTTAGCTTGCGCGCCGGCACTCGCACGCCGGCCACCCCGGCCGGGAAAGGACCACGAACCGCGCCATGATGACCGACGAGCAGATCCGCCAGGCGGCCGAAGCGCTGTACCAGGCCGAGATCACCAACACCCCCATGGATCCGATCTCGGAGACCTACCCCGATGCCGACATCGCGGACGCGTACCGCATCGGCGGTCTCGTGACCGAGATCAAGGTGGCCAACGGCCGCATCGTCAAAGGCCACAAGATCGGCCTCACCTCCAAAGCGATGCGCTCGCTCACCGGCGCCACCGAACCGGACTACGGCACGCTGTTCGACGACTGGTTCATCCTCGAGGGCAACCCCATCGACCGCAGCCGCATGAACCGGCCGCTGGTCGAGGTCGAGCTCGCCTTCGTGCTCAAGGACGAGCTCGGCGGTCCGGGCTGCACCGTCGCCGACGTGATCCGGGCCACCGACTTCGTGCTGCCCTCCATCGAGATCGTCGACTCGCGGTTCAACAAGCGCGGCCCCAACGGCCTCATCGACTCCATCTCCGACGCCGCCTCGTGCGGGCTCATCGTGCTCGCCGGCACCCCCCGCAAGCTCACCGATCTCGACATCCGCGCCGTCGGCGCCTCGATGACCATCAACGGGGTCATCGAGGAGAGCGGCGTCGCCCGCGCCGTCATGGACAACCCGGTCAGCTCGGTGGCGTGGCTCATCAACAAGCTCGCCGAGTTCGGCGTCACCCCGCAGCCCGGCCACGTGATCCTCTCCGGCTCGTTCCTCAAGGCGACACCGTTCAAGCCCGGCGACAACGTCCAGGCCCTCTTCTCCCACGACCTCGGCGAGGTCGGCTTCACGTGTTAGTTGGCGCCTTCGGCGCACCCGGACGGGGCCCCAACCCCATGCCGGCGCTGTTCGCCGGCGGATCCGGATGAGGTGTGGGCCGCCTCGGTCCTCGGTGCGACGGCCGTGTCCCCTTCGGGGGCGCGGTCGTCGGCGCGTCCGGGCGTTCGTTGTCGTTGCGGGCGTCACAGCGGCTACCGTGGCAGGGCACAGCTGAGGGGGCTCAGTTTTGACCGCCGTTCGCTGTGGGGGCACGCATGAACAGAGGGCAGCGGAAATGAAACGAAGCACTGAACGAATCCTCACCACGCACGTGGGAAGCCTCGCCCGACCGGTGGAGCTGCTCGACCTCCTCAAGGAACGGGAGAACGGCCGCCCCTACGATCCGGCGCAGCTGGCCGAGGAGATCCGCAAGGCCGTGGCCGACCGGGTGGCCCGCCAGGTCGAGTCCGGCATCGACATCGTCACCGACGGCGAGATGTCCAAGACCTCCTTCATCGACTACGTGAAGGACCGGCTCGCCGGCTTCGTCATCGACGAGGCGCCGGCGCGGGGCATGGCCCCCACCTGGCAGCTCGAGTACGACATGTTCCCCGAGTACTACGACGGGTACCTGAAGAAGTACTCCCACACCGTGGCGCCGCTGAAGCGGATCAAGTGCACCGGGCCCATCTCCTACGCCGGCATGGAGGCGCTGCAGACCGACATCGCCAACCTCAAGGCGGCGGTGCAGGGCAAGGACGTCACCGAGATCTTCATGCCGGCGACCACGCCCGGCGCCTACGGCACCAACGAGTACTACAAGGACCGCCAGGAGTACCTCAACGCCATCGCCGACGCCATGCGCGAGGAGTACCTCGCCATCGTCGACGCCGGGTTCATCCTCCAGATCGACGACCCCGGCCTCATCGACACCCTCGGCGACGCGCACAAGCCGATCGAGGAGCGCCACCGCGAGGCCAACGAGGCCATCGACACGCTCAACCACGCGCTGCGCGGCATCCCCACCGAGAAGATCCGCCACCACACCTGCTACGGGCTCAACCACGGCCCCCGCCTGACCGACATCGACCTGCGCGATGCGGTGCCGTTCATGCTGCGGATCAACGCCGGTGCCTACTCCTTCGAGGTGGCCAACCCCCGTCACCAGCACGAGTGGAAGATCTGGCAGGACATCAAGCTGCCCGAAGGCAAGATCATCATCCCCGGGCTGTTGGGCCACGCCAACAACTACGTCGAGCACCCCGAGCTGATCGCCGAGTACATCGTGCGCTACGCCAACCTCGTCGGCCGGGAGAACGTCATCGCCGGCGCGGACTGCGGCTTCTCCTCCCGGGCGTCCTACGCCCCCGAGGTGCACCCCACCGTGGTGTGGCCCAAGTTCAAGGCGCTGGCCGAGGGCGCGGCGATCGCCTCCAAGGAGCTCTGGAAGTAGCTCCTCCCCTCATCGCTCCCGACGCGCCGTACCGATTGGTACGGCGCGTCGGCGCGCGTACGGCCCCGGGCCGACACCGCCCCCCGGCCCGACCTCGGGCAACCGCTCCGCAGTAGTGTCGTCTGTCACCAACAGGCTGGCGACCGCCCCCCGGAGGACCCCATGACATCGTTCACCGACCGCATCGATGCCCTGCTCGCCGCCTCGGTGGCCGCGGGCGAGATCCCCGGGGTCATCGCCACCGTCGGCACCGCCGACGAGGTGCTCTACGAGGGCGCCGCCGGCGTGCGCGCCGCGGGCGGCGATACGGCGATGACCACCGACACCGTGGTGTGGATCGCGTCGATGACCAAGGCGGTCACCGGCACCGCTGCCATGCAGCTCGTGGAGCAGGGCAAGCTGTCCCTCGACGACCCGATCGCACCCGTGCTGCCGCAGCTGGCCGACGTGCAGGTGCTCGACGGCTTCGCCCCCGACGGCACCCCGCAGCTGCGCCCACCGAAGCGGCCGGTGACCCTGCGCCACCTGCTGACCCACACCTCCGGCTTCTCCTACAACATGTGGAGCGAGCCCTGCCTGCGCTACGAGCAGCACTCGAACAACCCCGGCGTCCTCAGCTGCACCCGAGCCGCGCTGGACATGCCGCTGATGTTCGACCCGGGCGAACGCTGGGAGTACGGCATCGGCATCGACTTCGCCGGGCTCGCGGTGGAGGCGGTCAGCGGCCAGACGCTGGCCGACTACCTCCGCGACCACCTGTTCGTACCGCTCGGTATGGTCGACACCGGCTTCGGTCCCCGCGCCGATCAAGCGGATCGCCTTGCCGCGGTGCACGCCCGCACGCCCGACGGCGTGGTGCCCATCGAGTTCGGCCTGCCGCCCGAGCCGGAGTTCCACATGGGCGGCGGCGGCCTCTACGGCACCGTCGGGGACTACCTCCGCTTCTGTCGCATGCTGCTGGGCAACGGCACCCTCGACGGCACCAAGGTGCTGGAGCCGGCCACTGTCGCCCTGATGAGCGGGAACGCCATCGGAGCGGTCGACATGGCCAGGATGGTCAGCGTCATCCCCGACTACACCCACGACGTGGAGCTGTTCCCCGGCATGGCCAAGAAGTGGGGGCTCACGTTCATGATCAACACCGAGGACACCGAGAAGGGCCGCAAGGCGGGCAGCCTCTCGTGGGCCGGTCTGGCCAACAGCTACTACTGGATCGACTCGGCGTCGGGTCTCGCCGGGGTGCTCGCCACCCAGCTGTTCCCCTTCGCCGACCCGACGGTGCTCGCCCTGCTCGACCGCTTCGAAGCGGCGGTCTACCAGGGCTGACCGCTCAGAGCGTGGCGAACGGCAGGCCCACGTAGTTCTCGGCCAGCGCGGTGGAGGCGGCCTCGGAGCTGGTCACGTAGTCCAGCTCCGAGAGCTGCACCTCGCGGGCGAAGGTGTCGTGCTCGTCGAAGCGGTGCAGCATCGAGGTCATCCACCACGAGAAGTGCTGCACCCGCCAGACCCGGCGCAGGCACAGCTCGCTGTAGCGGACCAGCCCGTCCTCGTCGCCGGTGCGCAGGAAGCGCTCGAGGGCCACGGCGAGCACCGACACGTCGGCGACGGCGAGGTTGAGGCCCTTGGCGCCCGTCGGCGGGACGATGTGGGCGGCATCGCCGGCGAGGAACAGCCGGCCGTGGCGCATCGGGGCGGCCACGAAGCTGCGCATCGGCGTGATCCCGCGCTCGATGATGGGGCCGGTGCGCAGCTCGAAGCCGGCGTCGGTGGGCAGTCGGCGGCCCAGCTCATCCCAGATGCGATCGTCGGACCACCGCTCGAGCTGCTCGTCCGGAGCGACCTGCAGGTAGAGCCGGGTGATCTGCGGCGAGCGCATGCTGTAGAGGGCGAAGCCGCGGTCGTGGTTGGCGTAGATCAGCTCGTCGGTGGTGGGCGGTGCCTCGGCCAGGATGCCGAGCCAGGCGAAGGGGTAGACGCGATCGGCCAGCGTCAGGCGTCCGGCGGGGATCGACGGGCGGCAGATGCCGTGGAAGCCGTCGCACCCGGCGATGAACGCCGCCTCCAGCCGGTGCTCGACACCACCGGCGCGGTACGTCACCGTGGGCCGCGCGCCCTCGACGCCGTGCACGACGACATCATCGACCTCGAAGAACAGCGCACCGCCGTCGGCCAGCCAGGAGGCGATGAGGTCCTTGACCACCTCCTGCTGGCCGTACACGGAGATCGCCTTGCCGGTGCGCTCCACGAAGTCGATGCGGCGGCGCTCCCCCCTGAAGGCGAACTCGACGCCACGGTGGGTCATGGACTCGCGGTCGAGGCGGGCCGCCACACCGAGGTCGCGCAGCAGGGCCACGGTGGGGTGCTCGAGCACACCGGCGCGGACGCGGCGCTCCACGTGATCACGGCTGCGGTTCTCGATGATCACGCAGCCGATGCCCGCTCGCCGCAGCAGGTGCGCCAGCACCAGCCCGGCCGGTCCGGCCCCGATGATGGCGACCTCGGTCGCCGCGGTGCTCTCCATCGGGGGGTGACGCTAGCGACAGGCTCGGTTCAGAGCCGGATCATGGCGTCGTAGCCGCCGTAGGGGTTCTCCACGAAGTCGTCCGCGGTGAAATCGTTGGTCCACGTGCCGTCGGCGAGCAGGTAGCGGAACCGGTATGACGCCCCGGGGCTCAGCACCACCCGGGCCCGGTAGCGATCGGCGCCGTCAGGGGCCATCGGTTCGGGCCGCCAGCCGTTCCAATCACCAGCGATGCACACCGGCCCGTCCTGACCCGGCATCTCCACCTCGAAGTACACGACCACGTGGTCACCTTCGAGGTGACGGTAGATCGGCATCGCCACCTCCAGCTCGCACCGACGGGCCGATCGGCGCCCGGTCGACCGCTGCCAGGCTAGGAGGGAGCTCCGCGCCTATCCGTGGGGAGGTTCAGCGGGCGGTGCCGTCGCGCAGGGTGCGCATCGCGTCGGCCATGGCGACGAAGCCGTCCGCGCCGAGGACATCGAACACGTGGGCCCGCAGGAACGCGGCGTGACGCCTCGTCGCCTCGCCGATGAGCGAGGCCCCGCTGGCGGTCAACGCGATCCACACGACGCGCCGGTCGCTCTGGCAGGGGACGCGCTCGACCAACCCGGCTCGCTGCAGCCGATCGGCGAGCTTGGTGAACCCGCCGGAGGAGAAGGACACCTCGGCGGCCAGCTGGCTGGCGGTCTGGCGGCGCTCGGGCGAGCGGCTCAGCCGCAGCAGCACCTCGAACTCCGGACCGTCGAGCCGGCTGTGCTCGAGCAGGTCCCGCCGGATCGCGGCGGAAACCCGGGCGAAGCCCTCCACGACGAAACCCCAACCCGTGACCAGCGCATCGTCGCTGTCGGCGTCCGCCAGGGTCGTCGAGGAGCCGCAGCCCTGTTCCTGCACCATCAGCGTGATCGTAGTGGACGAATTGACGTCGACGTCAGATTCGAATCCGTCCGCTCGTCCGACCGTCCCCGCTACAATGTCTTCCCCAGAAGATACTCAGTCGATCCCCGGGAGGGACCCCATGCCCACCTCGACCCAGGCCAGCGCCGCCGTGCACCGCCTCAACCACGCCGTGCTCTTCGTCGTGGACGCCGAGCGGGCCAAGCGCTTCTACTGCGACGTGCTCGGCTTCGATGTCGCCCACGAGATCCCCCAGCGCGCCGTGTTCCTGCGGGCCCGGGGTTCGAGCAACGACCACGACCTCGGCCTGTTCGCCCTCGGCGACCAGGCCGCACCACGCGACCCGCGCGCCGTCGGGCTCTACCACCTCGCCTGGCAGGTCGACACCATCGATGAGTTGGCCGTCATCGAGCGCCGCCTGCGCGAGGTGGGGTCGCTGGTCGGTGCGTCGGACCATGGGGTGTCCAGGGCGCTCTACGCGCTCGACCCCGACGGCAACGAGTTCGAGGTGATGTGGGCGACGCCCCGCGCCGGTTGGCCGGACACCCTGATGGGCACCAACCCGTTGGATCTGGCGGCCGACCTGCAGCGTTTCGGCGGCGTGCGCACCCTGCACGAGCTCACCACCGTCGGCTGAGCCCGTCGGCGCCTAGCCGACTCGGGCGGGGCTGGGCTGCAGGCCGCGGCGCTGCGCCTCGGCCGCCAGCAACACCCGGTTGACGATGCCGAGCTTGGCGTACAGGCGCGACACGTGGGTCTCCACCGTGCGGCGGGACACGTAGAGGCGCTCGGCGATGGCCGGGTTCGACAGTCCCTGACCGAGCAGGGCGAGCACCTCCCGCTCGGCCCCGGTGAGGCTCTCCCACCCGGAGCGGGCCCGACCGCGCACGGGCCGGTTGTGCAGGCGGATCCCGTTGGCCAGCGCGAACTCCTCCACCGAGCGCACCCCTCGGGATGCGCCCATCTGGTCCCAGGTGCGCAGGGCCTCGCCCAACAGCGCGGCGGCCTGGGGGTGGCGGCGGGCGGCGGCCATGCGACCCGCCCGCTCGTGGATGCGGGCCCGTTCGTAGCGACGCGGGGACAGGCGGGACTCCTCCGCGGCGGCCAGCATCAAGGCCAGATCGCCGTCGACCATGCCGCGGCAGCTCAGGTCCACCATGCGGTCCGATGCCGTACCGGTCCGTATGGCAGTCTTCTCCATGGCGGCCACCAGCTCGGCCATCAGCTGCTCGTCGCCGGCGAGCAGCGCCGCCTCGAGCAGGTCCACCGCGAACCAGGTGACGAGCGTCGGCGCGTCGGCGACGAGCGCCTCGGCGACGGCGCGCAGAGAGCGAACCGCATCGTTCAGCTCCTGGTCGGTGCGGCCCGCGCACAACGCCAGGCGCACCTGCAGCACGGCGAGGTGGGCGATGCCCTGAGCGCCGCCCCGCCGAGCCAGCTCCGACATCCCCATCGCCAGCTGCTCACGGGCGATGTCGAGCTCGTCCCGGCACAACGCCACCGCCCCGACGAGCGCGTGGCCCACCACGTGCAGCCGGGCCGAGGCGAGATCGGCGCCGATCCCCATGGCCAACTCGGCGTGGCCGAGCGCCTCGTCGAGCTCCCCCTCGTAGAGGGCGTGGGTCGACATGGCGGCGAGCAGCCGGACGTGGGCGACGGCATCACCGGTCTCGGCGGCCTCGACACAGCCCTGCTCCAACACCCGGCGGCCCTCGTCGAAGCGGTCGACCGCGGTGAGGGCCAGGCCCTCCATCAGCCGATGGAACGGCAACCAGCGGCGGCTGCCACTCGACTCGGCCAGCGAGCGCGCCCGTCGCAGGCTGGCCAGCGCGTCGTCGTGATCGCCCTCGAGGGTGTGCAGACGGCCGAGCGTGGACCAGCCGACCGCGACGACCTCCGGCAGGCCGGCTGCACCACCTTCGGCGATGGCCAGCCTCGCCGCCTCCGCCGCGTCGGCCGTCGCGCTCACCAGGATGCGGGTGGCGGCCAGCGCCGCGTGGACACGGGCGCGCTGGGCGGGCGAGAGCCCCGCCACCAGGGCGGCCTGTTCCATGTGGGTCAGGGCACCGCCCGCGTCGCCCAGGTTGCTGCGCGCCTCCCCCAGCGCCAGCATCAGCTCGGCGCGCACCGCGGGCGACCCGCCCAGCTGCAACGCCCGCTGCGCCACGTCGACGGCCTGGCGGCTCTGCTGGGCCTGGAGCAGGGCGCGGCTCAGCTCGGCCAGCAGGTCGACCTCGCCCGGCTGGTCGACGGCCAGCACCGCGGCGCGCTCGAGCGCGGCCACGGCGGCGGCCGGGCTGTGCCGG
Organism: Acidimicrobiales bacterium; assembly: GCA_020846295.1. Classification (GTDB taxonomy): domain Bacteria; phylum Actinomycetota; class Acidimicrobiia; order Acidimicrobiales; family CAIXPF01; genus CAIXPF01. The sequence goes on from JADLEF010000137.1 coordinate 14,774, forward strand.
GCGTGTTCCGCCGCGGCCCGACGCAGCCAGTGCACGGCGCGGGCGTCACCCGGCCGGGCGCCCTCGGCGAAGTGCGCCGCCACCACCCGGGCTGGTGCGCCGCGAGCGGCGAGCGCCTCGCCGATCTCGTGGTGCAGGTGCGCCCGCAGGGTCGGCTCCAACCGGGCGATGACCGTCTCACGCACGAGCTCGTGACGGAACGCCACGCCGCCGTCGGCGTCGACGAGCAACCCCTGCCGCAGGCCGGCGGCAAGGCTCTCCGCCACGGCATCGGCACCGCGGTCACCGATGGCGGCGAGCTCCGCCACCCCGGCGCCGTGGCCGAGCAGGGCGAGCCGGCTGAGCAGGTCGACGTCGCGGTCGGGCAGGGCGATCAGCCGTTCGACCAACGCCTCGTTGGCGCTGAGGACCACGTGGTCGTGGCGGAGGTCCACCGACCCGGCGTCGGCGATCAGCGCGCCCTGTGCCTGCAGCGCCGCCAGCACGGTGGTCAGCACGAACGGGTTGCCGTGGGCGCCCTCCAACCGCCGGCGCAGCAGCGGTCCGGGCCGCTGCCCCAGGCGCTGTCGAACCACATGCTCCACCGCCTCGTCGTCGAGCGGGCCGAGGCGCATCACCGATTGGGACACGTCGTCGAAGCGGGTGCGCAGGGCGGCGAGCTCGGGCGACACCGGCCACGGCCGACACGTGCCCACCACGAGGACCGGCAGGCGGGGCAGACGTCGGAGCAGCACCCACAGCGCGGTCACGGTGGCCGAGTCGGCCCAGTGCAGGTCCTCGAGCACGAGCAGTTGGGGCCGATCGGCAGCCAGCTCCTCGACCAGCGCGAGCAACGCGTCGTGCAGCGGGTACAGCACGCTGCCGTGATCCGGCGACGACGTCGCCACACCGTGCAGGAGCTCGGCCACCGCTCGACGGCGAGGGTCACCGGGCTCGTCGATCGCGAGCGCATCGCTCAGCGGGCCCATCGGGCGACCGTCGGCGAAGGGCACCGCAGCGCCGATACCGATGCCGAACCCCCGCTGCGCGGCATCGTGGCGCAGCGAGGCGATGAGCGTCGTCTTGCCGATGCCGGCCTCGCCCTCGACGAGCACGAAGGAACCGTGGCCGTCCACCGCGGCTGCGAGCCGAGCGCTGAACTGGGTGCGTTCCTGAGCGCGACCGAACATCGGTTCCCGTTCACGGCCAGCGGTCAACGGTCGCGCTCCTGAGCATCGATCAGAACGTCGAGCGTAGCCGCCGCCGACCGATCGCGTAGATAGTGTGACCTGCTCGTAATGCAATGAGCACGCGGCACCTCAGCGCGTGCTCCCCTGATCCGGAACAGGAGTGCATCGCCGATGTCCACCGACTGCCCCGCGGTCGACGGTTCGAGCCCGCAGCGACGGGCCTTCAGCGAGCCGCCGCCGTTCTGCATCGATCGGAACAACCGATACACCGCCGTCATCGAGACCTCACTCGGGACCATGCACGTGGCCCTCGACCACCACGCCGCACCGAACGCAGTGAACAACTTCGTGGTGCTCGCCCGCTACCACTTCTACGACGGGCTGACCTTTCACCGCATCATCAAGGGGTTCATGTGCCAGGGCGGTTGCCCCGACGGCACCGGCACGGGCGGGCCCGGCTACACCTTCGCCGACGAGTTGCCCAAGCGAGGGCGCTACGAGCTCGGCTCCATCGCCATGGCCAACGCCGGCCCGGACACCAACGGCAGCCAGTTCTTCCTCATCTCGGGGCCGAAGGGCGTGCAGCTGCCACCCCAGTACAGCCTCTTCGGCAAGGTGGTCCGCGGTCTCGACGTACTGGAGCGTATGCAGACCGTACCAACCGGTCCGGGCGGTGCGCCCCGCGAGCCGGTGACCATCGTCGGCATCGAGATCATCGAACGGGGCTGACGGGGCACGACCTCCGCTGCTGCGCACCGCCATGGCGATCAGCGACCGGGGAACAGCCGCGTCTGCAGGCGGCGCATGCCCACCAACCAGCGCTCGAGATCGTTGGTCTTGCGCTCCATCCACGTCTGCGCCAGCTCGTCGGTGAGGACCAGGAACCGGCCCGACTCGAACGCATCGAGCACCTGATCGGCGACCTCGGACGGTTCTTTGATCGGCCCGGCGGCGTTGCGGGCGAAGTCGGATGAGGTGTCCAGCATCGGCGTGTTCACCCCGAGCGGGGCGAGCAGGTGCACCCTGATGCCCTTGTCGTGGTAGCTGATGGAGAGCCATTCGGCCAGGCCGACGACGGCGTGCTTGGTCGTGGCGTAGGTGCAGGCGCCGTGGCTGGTGAGGATGCCCGCCATCGAGGCCGTGTGCTGGATGATCCCGCTCCCGCGCTCGAGCATGTGAGGCAGCACGGCGCGAACCGCGTACACGTGGGCCATCACGTTGACCTGCCACTGCTGATCCCAGATGGCGATGGGGGTGGTGAGGATGTCCCCGTCGTTGGCGATGCCCGCGTTGTTGCACAGCACGTCGATGCGGCCGAAGCGGTCGATGACCTGGTCGACCATGGCGTTGACGGCGGCCTCGTCGCCGACGTCACAGCCGATGGCGACGGCGCGGTCGCCGAGCTCTTCGGCGACCGCGGTCGCTGCCTCGGCGTTGCGATCGACGACGGCGATGCCGGCTGCGCCCTTGGCCGCAAGGGCGCGGCACAGCGCCGCTCCGATGCCGCTGCCGCCGCCGGTCACGATGCTGACCTGGTCTGCCAGTTGCACGCCTGTACCCCCTGTGCACGGCCGCGGCGCGCCAGGCGGAGTGCCTTGCGCCGTCGGCTTCCCCGGCCGTGGACCCTACAGGCCCCCGCCCCCGGCGGTGCCAGTTGCACGCGGCGGGCCGATTGCGCTCACCACAGGGCGGCGACGACGCGATCGAGCACGACGAGGCCCTCCTCGGTGGCGTACACCCGGCTGCCGTCGAGGCGGAGCAGCCCGTCCCGCACCAGGGTCGCCAGCCGTTCATCGGCTGCGTCGCCGGACGCGCCGCGGGCAGGCGCAACGCGCTCGAGCATGCCGCGCTCGACGCCCTCGCTCAGGCGCAGCCCGGTGAGCAGCCCGACCCGGGCGACCTCGCCGGCGTCGAGGCACTCGTCGGCCGGAGGCTCGCCGACCAGCCACCGGTCGAGGTCGGGGTTGCGTCGCAGGCGGCGGCCGAGCGGGTCGGCGTGCGGGTCGCTCGGCGGCAACGACGCGGTGGCGGACGGCCCGACGCCGAACCAGTAGGCGCCGCGCCAGTAGCCGAGGTTGTGGGTGCAGCGGTGCCCGACCCGGGCGTGGTTGGACACCTCGTAGCGGTGCAGCCCGTAGGCGGGCAGGATCTCGCCGGCGGCGCGCAGGGCGGCGCGCTCGGCCTCCTCGTCGACGGTCACGCCGCGGCGTTCGAAGGGGGTGCCGGGCTCGATGGTGAGCGTGTAGGCGGAGAGATGGTGCACGCCACGGGCGGCGACTGCCCGAAGGTCGGTCTCGACGTGCTGGCCGGGTGCCGCCACGATCAGGTCGGCGTTGACGCTCCAGCCTTCGACGGCGAGCACGGCATCGAGGCCGGCGAGCGCCGTGGCGGCATCGTGGCGGCGGCCGAGCGCGCGCAGCACCTCGTCCTGGGTGGACTGCACGCCGACGCTGACCCGGGTGAAGCCCAGCTCACGCCAGCGCGGCGGCCGCCCGGCGGTGATCGTGAGCGGGTGGGCCTCGATGCCGATCTCGGTGTGCTGGTCGAGGACGAACCGGCGGCGGATCGATCCGAGCAGTCGGTCGAGCTCACCGTCGGCCAGGTGGGTCGGGGTCCCGCCGCCGAGGTACACCGAGCGCAACGGCGGCGTGTCCGGCCAGGCGTCGGCGAGGGCGGCGAGCTCGTCGTCGAGGCGGCGGAGGTAGGCGGCGACGAGGTCGTCGCGGCGGCGCAGGACGTGGAAGCTGCAGAACGGGCAGATCGTCGGGCAGAACGGCACGTGGACGTACAGGTGCTCGACCGGTGGGGCGTGCTCGGCGGGCGGGGGGCTGGTGGCGGCCATGGGAACCGTTCGGGGCGGAGTGCGGGGACGGCGCGGCTCGACCCTTCGACCGCGCGGCGGCGCCCCCGGCAGGGTTCGAACCTGCGACCCTCGGATTAGAAGTCCACCGCTCTGTCCACTGAGCTACGGGGGCTCGGGCGCCTTTCGCACTTGGGCCGAAGAGCGCGCGGACTCTATGCTAGGTCCTCCACGTGGGGTCAGTAGCTCAGCTCGTTTAGAGCGCCAGGTTGTGGCACTGGAGGTCGTGTGTTCAAGTACCCTCGGTCACCCCATAGCGGTGGGAGTCTTGTAACGTCTCCCGAC
>JADLEF010000138.1 GCA_020846295.1 Acidimicrobiales bacterium
ACAAGCACGGCCCGGCATGGGGTGGGGGCCCCGTGCTCGGGAGGAGGATGGGGTTGGGGCCCCATCCGGGAGCGGCGTAGCCGCCAAACAAGCACGGCCCGGCATGGGGTGGGGGCCCCGTGCTCGGGAGGAGGATGGGGTTGGGGCCCCATCCGGGAGCGGCGTAGCCGCCAAACAAGAACGGATGTACCAATGATCGATATCCCTCGCACGATGACCGAGGCGGCTGCCTTGCTGCGCTCGGGAGAGCTGACGAGCTTGGCCCTCACCGAGGCGTGCTTCACGCTCGCCGACGAGCTGGACCCCCAGCTCGGCACGTACATCACCCGGTACGACGAGTCGGCCCTCCTCGCCGCCAAGGCGGCGGACGAGGAGTTGGCCTCCGGGGTGGACAGGGGCGTGCTGCACGGTATGCCACTGGGCATCAAGGACATCATCGCCTGCAAGGAGGGCGAGACGACCGGCAACTCGGTGGTGTTCGATGCCGAGTGGTATGCCGGGGCGGATGCGCCGGTGGTGGCCCGGCTGCGGGAGGCGGGCGCAGTCATCACCGGGAAGCTGACGACGATGGAGTATGCCTGCGGTCTGCCGGACGAGACCAAGCCGTACCCGATGCCGCGCAACCCGTGGGACACCGCGACCTGGCCGGGTGGCTCGAGCTCGGGTTCGGGTTCCGGGGTGGCGGCGGGGCTGTTCCTCGGTGCGCTGGGCACCGACACCGGGGGCAGTGTCCGCTTGCCGGCGGCGTTCTGTGGGATCACCGGTATGAAGCAGACCTACGGGTTGGTGCCCAAGTCGGGTTGCCTGCCGCTCGGCGTCACCCTGGACCACATCGGGCCGATGACCCGGTCGGTGGCCGACGCCGCCGCCATGTTGGCGGTGATGGCCGGCTACGACGGCGGCGATCCGTCGATGGCTCCGGGTGTCGCGGCGGGGGACTACCCGTCGATGCTCACCGGTGACCTCACCGGGCTCGCCATCGGGGTCGAGCGCGAGCACCACCTCGGTCGGCCGGGCTGTGATCCGGCGCTGGTCGACGTGTTCGAATCGGCGGTCGCTGCGCTGGCCGAGGCGGGCGCCACGGTGGTGGACGTGTCGATCCCGTACTACGACGAGCTGGCGTCGGCCACCATGTTGTGCTGGCCGGTGGAGGCCTTCGCCTTCCACCGTCGGTGGCTCGCCGAGCGTTGGACCGACTACGGCCGCTGGACGCGCTCGGTGATCGCCGCCGGGGCGTTGCTCACCGCGGCCGACTACGCCCAGATCCTCAAGGTCCGTCGCATCGGCAAGGCCGCGCTCGATCGGCTGTTCACCGGCGTCGACCTCATCGTCAGCCCCACGTGCACCGCCGGTGCCATCAGCTATGACGAGCTTGGGTGGGACAACCTGATGCACACCATCTTCACGCCGTACTGGGATGCCGTGGGCAACCCGGCGCTGACCGTGCCGATGGGTTTCACTGCGGCGGGCCTCCCGCTGGGCCTGCAGATCGCCGGACGGCCGTTCGAGGACGGGCTGGTGCTGCGGGCCGGCGACGCCTTCCAGCGGCTCACCACCCACCACCTCCAGGTCCCGGCGCTCGCCGCGGGCGCCATCGCCTGATCCATCCGGACGGTACACAGCCACACCCACACCCACACCGGCCCCCCTATCCCACCTGTACCCGCACCCTCGCAGCAAAGGAACCCACCATGCCCACCGAGACGCCCGACACCGAGACCACCGTGCGCACCATGTTCGCCCTCGCCGGCGTGACCCCTCCGGAGGAGGAGATGGCGGCCTTCATCGCCGGCTACCCCGCCACGCGCGCCGCGCTGGACGCGCTCTACGCCGTGCCCGACACCCCGCTCACCGACGGCATCCTCGTCTTCCGGCCGGCGGACTGAGATGGCAGAGGTCCCCCTGACCATCGCCGATGCGGCCGCCGCGCTCCGGGCCGGCGAGCTGACCAGCGTGGCGCTGACCGAGGCGTGCTACGCGATGGCCGACCGCCTCGACGCCGAGCTCGGCACCTACATCACCCGCTACGACGAGACGGCGCTGGCCGCCGCAGCGGTGGCCGACGAGGAGCTGGCCGCCGGCATCGACAAGGGCCCGTTGCACGGCATACCGATCGGTATCAAGGACATCATCGCCTGCCGGGAAGGTCAGACCACCGCCAACTCGGTGGTGTTCGATGCCGACTGGTATGCCGGCGCCGATGCCCCGGTGGTGGCCCGTCTGCGGGCCGCCGGCGCGGTGATCACCGGCAAGGTGACCACGATGGAGTACGCCATCGGCCTGCCCGATGCCACCAAGCCGTATCCCATCCCCCGCAACCCGTGGGACACCGCGAGGTGGCCCGGTGGCTCGAGCTCGGGTTCGGGTTCCGGGGTGGCGGCGGGGCTGTTCCTCGGTGCGCTGGGCACCGACACGGGCGGTAGCGTGCGCATGCCGGCGGCGTTCTGTGGGATCACCGGCATGAAGCAGACCTACGGGTTGGTGCCCAAGGCGGGTTGCCTGCCGCTCGGCGTCACGCTGGACCACATCGGGCCGATGACCCGCTCGGCGGCCGACGCCGCCGCCATGTTGAGCGTCATGGCCGGCTTCGACCCCGCCGATCCATCGATGCCTCCCGGTGTCGAGGGCGGGGACTATGCCGCTGCGCTCACCGGCGATCTCTCGGGGCTGCGCATCGGCGTGGACCGGGTGCACCACCTCGGCATGGCCGGCGCGGACCCCGATCTCGAGACCCGACTCGACGCCGCGGTGGCGGACCTGGAGGCGGCCGGGGCCACGGTGGTCGAGGTCGAGCTGCCCCTGTTCGAGGAGATGATGACGGCGTGCATGTTGACCATGTGCGTCGAGGCGTTCTCCTTTCACCAACGCTGGATGCAGACCCGGTGGTCCGACTACGGCTTCGGGATGCGGAGCTTTGTGGGCATCGGCGCCACGTACACCGCGGCCGACTATGCCCAAGCCCAGAAGGTGCGGCGCATCGGGGCGGCGAAGCTGGCCGAGCTCCTCGGTACGGTGGACCTGCTGGCCATGCCCACCACCGCGGCGGGCGCCCCCGTACTGGACGGCATCTCGGTGGAGAGCTTCCTTGGGATCATCTTCACCCAGTACTGGAACCCGGTCGGATGCCCGACGATCGCGGTGCCCATGGGCCTCGGGCGCAGCGGCCTGCCGTTGTCGCTGTCCATCGCCGGCAAACCGTTCGCCGATGCGCTGGTGCTGCGGGCGGCGGACGCCTTCCAGCGTCGGAGCGCCCACCACCTGCTCACCCCGTCGGTGTTCGAGGCGGTGAGCGCATGAGCGGCGCACCGAGCGTCGGGTACGGTGAGCCGAGCGTCGAGCTGTTCGCACAGCTCGCCGCCTACCAGGGCATCACCTCCCTGACCGAAGCACGGTTGGCCCTGTCGGTGGCGTCCCACGCGGACCTGCGTCCCGAGCTGCTGGCCCTGCGGGCCAAGCCGATGCCGTTCCTGGAGCCGGTGCCCGAGCCTGCTCAGGCGCTCACCTGGCTGGAGCGCGGCGGGGATCGGCCATGAGCGATCTCGCCGATCTCACCGCGACCGAACTGCTGGACGGGTTCGCCGCCGGATCGTTCAGCCCGGTCGACGCGGTGCGGGCCTGCCTGGCCCGCATCGAGGTCACCGAGCCGGCCCTCAACGCGGTGATCACGCTCCTCGACGGGCCGGCGCTCGTTGCCGCCGAGCAGAGCGCGGCCCGCTGGCAGGCCGGCACGGCCCGGCCGCTGGAGGGCATACCGTACGGTTTGAAGGACATCATCGCCACGGAGTCGGTCGCCTCGACCGGCGGGTCGTCGCTGTACCTGGACAACGTGCCGGCGGAGTCGGCGGTGCACGCCTCCCGGCTGGCCGAGGCGGGTGGGATCCTGCTGGCCAAGCTCGGCACGTTCGAGTTCGCCTGCGGCGGGGCCGACAACCAGGCCTTCGGACGGGTCCACAACCCGTGGGACCTGGCTCGGACCACCGGGGGTTCGTCCTCGGGTTCGGGCGCCGCGGTGGCGGCGGGCATGGTCCCGCTCGCCATCGGCACCGACACCGGGGGTTCGATCCGCATCCCGGCCGCCTACTGCGGGATCACCGGCATCAAACCGACGTACGGGCGGGTACCCCGCCACGGCGTGATGGGCCTGTCCTGGACGTTGGACCACGTCGGGCCGATGACCCGCTCGGCGGCGGACTGCGCGCTGATGCTCGGTGCCATCGCCGGGCACGACCCGCGGGACGCGACCTCCTCTTGCCGGGCGGTGCCGGACTACGTGGGCGGCCTGGCCGAGCCGGTGGCCGGGCTGAAGCTGGCCCGGCCCCGGGGATGGTTCGAGGACTGCTTCCATCCGGCGTTCGCCGCTGTCTACGAGGAGGCGGTGGGCTCGCTCGGTTCGCTCGGCATCGAGGTCGTCGATGTCGAGGTGCCCGACGTGGCGCTGTCCGCCGCGGCCGGGTGGGTGGTCTGCTACGCCGAGATGTTCTCGCTGCACGAGGGCCACCTCCACACCATCGAGGAGCGCGACACCATGGGTGCGGGGCTGCTCGGCGCGGGGCCGTTCGTGACCGCCAACGACTACCTGCGGGCGCTGCGCTGGCGGCCGGCCTTCCAGCGTTCGCTGGCCGAGGCGCTCGGCGACTGCGCCGGGTTCGTGCTGCCCGGGGCGACCACGGCGCCGCCACGGCTCGACGGCATGTCGGTCGACACTGGTGACGCCATGGTGGACTGGCTGATGGTGGCGACCCGCAACCACATCCCGTTCAACTACGCGGGCCTGCCGGGCCTGTGCCTGCCGTGCGGGCTGGCCGACGGCTTGCCGGTCAGCCTGCAGCTGGTCGGCTGGCCTCACGACGACGCCACGCTGCTGCGCATCGGGGCGGCGTACCAGGCGATCACCGAGCACCATCGGGCCAAGCCGCCGATCCTGGCGACGACGGGGCCCTGAGCGGGAAGGCCTCCCGAGGCGATGGCCGGTCCGCGCGTGCGCCGTCGCACGTGTGGGCCGGCCGCGCTGCGTCGGGCCGGCCGCGCTGCGTCGGGCCGGCTGCGCTGTGTCGGGCCGGCTGCGCTGTGTCGGGCCGGCTGCGCTGTGTCGGGCCGGCGCACCACCGGAGGCCGGGCCGATAGCCTCGCGACCGGTGACAGGCGAGAGCGCGAGCAGCGAGATCGAGTGCACGGCGTTCGGCACCGACGACGGTGACGGGCGGAACATCCTGGAGATCCCACCGTGCGGTTGCCCGCGCTGCACGGCCAAGCTGCTGCGCGCCGAGGACCCGGATCGCAACTGGCTGCGGGTCAGCGGCCGCTCGCAGCGCTACCGGGTGGAACCGGCCGAGCTGGGCCCGCTGGGTAAGACCGTCCTGGGCTGATCTCCTCGGCTCCGAGCAGCGGTTCGGGCGAAGGTCAGCACCGCCGACGGATCGAACTGCGGTTCGACTCGCTGGGTCGCCGTCCGGCGGTCACGCCTGGTGCTCGACGGTCGAGCGGGCCAGCACGGCGCGGTACGCGGCGTCGTCCTCGGCGGCGACGAGCGCGTCCACGATCCGGTGGAAGCGCTGGCCGCCCGCCTCGTTCCGGCCGAACAGCACGTGGTCGCGCCCGCCGGCGGCGAGGGCCCGCTGCACGGCGAAGCCGGTGGCGTAGTCCTCCTCGCCGACGACCCGCTCCAGGAACGACATCGTGGTGGCGATGCGCGTCCGGGCGGCCTCGTCCGGCTCGCCGGGCGCCAGGAACAGCTGCACCGTCGTGGAGGAGGCGACATCGGGCCCGGGCAGCAGTTGCGACACCATGATGAGCGGCAGCCCGGCATCGAAGCGGGCGATCGACACGTGGGGGAACACCGTCCACACCCCGATGGTCAGCGCGCTGGTGCGCCAGTCGGCTTCGGGGGTGGCGGCCAGCTTGGCCATGGCGGCGTCGGGGGCGCTGACGCGCTGGTGCGGCCCCCAGGCGTCGTACACCGCCTTGTCCGACAGCGCGTCCCCGAAGGTGGCGCGGTGCAACACGGGAAGGTGGTAGAAGTCGAGGTAGCCGTCATAGGCGACCTTCCAGTTGGGCCCCGCGATCGTCTGCCGCCCGACGAGCGCGTGGCCGGCCAGCCCGAGGTGGGCCAGCGCCTCGCCGTACCCGCACAGGAACTCGTCGAGCCGGAGCGGAGCGCCGGGCCGCAGCCCCACGAACACCAGCCCCGCTCGCTCCTCGCAGGCGAGGGGGACCAGGCCGTACTGATCGGTATCGAGCGCGCCGAACTCGGCGCGGTTGCGCACGGCGACGAGGGTTCCCTGCTCGTCGTACACCCACCCGTGATAGGGGCAGTGGAAGCGTCGGGCGGTGCCGCACCCCTCCGCCGCCACGGGCGAGCCCCGGTGGCTGCACCGGTTGAGGAAGGCGCGCAGGCCACCGTCGTGGCCGCGCACGAGCAGGATCGGGGTGTCGAGCAGGGTGAGCGCCTTGTGGGTGCCGGGAGCGGCCAGCTCGGCCGACGCCGCCGCGACCAGCGGCACACGGCGGAAGATGCGCTCCCGTTCGAGCGACCACCGCTCGGGATCGACGTAGTGGCGCGCCGGCACCCGGGCCACCGAATCGGCGAGCGGTACCGTGCCGTTGCGGGCGTGGGTCATCGTTCGTCGGGTGAGCTCCACCAGCAGCTGTCGGCTCATCGGCCTCCCCTCCCTGGCCCGCGGTTCCGTCGCGCATGCTACGCCAGCGGCTGCCGCACGGTCGCCGAGAGCGTTGCTCCCCGGTTCGGACATCGCTCCGCCAAGGATCTGCATCAAATCATGCGTGACCTCCATCACCGATCAGCTCGGTTGCACCCATGTGTCCTGACCTGCGTTGACGCGTCGCAGTCAATACTCCAGAGTACGGAAAGCGCTTCGGGACCTTTTCCCGCATCGGGTGACTTTGGTACGTGTCGGGCCGGCGGGCGCCATCGGTACGGTCATCAGTGAGAAGTTCGCACTGCAAGGACGTGAGCACATGACCGCTATCACCCCCAACGAGGTCCTCGGCGCCACCACCCCGATGGTGACCGTGCACCGTCGTACCATCGACCGCATCCTGGTCGGCTCCGGCGCCGTGGTGGCGATCGTGCTGGCCCTCGCCGGCGCCCTGCTGACGTGGGGCGCCAGCTTCTCGAGCGACTACGTGCACGACGAGCTCTCCTCCCAGAACATCGTCTTCCCTGACGCCGAGGCGCTGAAAGGCCAGCAGCGGGAGGATCTGCTGCAGTTCGCCGGCGCCCGGGTGGACACCGGCAAGGAGGCGGAGGCCTACGCCAGCTACATCGACGGTCACCTCGCCGCCATCGCCGATGGCCAGACCTACGCCGATCTCAGCGCACCGGAACGGGCGGCCAAGGCGGCGGTGACCACCGCCCAGTCCACTGGCGCTTCGGCCGAGGAGATCGCCGAGCTGCAGGCCAAGGCCACCGCCCTCACCGGCCAGCGCACCTCGCTGTTCCAGGGCGAGACGTTGCGGGGTCTGCTGCTGAGCGCCTTCGCCTGGTCCACCGTCGGCAACATCGCCGGGATCTCGGCCAAGGTCGCCTTCGTCGCCGCCGGTGCGATGGCGCTGCTGGTGATCGCCGGGATGTGGCACCACCGCAAGGTCGCAACCCAGGGGCGTTGATCGCAGCACGGTGACGAGGTTCCCTGCGACGGTGGGGCCGGACCGGTTGGTCCGGCCCCACCGTCGCGTCCGCGCCCATACCGATCGGTTCGGTCGGTATGGGCGCTGCGCTGGGCGCGTGGTTGGAGCGCGATGGCGTGGAACGCGTACCTTCCTGCCATGAACGCCAGGGGGACGTCGCGTCGCATCATCGTCATCGGAGCGGGCCCGGGAGGGATCTGCGCCACCATCGGCCTGCTGCAGGCGGGCTTCGAGGACATCGTCGTGCTCGACCGGGCCGAGGGGGTGGGTGGCACGTGGTGGCACAACAGCTACCCGGGTGCCGCGTGCGACGTTCCCACCCACCTGTACTCGTTCTCCTTCGAGCTGAACGCGGCCTGGAGCCGGCCCTACGCCACCCAGCCCGAGATCCAGCGCTACCTGGAGCACGTGGTGGACCGCTATGGCGTGCGTCCGTTGCTGCGGCTGGGCACGGGGGTGCAGGGGCTGTACTGGGACGACGAGTGCCTCGTGTGGCGGGTGCTGACCGACGGCGGCGAGGAGCTCGAGGCCGACGCGGTCATCAGCGCCATCGGGATGTTCAACGAGCTGAGCTGGCCGCAGCTGCCTGGCCTGGAGGACTTCGAGGGCACGTTGTTCCATTCGGCCCGCTGGCGCCACGACCACGACCTGACCGGGCGGCGGGTGGCCGTCATCGGCAGCGCGGCGAGCGCGGTGCAGTTCGTCCCCGAGATCGCGCCGAGCACCTCGGCGCTGCACGTGTTCCAACGGACCGCCAACTGGGTGCTGCCCAAGGAGGACACCCCGTTCGACCCGGAGACGCTGGCCGAGCTGCAGGCCAACCCGATCTCGGTTCGCCGCCGCCGTTGGAAGCTGTGGCGTGAGCTCAACCTGTTCACCCAGTTCAACGACGTCGAGCTGCTCGGCAAGGCGGAGCGTGCCGGGCTGCGCAACCTGTCGGTGGTGGCCGACCCGGAGGTCCGGGCCAAGCTCACGCCGAGCGAGCCGTACGGCTGCAAGCGGCCGCTGATCTCCAACGACTGGTACCCCACGTTCAACCTGCCGCAGGTGGAGCTGGTCACCGATCCCATCGCCCGCGTCACCGCCACGGGGGTCGTCACCGCGGACGGCACCCATCGCGAGGTCGACACGATCATCGCTGCCACCGGCTTCCAGGTGCAGCGCTACCTCTCCGCCCTCGATGTCACCGGGCGAGGCGGACGGGACCTGCGCGAGGCCTGGGCCGATGGTGCGCAGGCCTACCTCGGCATCGCCACCCACGGGTTCCCGAACCTGTTCATGCTCTATGGACCGAACACCAACCAGGGCTCGATCATCTACATGATCGAGTGCCAGGTGGCGTACATCGTGCGACACCTGCAGCGCCTCGACGCCGAGGAGCTGGTGTGGATGGACGTCAAGGCGGAGGCGCAGACGGCCTACAACGCGGCGCTGCAGTCGGAGCTCGAGCGCTTCGAGGTGTGGAACCACGACTGCAACCACTACTACCGCAGCCCGTCGGGCCGCATCGTCACCCAGTTCCCCGGTGACATGGCGAACTACCGCGACCGGACCGCGCAGCCCGACGACGATGCCTACGAGGTGCACGCCGGGCGGCCCTTCGGCACCCGCGTCCGCCGGCCGGTGCTCACCTGATGGGGGACTGAGCGCGCGGGGTCGCTGCCTTCAGCGGTCGTGGTCCACCCGACCGGGGGGATGGACTCGGACCAACTCACCAACAGGGGGCTGAAAAGCTCGAGCGAGGCCGCGAGCGGCCTGGCTTGATCGTACCGATGGGTATGGACCGCGGTGCCGCGTAGCACCAGAAGTGGCGGGTTGTGCAGGCGCGACGACCAGCCCCACCGACCGCACGGTGGCCTGACCGGCATCGTTTCATGAGGCAACGAGCAAGGCGACAGCGGAACCCGCCACGCTCGCTCGAACACCGCGGCGTTCGCGGCAACGACGAACATGTTGGGTCGACCCTGGTTCGGTCAACCGACCATCTTCAGCACGCTGCCAATGACCGTGTTGGGTCGGCCGACCGTGATCGGGGTCAGCGGTCGCCGGCGTCGAGGCGCTCGCAGATGGCGACCAGCTGCGCCCAGCCCCCCTCGCCGGGTGTGTCGATCAGCTCGTCGGCGGCGGCGAGCACCTCGGGCGCCGCCGAACGGACCGCCACCGCGTGGCCCGCGCCGTGTAGCAGCTCGAGGTCGTTCGCGGCGTCGCCGACACCGAGGATCTCGTCGGGTGCGACGTCGAGCAGCGCGGCGAAGGCGGCGACGCCGGCCCATTTGCTGGCGGCGGCCGGGATGACCGACAGGGAGGTCCCCCCGTAGAGCGAGTCGCTGGTCAGCGTGGCCCGGGCCAGGCCCTCGCCGGCGATGGCGGCCGCCAGCGGGGCGAGGCGCTCGAGCTCGCCGCCGATGACGGTGAAGGCGGCGACGCGGTGCTCGTGCAGCACCAGCTCGAGCGGCCCGATCAGCGCCCAGTCGGCCAGGCTCTCCGCCCGGTTCGGACGATGGCTGGGCGCCTCGGCGAGCAGCACGTCGATCTCCGGATGATCGACGAAGACGTTGGGCGCGACGCCGTGGGCGGCGAAGGCGGCCAGCACGCGCGCCGCGGTGGCGGGCGGGAACAACGCCTCGTGGAAGCGTTCGCCGCGCACGAAGTCCTCGCCGAAGGTGCCGTCGAGGCACACGGCGGGGACGAACAGGCCGTTGTCGTGCAGGGCGGTGCGGGCGCTGCGGGGCCGGCGGCCGGTGGCGGCGAGCACGGTGATGCCGCGCCGCTGCAGCTCCTCGATGGCGGCGCGGATGGCGGGGTGCAGCTCGACGCTGCGGTCCCACAGGGTGCCGTCGAGATCGGTGGCGACGAGGCGGATCACCGGCGCAGCCTACGGCGCCGCCACCCCAGCCTTCAGCGCAGCGGCGCGCTCAGGGCGTGCAACACGTAGCCGCGCGCCCGGACGTTGGTCACCGAGAGCCCGGCCGGCTCGACCAGCTGCCGGATCCGGTGCAGGCGGGTGTTGAGGGCAGCAGCGGACAGCGGCGCCGAGTCGGCGTCGATGAGCCGGGCGCTCGGTACCAGCTCGTCGTAGCGATCGCACAGCAGCTCGGCGATGCGCTCGCAGCTCGGCGGTAGGACCACCGTGACACCTCGATAGAAGATGCACCCGTCGCGGCACTGGGGTGGCTCGATGCGCTGCTGCCGATCGGCCTGGAGCCGACGGATCCGCCAGTGGACCTCGACCGGGTCGGCATCCGCCCGTACCCAGTCCTCGGTGGGCCGAAGGTCGTCGGGTGGGACATCGGCGGCCGGCACCAGGTAGAGGCAGAGCGAGCCCCGCGCCCGCAGTTCGGCACGGACCTTCGGGGGGACCGGCCACGCGACCAGTTCGATGTCGTCGGGCGACGCGAACTGCTCGGCATCGGACAGCGTGCGGGCGTGCAGCGACAACGGTTCTCCCTCTCGGTGATCGCTCTCTGTCGCCGACCAGACTTCCCGGCACGCCCTACGGGCTCAATGTAGCAGCGCGCCATCGTCGTGCAAGGTGGCTGTGTGGTGCTCGCGGGCAACGGTGATCAGGCGGCTCGCATCCGTTCATACGCCGTTCACAGCCAACCCTTCCCACCCGGGGGGCGGGGCCCGTATCGTTCGCATCGGTGAGCCGGGAAGTCTGGTCGGCATCGTTCGATGCGCGCCCTGGAGGCTTCGTTGCTCAAATCACTCGACTCCGATCTCGTGAACCGGGGACCGCCATGCCGATCGGGATGTGGCTGGTGTTGTCCGTTTCGAGTTGAGGAGATGAGATGAAAGTTCGGTTGATGGCCTGCCTCGGTGCGGCCGGTGTCGGTTTGATGGCAGCGGCGCTGCCGGCCGGCGCGCAGGATGCGGTGAGCGCGGAGGCGGTCCAGACGAACCTGGACAACGTCTTCGTGTTGCTCAGCGCGGTGCTGGTGATCTTCATGCAGGCCGGCTTCGCACTCGTGGAGGCGGGGCTCACGCGGGCGAAGAGCGTCGCCAACATCATGATGAAGAACATGATGGACTTCTGTGCCGGCGCGATCGCGTTCTTCGCAGTCGGTTATGCGTTCGCCTTCGGTGCGGGCAATGACTTCATCGGGTGGAACGGGTGGTTCCTCGGCGATGGTGCGTTCCAGTACGGCACGCTCACCGTGCCGGTCACCTTCGTGTTCCAGGTCGCGTTCGCGGCCACGGCGGCGACGATCGTGTCGGGGGCGATGGCCGAACGCACGAAGTTCAAGAGCTACTTCGTGTACAGCATCGGCATCTCCGCGGTGATCTACCCGATCGTCGTGCACTGGAACTGGGGCGGTGGCTGGCTGGCGCAGCTCGGCACGCCGTTCCACGACTTCGCCGGCTCGACGATGGTGCACATGACCGGCGGTGTCGCGGCGCTGGTCGGGGCGAAGATCCTCGGCCCCCGCATCGGCAAGTACGGGCCCGACGGACGTCCGCGTGCGATCCCGGGCCACAACATCCCCTACGCGGTGCTCGGCACGTTCATCCTGCTGGTCGGCTGGTACGGCTTCAACCCGGGTTCAGAGCTGGCCGCCGATGGTGCCATCGGCGGCATCGCGGTGACCACCACGCTCGCCGGGGCCACCGGCGCGATCACCGCGATGCTCGCGGTGTGGTTCAAGGCCGGCAAACCCGATGTGGCGATGGCGGCCAACGGCATGCTCGCCGGCCTGGTCGGCATCACCGCCGGGTGCGCTGCGGTGAGCAACGTCGGCGCCGTGATCATCGGCGGTCTCAGCGGCGTGCTGGTGTTCTTCAGTGTGCTGTTCTTCGATCGCATCGGCATCGACGACCCGGTGGGCGCCATCTCGGTGCACGGCGTGTGCGGTGCGTTCGGCACGCTCTCGGTGGGCCTGTTCGCCACCGCCGACACGGACTTCTGGAAGCAGGGCCTGTTCTACGGCGGCGGTGCCAGCCAGCTGGTGAGCCAGCTGATCGGGGTGGTGGCCGTGGCTGCGTTCGTGGCCGTCACCGCGACGGGGCTGTTCCTGGCCATCAAGGCGACCATGGGCCTCCTGGTGCCGGAGGAGGAGGAAGTCGCCGGGCTGGACATCGCCGAGCACGGCAGCGCCGGCTACGGCCCCGATGTCACCTCCGGTGGTTCGCTCGGTGCGGGGCACTCCCCGCTGGCGGCAGCCGCTCGCTGAGATCCCGGAGCGGGTGCGGCGCCGGCCGAGCGGTCGGCGCCGCACCCCGCGGGCGCTCAGGTGCGAGACCTGGGCGCCCGGTCCGCGTAGCGCATGGCGATGGACCCGCCGATGGCGAGCACCAGCACGTAGCTGGCGGCCAGCGGCCCGAGGCGAGCTTCACCGCCCGATGCGACGGCGAGCCCGGCGATCACGATGGAGAACTCCCCACGGGGGATCAGCGAGATCCCGGCGCGGAGACGCCCCCGGGGCCCGACGCCCTCCCGCCTCGCCGCCCACCAGCCGGTGCCCACCTTGGTGGCGGCACCCACCAGGGCGAGCAGGACCGCCGGAAGCAGGGTGGGCGGCAGGGTGCGCGGGTCGATCTGCAGCCCGAAGAACACGAAGAAGAGGCCGCCGAACACGTCGCGGATGGGCTGGAGGATCTCGCGGCTGCGCTCCGCGACGCGGTCCGACAGCGCCACGCCGATGAGGAACGCCGCCACCGCGGCCGAGATCTGCAGCCGCTCCGCGAGGCCCCCGATGGTGAGGGTGAGCCCCAGGATGCTGAGCAGCAGCAGCTCCGCCGAGCCGGTGTCCAACGCCCGGGTGAGGTGGGTGCCGTACCGGGTGGCGGCGAGCAGCGCAACGCCCACGGCGAAGAGGGCGAGCCCGACCGACAGCGCCGCCTCGCCGAGCGTCGAGCCGACGAGCAGCACGCCGACGAGCGGCAGGTAGGCCGCCATGACGAGGTCTTCCAGCACCAGCACGGTCAACACGCTGGGCGTCTCCCGGTTGCCGATGCGGCCGAGATCGATCAGCTGCTTGGCGATGATGCCCGACGACGAGATGTAGGTCACGCCGGCCAGCACCGTGGCGGCGGTCGGGCCCCAACCGAGCAGCAGCCCGGCGACGAACCCGGGGGTGGCGTTGGCGGCGAGATCGACCAGCCCGGCGGGCCAGCCGCCGGTGAGCCCCTGACGCAGCTCCGCCGGGGTGTACTCCAGCCCCAGCAACAGCAGCAGCAGGGCCACGCCGACATCGGCGGCGATGCGGATGAAGCCAGAGCTCGCCGCCAGCGGGATGACGCTGCCCTGGCCCATGAGCAGCCCGGCGAGGAGGTAGAGCGGGATCGTCGGCAGGCGGACGCGGTGGGCGACGCGCCCGAGCACCGCCAGGACGAGCAGGACGCCGCCCAGTTCGAGCAGCGCATCGCCGGTGGTGGACGCGGCGAACAGCGCCGCCAGTTCGTTCATTGCCGGTCGGTCCCTCGGGTCGTGGTTCGGTCAGCCGGCAAGGGTGGTGGCGGCTGCCTGCACCGCCGCCGTGGAACCGATCACCAGCACGATGTCGCCCGCCGAGAAGCGGAAGTCGGGCCCCGGTCCGGGGATCGATGCACCACTGCGGATCACCGCCACGACCGACGCGCCCGTCGCGGTGCGGATGGTGCCGTCGCCGATGGTCCGGCCGGTGAGTCCGCCCGCGTCGGGCATGGTCACCCATTCGATGGCGAGGCCCTCGACCTCGTGGCGCAGATCGGACAGGCGCTCGGTCAGCTTCGTGCCCCCGAGCAGTTCGACCACCACGGAGGACTCCTCCCCGGTGAGCTCGATGGTGGCCCGGCAGGCGTCGGGGTCGGCATCGTCGTAGAGGACGAGATCCCGGCGGCGGTCCCGCCGCGCCACGATGGCGAGGCGGTCTCCTGCCTGCGTGGTGAACTCGTAGCGGGAGCCGACGCCGGGCAGCGGCGTCTCGAAGACTTCCATGGTCCTCCCCAGTCAGCTGATCGGCCACCTTGCCCTCGGGTGAGGGTTCCGGCGGTGGACACCGTACCTCGCCGCCGGTCGGGGCCGCCGGGAGGCCGGGTGGCCCCGCCCGGGGTGACGCCCCTGGAGCGACGAACCGGCGGCTGGCGCCGAGAATCCGAATCCCGTTCGCCGATCGGTCCCGGGTCGTTTTCCTGCGGTTCACGCGGCGCTGGCACGATTCGGGGATGGTCGTTCACCGATGGTTGGAGCTCGAGGGCGTGGCGAACTGCCGCGATGTGGGCGGTTTGCCCCTGGCCGCTGGAGGGACGACCCGCGGCGGCGTGCTCCTGCGATCCGACGCCCTGCACGATCTCACCGAAGCCGATGTCGCGCTGCTCGTGGAGCGGCTCGGGGTGTGCCACGTCGTCGACCTCCGCGCCGCAGGTGAGCGCTCGGAGCGCGGTCGGGGCCGCCTGGCCGAAGCCGGCGTCCACTACTCCGAGTTGGAGGTGTTCACCGATGCGGTGCTGGCCGAACGTCGCGCCGCTCATGGGAACGCGCTGAACCCGTCGGGCTCGATGGCGGACGCCTACCGGTTCTTCCTCGAGGTCGGCTCGGCGGCGTTCGTCACCGCACTGGAGCGCCTGGTCGGCCCGCACGGTGCGCCGGCGGTGGTGCACTGCGCCGCGGGCAAGGACCGCACCGGCGTGCTGGTGGCGCTGCTGCTCGATGCCGCCGGTGTGCGGCCCGATGCGATCGTGGCCGACTACGCCGCGACCGCGAGCCGCATCGATCGCGTACGGGAGCGCCTGGCGTCGATGTCCGGCTATGCCCGCTTCGCCGCCGAGGCGACCGCCGCCGCCATGGCCTCCGACGCGGCGACGATGGAGGAGCTGCTGGCGTGGCTGCACGCGGAGCACGGCGGGGCCGCGGGCTGGTTCCTCGATGCCGGCGCGCCGGCGGAGCACCTCGAGGCCTGGGCCCGACGCCTGGCCGAGTGATCGCCGCCGTGCCCGGCCGGATCAGAGGAACGCGCGCAGCGCGCCGATGAGCGCGCCGGCACCGACCAGCCACACGGTGTTGACTCGGTATCGGATCGCCACCGCCAGCGCCGTCACCGCGATGGCTGCGGTCAGCCCGTCGATCACCGCGGTGCGCACGAGCTCCACGAGCACACCCGCCATGAGCCCGAGCGAGGCCAGGGTCACGCCGTCGAGCGCGGCCCGGGCGGTTCGGTGCCGCTCCACCACCGGAAGGATCCGGCTCAGCAGCGCGACGAAGAGGAACGAGGGCGCAAAGATGCCGGCGGTGGCGACCGCGGCGCCGGCCGGCCCGGCGACCTGCCATCCGACGAACGTGGCGGTGCTGAAGACCGGTCCGGGGGTGACCTGGCCGACGGCGACCGCATCGAGCAGCTGCTCGGTGCTCAGCCAGCCGCGCTCGTCCACGATGTTGCGTTGCAGGAACGCCAGCAGCACGTATCCGGAGCCGTACAGCACGCTTCCGATCTCGAGGAAGACGCCGAACAGCGGCCACAGCCCGGCGCGGCTCGAACGCGTCGAGGCGGTGGTGAGCGGCAGGACCAGGGCGGCGAACCCCGAACCGCGGCGTCGGGGTCGGGGTCGGGCCACGACGAGGGCTGAGGCGGCGCCGGCGGCCGCCAGGATGGCGAGCTCGTGCACCCCGGCCAGGAAGCCGGCGGCGGCCGCGGCGGCGAGCAGCACGTGAGCGGGCCGCGTGAGCGAGGCCGCGGCGAGCCCGTGCAGCGCCTGGCCGACGATGGCGACGATCACCGGCAGGATGCCGTAGCGGAGGTCGAGGACCGTCGGGTCGGTGCCGTAGCGCTCGTAGAGCCAGGCGAGCACCCCGACGATGACGACGGCCGGGCCGATGAAGGCGGCTCCCGCCAACACCAACCCCCGCCAGCCGGCGCGCCGGTGCCCGAGGTGGATGGCCAGCTCGGTGGAGTTCGGTCCCGGGATCAGGTTGCAGGCGCCGACGAGGCGGAGGAACTCGGCGTCGTCGAGCCAGCGACGTCGACGCACGACCTCGTCACGCATGAGCGCGATGTGCGCAGCCGGCCCGCCGAAGCCGATCACGCCGAGCTTGAGGAACAGCATCGCCACCTCGCGCCGCGACCCGCCCCGCCCGACGGGTCCTGCGGCGGTCACCGGCTCCCGACCCGCACCACCTCGGTGCGTCCGGAGCGCTCGCGGGCTGGGTGCTGCGGCGGGCAGACGGTGAGCAGCAGCTCGAGGTCCGGGTGCCGCCACGCCGTGGCCCGGATGGCGGTGCGCCAGCCGAGACCGGACCACCGGTGCTCGGGGTGCAGACCGCGGCGGGCCAGCGGCGCCGTCAGCGGAGGCGTCGCCGGTACCGACCAGTATGCAGGGTCGTCCGGCCACCACAGGGGCAATGGCTCCAGCGACTGGGCCAAACCGTCCAACCCCAGCGCTCGTTGCCATGCGGGCCGGTCGAAGCTGACGACCAGCAGGCGGCGGGGAGGGAACTCGTCGGCGAGCCGCCCGGCGATGGCCGCTGCGCCGTGCTCCGGGTCGACGTGGGGGTGCACCACCGCGGCGACGAACTTACCGCCCCCGGTGGGCGCCGGCGCCGGGCGACGCCGCAGGCGACGGGGTTGCATCACCGTTCGATCGCGCCGTCGGCCATGGGCCGAAACGCTACGCAACCCGGGTTGAGGCCGGGTGAGCGCTCGATGACGGCGAGGTGGCCGTTGCGCGACGAACGGGCGGGTCGGGCGCGCCGCGATGGTGGCCCCGCTCAGTGCGGCACCTCGCCGGCCTCGGCCGCCACCACGTCGGGCGGGCCCACGATCAGCGGGTCGGGTGCGCCGACGACGCGCTGGTCCTTGTCGGGGTAGTCGAGCGATGCCAGCACGAAGCGCATCGCCTCCACCCGGCCGCGCTTCTTGTCGTTGGAGCGCACCACCGTCCACGGCGCCTCGGCGGTGTGCGTACGCCGGAACATCGATTCCTTGGCCGCGGTGTACTGATCCCACTTGTCGAGCGAGGCGAGATCGGTCGGGCTGAGCTTCCATTGGCGGACCGGGTCGATGCGGCGGATGGTGAACCGGGTGATCTGCTCGCGGCGCGACACCGAGAACCACAGCTTCACCAGGTGGATGCCGGCGTCGACGAGGAGGTGCTCGAACGCAGGGGCCTGTTCCATGAACAGCTCGTAGTCCTCGTCGCTGCAGTAGCCCATGACGTGTTCGACGACGGCGCGGTTGTGCCACGAGCGATCGAAGAGCACGATCTCGCCCCGGGTCGGCAGGTGGCCGATGTAGCGCTGGAAGTACCACTGGCCCCGCTCCCGCTCCGAGGGGGCGGAGAGGGCGACCACGCGGGCGAAGCGCGGGTTCAGGTGCTCCATGAACCGCTTGATGGTTCCGCCCTTGCCCGCCGCGTCGCGGCCCTCGAACAGGATCACCAGGCGCCGGCCGGTGTCGCCGAGCCACGTCTGGGCCTTCAGCAGCTCGATCTGGAGGAGGCGCTTGGCGTGGTCGTAGTCCTGGCGCGTCATCCGCTCGTGGTAGGGGTAGCCCTCGCGCCAGGTGTCCACCGGTACGCCGTCGGGCCCGACCAGGACCGGATCGTCGACCTCGTCGAAGGTCCCCTGCACCGACAGGCCGGGCGCGAGCAACTCCTCCACGGTGCGCTCGCGCAGCGAGGTGATGAGCTCGTCGATGCCGATGACCGACTCCGTCGCATGGGGGGACGGCGCGTCCATTCGCAGATCCGATCCTTTCGCCCTCTCGGGCCTCGATGTGGGCGACACGATCGCGCACGGGTCGACCTGTTCGGATCGAGCAGACCAATCCGTATGGTACGGCACGGTGGGCCGAGGCCGGCGGGTCCGGTCGGAGGCGCAGCTCAACCGGACGACACGAACTTGTAGCCGACACCGCGCACGGTCACGATCCGCGCCGGGTTGGCCGGATCCGGCTCGAGCTTCTCGCGCAGACGCTTGATGTGCACGTCGAGGGTCTTGGGGTCGCCGCTGAAGTTCGGTCCCCAGATGCGCCGGAACATGGTGTCCCGGGTGAGCACCCGGCCCCGATGCTCGATCAGCAGGGCGAGGATCTCGAACTCGCGCAGCGGGAGGTGCAGCGCCTCGCCGCGCACGGTCACCTCGTGGCTGTCGACATCGACGCAGATGTCACCGCCCTGCAGCGACGGCGTCGCCGGCCGCGGGCCGGCGCTCGCAGCGGGCGGGGAGCGCCGCAGCACCGCGCGCATCCGGGCGAGCAGCTCGCGGTGACGGACCGGGTGGGCGACGAAGTCGTCGGCGCCGAGCTCGAGGGCCAGCACCGCGTCGAGCTCGGCGTTGGTCGACGAGACCACCACGATGGGCACGTCGGAGCGACCGCGCAGGACGCGGAGCAGGTCGAGGCCGGCGGGACGGCCGGCGGCGACCTCGATCAACACGATGTCCGGGTCGACGTAGTGCAGCAGCTCGACCGCATCGGCGTCGGCGGGCGCGACGCTCGCCTCGCATCCCTCCTCGGTCAGGGCGTGCGCCAGCCGCTCGGCGTCGGCCTGATCGACCGGGAACAGCAGCACGCGCGGCGCGGCGCGCCGTTCCGCGCCCGTGGCGGTGCGCCCGGGTCTCGGGACGACCTCGACCTCGTCCTCGTGATGGCGGTGTTGCCCCATGTGGGCGCCCTCCCGCGCCGGGCCCGATCGGAAGCGGGCGGGAGCGGGGTGGCGTGAGCCGCCACCCCGCTCCGCTGGGTTGGAGAACTCTGCAAGCTAGGGACCGGAGATGTCCGCTTCTCGACCGACGGGCGACATCGAAGTGAACGAGTCGTGAACAGTTCGCCGGCAGCGGGTGGTCGACGGGTGGGCGGCGGGGTCGTGTTGCCAAGGGTTCACGCATCGTTCGGCTGCTCCTCACCTGGACTCAACGTCGCCGCCATCGCCGCCCCGTACGGTGGCCGCTCGCGCGTGGCGCGACCGACCGGCCGCAACGCCGCGGCACAGGAGATGGGTGACGATGCCGGACGAGATCCGCAAGAACTTCCACCGAGAGCTCGACGCCATGCGTCAGGACCTGGCGCAGCTCGCCGCCATGACCGCCGAGATGGTCACCCGGGCCACCGACGCGCTGCTCGACGGCGACCTGTTGATGGCCCAGGCGATCATCGACCACGACGACGAGGTCGACGTGCTGTCCGCCGACATCGAGCACCGCTGCTTCAGGCTGCTCGCCCTGCAGAACCCGATGGCGGCCGATCTGCGCGTGCTCGCTGCCAGCATGCGCATCAACAGCGATCTGGAGCGTTCGGCCGACCTGGCCGTCAACATCGTCAAAGGTGCCCGGCGCATCTACGGCCATGACATCCCGCCGCGGCTGCGGGGCATCATCGCCCGCATGAGCGAACAGGCGGTGCGCATGCTCGCCATCGCCATGGACGCCTATGCCGCCAACGACGGCCCGCTCGGCGCCGCCCTGCACGACATCGACAACCAGCTCGACCAGCTGCAGCGCGACTTCATCGAGGCGATGTTCCAGGCGCACGACGCGTCGTTGCTGGAGTTGCAGCCCGCGGTGCAGTTGGCGTTGATCGCCCGCTACTTCGAGCGCATCGGGGACCACGCGGTCAACATCGGCGAGCGGGTGGCGTTCATCGCATCGGGCGAGACCCCCGAGCACCCGGCGGCGGAGCGGATCCGGCTCCGCGCCGAGTCCAACGGCTGAAGGGCCGCCATCCGTGGAACAGCTCACCACCGTGCTGCTCGTCGAGGACGAGGAGTCCTTCGTCGACGCCCTGACCATCGGCCTGCGGCGGGAGGGCTTCCGCGTCGAGGTCGCCCGGGACGGCCACGAGGCCCTGCAACGCTTCGAGCAGGTCCGGCCCGACCTCGTCCTGCTCGACGTGATGCTGCCGCGCCGTTCCGGCGTGGACGTGTGCCGCGAGCTGCGCCGCAGCTCCACGGTGCCCATCATCATGGTGACCGCCCGCAGCGGGGAGATCGACGCGGTCGTCGGCCTCGAGGTCGGCGCCGACGACTACGTGACCAAGCCGTACCGCATGCGGGAGCTCGTGGCCCGCATGCGCGCCGTCCTGCGCCGCACGGCGGAGACGGCGGACGATCCGGCCGAGCCGGCCGACCGTCTGGAGGCCGGGCCGGTGGTCATGGACCTCGATCGGCACGAGGTGACCATCCGCGGCGAGCCGACCGCCCTGCCGTTGAAGGAGTTCGAGCTGCTGGCCTGCCTGCTGGAGCACGCCGGCCGGGTGCTGACCCGCGAGACCCTCATCGACCGGGTCTGGGGCATCAACTACGTCGGGGACACCAAGACCCTCGACGTGCACATCAAGAGGCTTCGGGCCAAGGTCGAACTGGATCCCGCCAACCCCGAGCACATCACCACCATCCGGGGTCTCGGCTACAAGTTCGTGCCGGAGCGCTGAGCGCCGCATGGCCAGCGTGTCCCCGGTGAGTGCGGTCGCCAAGGTTTCAGTGATCGTTCACTGCTCGTTCACCCCGTGCTCGGATGCGCGCCACATGGCCTCTCTAGCTTGCCGGTGTACAACGACAACGAAGCCTCAGAGGAGCACGTGTGACCACCAAGCGCCGAGCCGGATTCGCGGCCAGCTTTCTCGCCCTGACGATCGTCGCGGGGGCCTGCGGCGGCGATGACGCGGCCGACGACGCAACCACGACGTCGGCCGCTGCCGCCGAAGGGACGGACAGCGCCGGGGGTTCCGGCGCCGCCGAGAAGCTCTCGGGGAAGATCAACATCTCCGGTAGCTCCACCGTCGAGCCCATCTCGCAGCGGGTGAAGGAACTGTTCAACGACGAGCAGGGCGACGTGGAGATCACCGTCGCCGGCCCCGGCACCGGGGACGGGTTCAAGGTGTTCTGCGCCGGCGAGACCGACATCTCCGATGCCTCCCGGCCGATCAAGGACGAGGAGGCCGAGGCGTGCAAGGCGTCCGGCGTCGAGTACGTCGAGCTGAAGGTCGCCTACGACGGCATGACCGTGGTGACGAGCCCCAAGAACACCGCCGTCGAGTGCCTGAGCCTGAACGACCTGTACGCGCTCATCGGCCCCGAGTCCGAGGGCTTCGACAACTGGTCCGACGCCCAGGCGCTCGCCACCGAGCTGGGCTCCACCACCAAGTTCCCCGACGCGCCGCTGTCCATCACCGCCCCCGGGGCGGAGTCGGGCACCTACGACAGCTTCCTCGAGCTCGCCATCGACCCGATCGCCGGGGACCGCGTCGAGGCCGGCAAGCTGACCGAGGACAAAGAGGGCACCATCCGCAAGGACTACAACCCCTCCGCCGACGACAACGTGATCGTGAAGAACATCGAGGGCACCGCCACGTCGCTGGGCTGGGTCGGCTTCGCCTTCGCCGAGGAGCAGGGCGACAAGATCGGTGAGATCGCCGTCGACGCCGGCGACGGCTGTGTCGACGCATCGGCCGAGACGATCTCCGACGGGTCCTACCCGCTCGCCCGCCCGCTGTTCATCTACGTGAACACCAAGAAGGCGGCGGAGAGCCACGCACTGGTGGGCTACGTGGACTACTACCTCGAGGCCGGCTACGAAGCCGTGAGCGAAGTCGGCTACGTGGCGCTGCCCGACTCGGAGCTGGCCGAGACCGTGGCGGCGTGGAAGGCCGTGACGGGCTGAGGCCCGAGCACGAACGACCGGTGACGCACCGGCAGGGGCCGCACCGGCCCCTGCCGGGGCACCGTCTGGAGCTTTGATGACCGACATCACGATCGTCGACCACCCGGCCCTCACCATCGGGGACCTGCGCGGCAGCCGCAAGCGCCTCGCCCGAGAGCGCCGGGTCAAGCTGTTCCTCATGGGCGCGGCCATGACCTCCGTGCTCATCTCCGTGCTGATCGTCGTGTCGCTGGTGACCGAGGCGGGGCGGTTCCTGAGCAGCGCGGATCTCGGCTCGCTGTGGACGAGCGGTTGGTTCCCCCGAGAGGGCTTCTTCGACATCAAGACCCTCGTCGTGGCGACGCTGATGGTGACCGGCATCGCCATCGTGGTCGCCTTCCCCATCGGGTTCGCCTCCGCCGTGTACCTGGCCGAGTACGCCTCGGCGCGGTCCCGGCGGATCATCAAGCCGGTGCTCGAAACCCTGGCCGGCATCCCGAGCGTGGTGCTCGGCTTCTTCGCGCTCACGTGGATCTCGCCCAACGTCGTGCAGCGACTGAACCCCGATGCGCCGTTGTCCAACCTGTTCGCCGCCGGCCTCGGCGTCGCCATCCTGACGATCCCGTTGGTGGCGTCGGTCTCCGAGGATGCCATGTCGTCGGTGCCCAACGCCCTGCGCGAAGCCTCGGCCGGCCTCGGGGCGCGCCGGATGACGACCAGCCTGCGCATCGTCGTGCCCGCTGCGGTGTCAGGTCTGGTGGCGGCGGCGATCCTCGCCATCTCCCGAGCCATCGGCGAGACCATGGTGGTGCTCATCGCCGGAGGGGCCGATCAGGCGCAGTTCACCGCCAGCCCCTTCCAGCCGAGCCTCACCATGACCGCGGCGATGGCGTCGCTCGCCGGCGGGTCGGACGCGGTCGTGGGGCAGGGCAACGCCTACCAGAGCCTGTTCTTCGTGGGCTTCCTGCTGTTCCTCATCACGCTCGGGTTGAACGTCGCCGCCACCCGCATCGTCCGCCGCGTGCGGCAGAAGTACTAGGAGTCCCAACCGTGGCGTTGCCCACCATCCTCGACCGTGGCACGGCCGAACGCGTCCGTCGCGACCTGAAGGGTTCGCGGGACCTGTCCGGCACGCTGTTCCGCACCGTGCTGCAGCTGGGCCTGCTGCTCACCGTCGTCATCCTCGCCGTGCTGCTGGGCCAGGTGCTGAGCCTGGGCTGGGGGACGGTGAGCGGGCGGCTCGGGGACTTCCTCACCGCGGAGTCCCGCTCGCGGGCCGCGGAGGCCGGCGTGTTCCAGGGCCTGCGCGGCACGCTGTGGATCGCCATCATCGTCACCATCGTCGCCTTCCCGCTGGGCATCGCCGCCGCGGTGTACCTCGAGGAGTACGCCCCGAAGACCAGGCTGACCAACTTCATCGAGCTCAACATCCGCAACCTCGCCGGGGTGCCCTCGGTGGTCTACGGGATCCTCGCCTACACCATCTTCGTCACCGTGCTGGAGCCGGTGACAGGCGGCAAGACCGCCCTGTCCGGTGCGTTGGCCGTCGCGGTGCTGGTCCTGCCGGTGGTGATCATCACCTCCGCCGAGGCCATCCGGGCGGTGCCCTCCAGCCTGCGGGAGGCCGGCTTCGGGGTCGGTGCCACCCGCTGGGAGGTGACGAGGAGCCACGTCCTGCCCTATGCCGCCCCCGGCATACTTACCGGTACGCTGCTGTCGTTGGGCCGGGCGCTCGGTGAGGCGGCGCCGCTGATCCTGGTCGGCGCCATCCCCGGCTCGGTCGGCTACAGCGGCGGGCTGCTCAACCCCGCCCAGCTGCACGAGCAGTTCACGGCCATGCCCATCGTCATCGCCAGCTGGTCGACCAACGCCCGGGAGGGGTTCGACCGGGCGACCGCGGCGGCGATCATCGTGCTGCTCGTGGTGGTGCTCATGGCCAACGCCACCGCCATCATTATGCGCAATCGGTTCGAGAAGAAGAGGTAGCAGTGAGCACCGAGCAGGTACGGGCCCCCCAGCGTCCCACCGTCAGCCGCACGCAACCCGAGGGAGTCGTGACCGAAACGCCAGCGTCGCCTGCGGTCCTGCAGGCGGATGACCTCCACGTCTACTACGGCGAGTTCCTCGCCGTGAAGGACGTGGACCTCGACGTGCCGCCGCACGAGATCGTCGCCATGATCGGCCCGTCCGGTTGCGGCAAGTCCACCGTGCTGCGGTGCCTCAACCGCATGAACGACCTCATCGAGGGTTGCCGCGTGACGGGCGCGGTGCGCTACCACGGCATCGATCTGTACCAACCGGCGGTGAACCCGGTGGAGGTGCGGCGACGCATCGGGATGGTGTTCCAGAAGCCCAACCCGTTCCCCAAGTCGATCTACGAGAACATCGTGTTCGGCCCGCGCATCTCCGGCATGCCGAAGGCGGGCTTCGAGGAGCTGGTGGAGACCTCGCTGCGCAAGGCCGCGCTGTGGGACGAGGTCAAGGACCGGCTCAAGTCCTCGGCTCTGGGCCTGTCGGGCGGCCAGCAGCAGCGCCTGTGCATCGCCCGCGCCATCGCGTCGAACCCCGACGTGCTGCTGATGGACGAGCCGTGCTCCGCCCTCGACCCGATCGCAACCGGGCGGATCGAGGACCTCATGCACGAGCTCAAGGCGGACTACACGATCGTGATCGTGACCCACAACATGCAGCAGGCGGCGCGGGTCTCGGACAAGACCGCGTTCTTCACCGTCGAGGTCAACCCGGACTCGGATCGCCGCACGGGCGTGCTGGTGGAGTACGACGACACCGAGAAGATCTTCTCCGCCCCGGCGGACCAGCGGACCGAGAACTACGTCACCGGCCGCTTCGGCTGATCCTCCCGAGGAGTGCACCTTCCATGGCCGACGAACTGCGCAAGGGCTTCCACCGAGACCTGGAGACGATCCGGCGGGACCTGGTGCGGCTGGCTGCGCTGACCACCGAGATGGTCACCCGTGCCACCGACGCGTTGCTCGACGGCGATGCGGTCACCGCCCAGATGATCATCGACGGCGACGACGTGCTCGACGTGCGATCGCTCGAGATCGAGCACGCCTGCTTCCGGCTGCTCGCGTTGCAGGCGCCGATGGCGGCGGACCTGCGGGTGCTGGCGGCGACCATGCGCATCAACGGTTACCTCGAGCGGGCGGCGGACCTGGCGGTCAACATCGCCAAGGGTGCGATGCGGATCCAGGGGGCGGACATCCCCGCCCGCCTGCGGGGGATCATCGCGCTGATGAGCGACGAGGCGGTGCGGCTGCTGCGCACGGCGACGGACGCCTACCTCGACGGCGACGGCGCGCTGGGCGCGGCGATCGAGGACATGGACAACCACCTGGACCAGCTGCAGCGCGACTTCATCGAGGCCATGTTCGCCCTGCACGAGACCGCCGCCATGGCCGTGCAGCCCGCCGTGCAGCTGGCGCTCATCTCCCGCTACTACGAACGCATCGGCGACCACGCCGTCAGCATCGGCGAGCGCGTGGCCTTCATCGAGACCGGCCTGCCGGCCGAACCCCCCGCCGCCGAGCGGATCCGGCGCCGCCGGGCCGCCCACCCGGCCTGAGCACCGGCCGTCGCGGTTCGGCGGCACGGCCGGCGAACCGTCCAGGGGCGATCAGCGATCAGCGATCAGCGAAGCCAGCTCACCGATCGTGGCGCCGCGGCCCGGTGCCAGGCGGCGAGCACGTCGTGGAGGTCCGGCGCCGAGCTGCGGTTCACCTCCATCAGACGACCGAGTAGGAACGCCTCCTCGACGTCGGTGCTGTCACGCTTGGCCCGCAACAGCCATTCGTGCGCGGTGGCCGCGTCCTGGTTGTCGCCGAGGGTCTCCTGGAGGCGGGCAAGCCGCCGGGCGAGGCGATCGGTGCGCCCGCCGGAGATCGGCCCGACGAGCTCAGCCGCGTAACGGGCCCGCTTGGCCGCCTTGCGCAGGTCGTGCAGCGCCTCTGCGCTCGGGTGGCGGCCGAGCCGGCGAACCCGCTTGCGGACCCGTTGCACGGCGTCGGAGACGGCGTGGCGGCCGGCGCGCTCGGCGGAGGCCGACGGGTCCTGGCCGGCGGCGAGCGGCGGCTGGTCGGCCAGGCGTTGCAGGTCGGCCAAGAGGCCGAGGTAGCGGCTGGATCGCATGACGTCGTGGAGCTGGTGCACCGCGGCCCGGCGCTGCGCAGCGAGGCTATCCCGCACGGCGGCTGCGGCGGTGGCTGCCACGTCGGCGCCGCGGCCGACCGACTGCGAGCCGATCCGCTCGGTCAGCACGTCGAGGTCGCGCACCTCACCGAGCATGGCGCCCACCCAGGCCAGCTCGCGGCGCAGGCCGTCCACCCGGAAGGCGTCGACCCGCTCCCCGAGGGATCGAAGGTCGGAGCGGAGGCGTCGCGTGGCCACGCGCGCCTTGTGGATGTCGTCGGGCTCGGCCGAGAGCCGGATCGCCGGATCGCGCTCCAGCAGCTGGCGCGTGGCGCGTCCGATCGTCCAGCCGACGAGCTCGGCGACCGTCACCGGCACGGCGTCGGCGCCGACACCGGTCCCGGTCCCGGTGGCGGCCTCGGCCGGCACGCCGGCCAGGACCCGGGCGATCTTGGGGGTGGGGTCCGGTGTGCCGGCCCCACGCTTGCGCAGCAACTTTCCCAGCGAACGCAGAGCGGCGACGTCGCCGGCGAGCAGCTCGGCCTCGATCTCCCGGAACGACGGTCCCGCCTCGCCCCGCACGGTCGAGGTGACCTCGTCCTCGACGAGCTCGATCAGCGTCGTGCCGTCGGTGCCGCGCAACAAGATGCGGTGGCGCACGGTGGTGATCGTCGCCACGGGCGCCAGGCGATGATGGCCGACGATACCCTGCAGGATGTCGAGCGCCGCCGCGGGCGGGCCGGCCGGGGGGCCGTCGAGGTGGACCTCGCGCCGCTGGGCCATCGCGCCGGGGGGCGACGCCAGCTTGAGGGTCCAGCCGTCCTCGCCGCCGCGCACACCGGCGCCGTCGGCGCGGCGGTGGCGCATCGAGTGGCCGGCGGTGGTGAGCGTGAGGGATGGGGTATCCCAATAGGTCGCGTGCAGCGCCTCGGTACCGCCGTCGTCGACCGCGAACCCGTCGAGCGGTGCGCCGGCGAGGATGGGGCCCTCGGGCGCCGCCATCTTGAGCTCGATCTCGATGTGTGAACGCACGCCGCGTACCTCCATTGCGTCGACCGGTGGGGCGGCGACGCTACCGCTCGGTCCACGTCGAGACGTCGGAGCCGTCCGGCGGGTCCGAGGCCCATGGTGACAGACCGCCGTCGCGCCGGGTGCTGTTCGCCCGCCGTTGGCCCGGCCGACGCCCGATGTTCAACAGCGCCGTGGTGTGGCGAACGCGCTGGGTGCGAGCCGTTGCCAACGGTCGACCGGATGGCGTCGCCACAGACCGATCTCCCAGTCGCACTGCAGGCCGTCGTCCACCACGGCGTGGGCCAGGGCGCCATGCCGGTCGAGGGTGTCGCCGTCGGTGTCGTAGGCGAGGCTGAGGTGCAGCCAGTCCTTCAGACGGAGCGCGTCGTCACCCGGCTGCCGCCGGGGCGCGCAGGCCAGGGCGAAGGCGGCGGCGACCGCCGAGAGCCGCTCGGAAGCGAGCTCGAGCCCCAGCCAGCCGTCGTGGCGGCGAAGGCCGAGCAGCTGCACCTCGCACGCCTCGACGCGGCCCGCGGGGTCGAGCCCACTGCGATCGAACGTCAGGGCCAGGGCATCGGTCGACTCCGCCACCCGGTGCACGGGCCGATGGAAGAACCCGGTGAGCGAGCAGTGCGGCGGGTAGGTCTGCGCCGCCGTCGGGGCGACCGCCCGGGCCATGCGGAAGAACCGGTCGCACTGCTCGCCGAGCAGACCGGTCGGTACGGCGTACAGGATCAGCTGTGCTCGCGGCATCCCCGCCGACGGTAGATCGCTCGGGCGAACGGGTCTGGCGGATCGCGTGAACCGGTGACGGCGGGCCGATGAACAGTTGTGCGGCAGCATTGAGGCGCCCGGCCGGCCGCGCTCGAATGCGATCATGTCCCTTGAACGCGCGCTCCGCCCCGTCGATCCCGCCATGGAGCTGTTCCTGCCGCCGGGGGTGCACCCGGTGCTGCGGGCGGCCTGCACCGCTGCGTCGGAGGCCATGGACCGCTGCCAGCGGGCGTGGGACCGGGCGCAGCTGCTCGCCCCGGTGGCGGACGGCGCCGACGGCACGCCGACCAGCCGGCTCGACGAGCTGGTGGAGGAGGCGATCCTGCACGCCGTGCACCCGTTCCGGGTCAACGTGCTCAGCGAGGAGTGCGGCCACCTGGACAACGGCTCCGCGCTGACCCTGATGATGGACCCCGTCGACGGGACCGGCAACGCCGCCGCCGGGCTGCCGCTCGCCACCTTCACCGCCGCGCTGGTGGTCGACGACCAGTACCACGAGGCGCTCACCTACTGGTTCGCCACCGGCCAGGCGTGGCATGCCACCCGGTACGGCGGGGCGACGAGGCGCGCCAGCGGCCGGTTGTGCCTCGACGGCGCGTTCCTGTCGATGATCCGCCCCAAGGGTGACGCCACCGCCTTCCTGACCCTGGCCCGGCGGGCCGACCGGGTGCGGGTGCTCGGATCCTCGTCGTTGGAGGCGGCGTGGGTCACGTCGGGGGTGCTCGACGCGTTCGTCGACGCCGGCACCGACACCCACCGCAGCGTCGATCTCGCCGCCGCCATGGTCCTCGCTCCCGCCGCCGGTGGCGCGGTGCTCGACGCCTACGGTCGGTCGCTGGCCTTCGACACCGACATCACGGCGCGCTACAGCGGGGTGGTGGCGGCCACCCAGTCCCTGGCCGAGGAGATCGCCGCGGTGGTGCGCCACGCCCATCCGCGCTGAGCGGCCGAGGCTCGACGAGGAAAGGTGCCCGACTGTGCAGCCGCGACATCTGAGCTCCGCTTCCGTCCTGGTGGCCGGCCTCGCCGCCCTCGCGTTCGGTACCGGGTGCGGCGCGGAGCTGCCCGCGACGGCCCCGTGGATCGACCGGCGATGAGCGGGCGAATCGGTGACCCATCGCCCGCTGCCGGCACGCCGTTCACGGCCTCGGACCTACCGCTCGACGCGGCGATCGCGGTGCTGCTGGGCGCAGCGCTGCCGGGTACCCCCGTGCCGCCGTTGGAGCAGCTCGCGCTCGGCTGCGACCTCGATCTGGTGCAGGTCGTGGCCGGCTTGGAGGCGCTGATGGCCCGCCGTGCGGTCGAGCTCGTCCCGGGGTCCAACCGCCTGGTCACCCGCCGCATCCCCTACCGGATCCAGCGGCAGGTCCACGCCTCGCTGGCCGAGCGCGTCCAGCGATCCGGCAGCATCCGGCCCGGTATGGAGTTCCGCACGCTGGTGCGATCGGTGGACTCCTCGCCGTTGCCGGGCGACGTCGCGCCGTCCTTCGGCCTGGCCGCCGGCGCCGCGGCCGTCCACCTGCGCCGCGAGCGGATGCTGGCCGACGAGGTGGTGGTGGCCGGTACGTCGTGGTTGCGGCCGACCGACTGGCTGCCACCGGTGCACGAGTTGGCCGATCGACTGTTCGAATCCGCCAGCCTTGCGTCGTTGCTCGAGCAGCTGAACGACGACCGTCCCCTGCAACGGCTCTCCTACGAGCTGGCGCTGGCGCACCCGCCGCCGGAGGTCGCCGCGCTGTTCGGGCCGGCCCGCGACGAGCTCGCCTGGTGGGTGCAGTCCGTCAACGGCATCGACGGGGTCGCCCTCGAGGTGTCGCTCGGCTGGCTGCGGGCCGACGTCTTCCGCGTGCTCGCCGGCTGACGTCCTCCGGACACGGCAGCGGCCACCGGACGAAGCGGCGCCTCGGCCTGGATCCAACGGCTGGGTCGGCCGAATGCCGTGAACGTTGCTCGGGTGGTGTCGTTGCCAGCGTCAGCGCTCCGGCGCGGTGTCGAGGTCAGCGCGGCCCACGGTCACGTCGCCGGCACCCGCGCCGTTCCGAGCCGAGACACTCCCGCGGACGACGCGACCTCACCCCGCCGGTGGACCCGGGTGTTCAGCTGAACGGCGTCGTCCCGCTCGGGGGAACGGGCTGCGTTGTCTGTGCACTTCGCGTCGGGCTCGCCCGGCGCGGTTGGACGGGCACGGCTTCGACCAGGGCGTTTGTCGGACATCCTCAGCGGTACGGTCCGCCATGCGACCGTAGGTGCACAGACACCGCACGGCGATGGCCGAGCCGCCCGGCGTAGGACGTCCCGCCGAGGGCCGAGCACGGCGAGAACGAATCGACAACGATCCGGCGCGACGCCTTGCCGACCGCGCCCGGGCTGCGACGCCGCACCCACCGCCAGCCTCGACCGGCCGATCCGGGCTCAGCGACGTCGTGCGGGCCGCTCCAGGCGATCGAGCAGCGCGGCGTACGACTCGAGAGGGGCCACCTCGGCGCCCGGCACCTTGGCCAGGTCGTCCCAGCGCCGCAGCGCGACCGCCGCCTCGGCCGCCGGGTCGGACCGGAACGCGGCGCACTGCGACGGGGTCATCGGGCCGCCCTGCAGGGCGAGGCTGTGCACCGACGCCGGTGACAACGAGGCGGCGTAGCCGTCGTCCACGGCGCACAGGTACCGCTTGGCGGCGACGTGCAACGCCACCGGCCGGGTCACCTCGGCGCCGAACCCGCGGCTGAGGTGCACCGCCCCGACGCTCTCGTGCACGCGGTCATCGATCGGGCGGTGACCGGTCACCGCGTCCGGCACCGTGAGGAGGTGCCCGATGTCGTGCAGCAGCGCGGCGGCGACGAGCGCGTCGTCGGCGCCCGCCTCCACCGCCAGGCCGGCGCACTGCAGCGCATGGTCGAGCTGCGTGATCGACTCGCTGTAGCGGGTGCGGGCCAGCGATCGGTCGAACAGCGACAGCACGTCGGCGCTCATCGGACGCCGACCACGTCGAGGGGCCCGTTCCAGCACCCCGCACCGGCGACCGCCCGGACCCGCGGCCAGGGGGTGTCGTCGGCGACCAGCACCAGATCGGCGCGAAGCCCGACCGCGATGCGACCGCGATCTCGCAAGCCGACCGCGGCGGCCGGGCCATGGGTGACCAGCCCCACCGCGTCGGCGAAGGGCAGCACCCCCTGGCGTGCGAGCGACCACACCGCGCCGAGGAGCGAGGAGGGCAGGTAGTCGCTGGCGAGGCCCGTGCACAGCCCCCGGGCCACCAGCTCGGTGGCGGACACGTTGCCCGAGTGGGACTGGCCCCGCAACGCGTTGGGCCCGCCGCAGACGACCGGCAGGTCGAGCCGGCGGGCCGCGGCCGCGGCCTCCACGGTGATGGGGAACTCGGCCACCCGGGCCCCCCAACGGAACGCGTCCTGCATGCCCGCCTGATCCACCACCTCGTGGGCCAACGCCCGGATGCGACCGGCGGTGGCGAGCTGCGAGACGAGGCGCCGGTTGCGCTCGGCGAGACCCTCGGTGGCGGCGGACTCGGCGAGGATCCGGGTGAGGCGCTCCTGCCGGGACGTGCCGTCCGGTTGCGGCTCGTCGCCCATGGCATCGAGGAAGCGGGAGACGTCGCGGTACTGACCCTGCCCGGGGGTGTGGTCCTCGTAGGAGACCAGCGGCAGGATGTCGGACTGGTCGTCCGCGTCGACGCAGTCCCGCATGGCGTCGAAGCCGCCCTCGGTGCGGGCCTCGAGCCGGTACAGCACGCGGTGATCGAGCGCCGCCCGGCCGTCGCGCCGCCGGTCCACCACCGCAGCCCACAGCTCCCGCGCCGCCTCCAAGGTGCGCTGGTGGCCGGGCCGGTCGTCGAAGCCGATCCCGTGGAACACGGTCGTGATCCCGGCCGCCCACAGCCTCGATTCGAACGAGCGGAGGGCGAACCCGCTGTCGAGCGCGGCGGTCTGACGGGGCTGCCGTTCTCGTTCGAGCCCGTCGGTGTGGGTGTCGACCAGGCCGGGCAGCAGGATCGCCCCGTGGCCGTCGAGGGCGTCGTTGCCGATGCGGGTCCCGGTGCGGATGTCGACGATCAGGCCGTCCTCGACGGTGATCTGGGCGTCGTCGACGAGCGTGCCGTCCAGTACGGCGCGCACCC
Source organism: Acidimicrobiales bacterium (assembly GCA_020846295.1). Taxonomy (GTDB): domain Bacteria; phylum Actinomycetota; class Acidimicrobiia; order Acidimicrobiales; family CAIXPF01; genus CAIXPF01. Next base: position 32,256 of record JADLEF010000138.1, read on the forward strand.
CGGCGACGGTGTGGGTGGAACGGGGACGGGTGTCGACGAGGTTCATCGATGGGCTCCGATCGAAGCGGTGAGCTCGGTGAGGATGTCGGTGGGCCGGCCGACGGAGGCCACCCGGCCACCGTCGAGGCGGATGACGCGGTCGGCGAGGCGCTCGATCGCCGCCAGGTCGTGGAACACGGCGAGCACGCTGGTGCCGCCGTCGGTGAGCTCGGCGATCAGCTCGAGCACCGCATCGCGGTTGGCCGGATCGAGCGCCGAGATCGGTTCGTCGAGCAGCAGCACCGGCGGCGGGCAGATGATGCCGGCCGCCAGGTTGACGCGCTGCTTCTCGCCGCCCGACAGCAGCGTGGGGAACGTGCCCCACAGCGCCTCGCCGATGCCGAGCCGCTGCAGCATCCGCCGGGCGGCCTCGGCCGCATCGTCGGGGGTGAGGCCACGCCGCCGGCCGGCCCGGGTGACCGAGTCGAGCACGCCCCGACGGGGTTCGGAACGCAGGAACTGCGACACGTAGCCGATCTCACGGACCCGCCGCGCCGCGAGGGACCGCTCGTCGAGGCTCAGGAGGTCGACCGGGTCACGCCCGTCCGGACGGAGCCACACCTCGCCCCGGTCGGGCAGGTAGGTGCGGTAGATCGATTTGAGCAGGGTGGACTTGCCGGCGCCGCTGCTGCCCACGAGCGCGACGTGCTCGCCGGGGTACAGCTCGAGGTCGATGCCCCGCAACGCCTCGATGCGCCGGCCGCCGATCGCGTGCAACACGAAGGACTTGTGCAGATCCCGGACCTGCAGGACGGGTTCGGATCGCTCAGCCACGGGCCGCCCCCACCAGTCGCTGGCTGTACGGGTGCTGGGGATCCTCGAGCAGCTGGTCGGTGAGCCCGGCCTCCACCACCCGGCCGTGCTGCATGACCAGCGCCCGTTGGGTGAGCAGCTCGATGACCGAGAAGTCGTGGGAGACGACGACCGCGGCGACGCCGAGCTCGTCGAGCAGGTCCCGGATGAGGTCGAGCACCGCGGCGGCCACCGACGCATCGAGCCCGGTGGTCGGCTCGTCGAGCAGCACCACCGGAGGGTTGTTGGCCAGCGCCTTGGCCAGCTGCACCCGCTGGCGCATGCCGCCGGAGAACTCCTTCACCGGGTCGTCCATGCGGTCGAGGGGGACATCGGTACGGCGCATCAGCTCCGCCGCCCGACTGCGGATCCCGCCGAAGTTGCGCCAGCCGGCCGCGGTGAGCCGCTCGGCGACGTTGCCCCCCGCACTGAGGCGTAGGTCGAGGCCCTCGGCCGGATCCTGGTAGACGACGGCCAGCCGATCGATGCGCAGCGCCCTACGGGCGGAGGCACCGAGCTCGGTGAGGTCGCGCCCGCCGCCGTCGACGCAGGCGAGGCGGATGGAGCCGGCGGTCGGTGTCTCATCGCCGCAGATGCAGCGCAGCACCGTCGACTTGCCCGATCCCGACTCGCCGATGATGCCGAGCGCCTCTCCGGCGCCCACCGAGAACGACACGTCCCACGCCGCGACGACGCCACCCGAGGAGGGCGACACCACCCGGCCGTGGTCCGGCCCGGTCCCCGCCACATCCGCCGCGCCGCCCGGACCGTAGATCTTGCCCAGGCCCTCGACCTGCAGTGCGGGCGTCATCGGCCCACCTCCTCGTGTTCACGAACCGGGCCGCCGGCGGCCGCCGTTCCATACCGGCTGGTCTGTTCGGTGCGTCGGGCGCACCAGTCGGTGTCGGAGCACACCCACCGGCCGGCGCCGCCGGTGGAGGGCAGCTCGACCAGGAACGAGGAGACCGCCGATGCCGGCGAGCCCGAGCCGCACCGATGGCAGCAGGCGCCGTCCGGCTGCTCGACCTCGAAGGGCACATCGTCGAAGGTGAGGGGCTCCACGTCGGTGTGCGGAGGCACGGCGTAGATGCGCTTCTCCCGGCCCGCGCCGAACAGCGACAGGTGTTCGCTGCGGTGCAGCTTCGGGATGTCCCAGCGCGGGATGGGGGTGGTGGCCATCACGTAGCGCCCACCGACCAGGCAGGGATACCCGGGGGTCTGGGTGATGACGCCGTTTCGCACGAGGTCCTCGTAGAGGCTCACCCACATGCGGGCGTAGTCCGTCTCGGCGTGCATGCGGCGCAGCTCGGTCATGTCTCGCTCGACGCCCCGTAGCGGCTCGGGCACCGGGACCTGCAGCACGAGCAGCTGGTCGGCCCGCATCGGCTCCTCCGGGATCCGGTGTCGGGATTGGATGACGGTGGCCTCGCCGGCCACCGTGGTGGTGGCCACGCCGGACGCATCGGCGACGAGGCGGCGGAGGTTCGCCGCGTTCACGCCGGCGTCCTCCCCCTGGTCGATCACCTTGAGCACGTCATCGGAGCCGATGACGGCGAGGGTGATCTGCAGCCCGCCGGAACCCCAGCCCCGCGCCACGGGCATCTCGCGGCTGGCGAAGGGCACCTGGTAGCCCGGTACGGCCACCGCGGTGAGCACGGCGCGGCGGATCTCCCGCTTGGAGAGCTCGTCGAGCAGCGCCCGCCGTGGCTCCCCGCCGGCGAGGCGCTCGACGGCGGAAGGGCGTGGTTGCACCAACGTCATCGCTGTGCTCCGTTCTCGTTGGCGCCACGGTTGTGGCGACCGGTGCGCTGCTGGCGGGCTCGGTCGGTGCGCATGGCCTGCTTTCGTTCGATCATCGAGCGGAACGTGACGTAGTGGGGAAGCTTCAGGTGTTCGAGGAACCCGCTCGCATCGAGCCCGTCGGTGGTCATCAGCACCGACTGCTCGAGCGCGCCGTCGGCGCCGTGGCGGTGCACCGCGATGTCGAGGTTCGCCATGGCGATCGCCTTGCGCTCGTTGTGGCCGGCGACGAGGCCGTACCCGACGTCGAAGCGGGTGCGGTCCTCCTCGGCGCCGTTGAGGTCCTCGATGGCCTCCACCTCGGTGGCCCGCACCACCCCGAGCCGGACGTCGCCGCCGGTGTGGGGATGGGTGACGAGCACGGGGAGCTCGCCATGGCGGACCTCGCCCAGCGTCACCTCGTGCAGGTGGTTGTCGGGCCCGAGGATGTTCCGGTACCAGAGGTTCACCAACGCGCCCGTCTCGGCCCGGGCCATCACCGACAGCACGCCGCTGCGCCCGATGCCGGGCCGGACCGCGAAGCTGCTGATGTCGACCGGCTCGGGGTCGTCCGGCCGACGACGCTCGACCACCAGGTCGTGGTCGCGCAGCACGTCGAGCAGCCGTTGCGGGAAGCGCGCTGATCGCTCCTCGGCGGCGCGATCCGTCGCCTCGCCGGCGAGGGTCGTCTCGAACTCCGTCGGCTCGACGCGCGCACCGGCCGCGCCGGCCGCGTCATCGCGGGCGCGGTCCTCGTCGGCCAGGTCGAGGAGGCGGCCGGTGTAGTCGAGCGTGCGGCCCAGCAGCTGCGGGCCGGGTACCTCGCGAAAGGCGGGCACGATGCGGCGAAGCGGGTCGAGCCCGTCGGCATCGACCGCTCGGAGCCGGCACAGCCGGGGCAACGTGGAACGGTGGGCCCGCAGCAGGTGCGCCGCCTCGATGACATCGCCCTCCGCCTGGCGGATGGCGCGGGCGGCGAGCTCCGGCGCCCACAGGCCGCCCTCGCCCATCACCCGATCGGTGAGGTAGCGCAACCGTTCGGTGAGCTGCTCGAGCTCCAGCCACGGCGCGGCGGCGTGCAGCCGGTGGCGCCGCACCAGTTCCTCGGCGGCGGCGATGGCCTCGGTCCCACCGCGGGCGGCGACATAGCCCATCAGGACACCTCCGTACCGGTGCCGTCGAGCACGGTGATCCGGGTGGTGCGGGGCAGGCCGAGCACCCGCCCGCGCCGGTCGACGATCCACGTGTCGATCCCCGCCGGCGGGCGCTCGTTGCGATCGCACAGCGCCAACATGAACTCGGCCGGCGCGCCGACGGTCACGGCGAACGGCGCCGCCACCCCGGGCCCGTCCAGGACGACGGTGGCGCCGGAGCCGAGATCCTCGACCTGCACGGCGAGCTTGGCGGCGGCCTCGGGCAGCTCGTCGCTACCGCTGCGCAGCCCGCCGACGGCCTCGGGGTCGGGGCGGCCCAGCACCACGATGTCCGCGTCGTACGGGATGGTATGGCGAGCGTCGGTGGCGAGGGCCACGAGGTCGCGTTGGGCGGCGGCCTCGGCCTCGTCGTCGGAGGCGATGCAGAACGAGGTGCCGAGGTCGGCCAGCGCCAGTGGCAGGGCCAGCGCAGGGGCGACGCCCGGCGGGAACAGCCCGGGCGGAAGCGCCTGCACCATGCCCGGCCTCGCCAGCGTGTCGAGCAGGACCCGGAACACGGCGGTCGAGCGATCGCCCTGGAGCCGCGCTCCGGCGGCGGTGCGGTGCAGCGTCATGCGTCGAGCTCCTCGAAGTGCACGATGGTGGGCTCCAGCTCCGCCCAGCGCCGCGCCCGGTCGGCGGCGTGCTCGGCGGCCACCAGCTCGCACAGCGCCAGCACGTCTGCCGCCAGCGGGCCGTTCCGCTGGACCTCGGCGTCGCACACGGCGGCGGCCAGGGTGCTGGCGCGGTCGTCGCCCATGCGCATCGCCCAGCCGCGATGGCCGTCGAGCTCGATCTCGGCGCGGGTGACGAGCACGTCGATCAGGCCGAAGCGGATCCGCTCGACCGGCTCGCGAACGTGCAGCGGGGCAGTTCCGACCGTCGGGCCGTCGAGCAGCACCGGCGGGGGGCTCGTCTCCAGCACCGCGTCGGCGAGGTGGCGCAGCGGTGCAGCTGCTGCGGTAGCCAGCAGACCGGCCAGTTCTTCTCGTGTTGGCATCGTCTCAGCTCACCGCATGGAGGTGGCCGCCAGGGGGCCGCAGGTTGGCGGTGGGATGAACGCTGATGGAGCAATCATCGCCGAGAGGGTTCGAGGCATCGATCGCGGTCGGGGCGGTGCATCCCGGTCCCCAAGGTTCGGCGAGCCGCCGTCTCGGCGCAGAGTGGAGGTGGTCTGCCGTTCACCTTCGCCATCTAGACAACAGCGCTGTGAACCAATCCCATCGTGCAGCCCCCCGATCGCGCCGGCTCCGGTCGTTGACCGCGTTGACGGCCCTTCTCACCCTCCTCGCCGCCGCCTGCGGCGGTGACGACGACGGCGAAGCCGGCGCATCGGCCGCGGCATCGACCACCACCGAGGCGCCCGCGGCGAAGGCCGGGACGAGCGCGCCCGCCGGCTCGGTGGCGGGCGACGGCGTCGACCGATCCGGCTGGCCGGACTCGATCGTGATGGGCGCCGTCCCCTCCGAGGAGTCGAGCGCCCTCCAGGAGAGCTACGCCAAGCTCCTGCAGGTGATCGAGGAGGATCTCGACATCGAGGTCGAGTTCTTCCAGGCGACCGACTACGCCGGGATCATCGAGGCGCAGGTGGCGGGACGGGTCGATCTCGCCCAGTACGGCCCGTTCTCCTACGTCATCGCCAAGAACGCCGGCGCCGACATCGTCCCCATCGGCGCGATCGTCGAGGATCCGGAGGAGAAGCCGGGCTACCAGAGCTACGGGATCGCCCGTGCCGACAACGCATCGGTGAGCACCCTCGCCGACTTCGCCGGCAAGACGGTCTGCTTCGTCGATCCCGGTTCGACCTCCGGGTACCTCTACCCGTCCGCCGGACTGCTGGCCGAGGGCATCGACCCCGCCACCGGGGTGAAGCCGGTGTTCGCCGGTGGACACGACGCGTCGGTGCTGGCGGTCAACAACGGTGACTGCGAGGTCGGGTTCGCATTCGACGACATGGTCGACAACGCCCTCATCGAGGCCGGCGACATCAAGGCGGGCGACATCAAGACGGTGTGGAAGTCCGAGGTGATCGCCGGCTCGCCCATCGCGGTCAGCAACGAACTCCCGTCGACGCTCGTCGATGAGCTGACCCGGGTGATCCTCGAAGAGGCGAACCAGGAGCGGCTCCTCGAACGCGGCATCTGCACCGACGTCGCGAGCTGCGGGTTGACCGACGAGAACGCGTGGGGCTGGGTGCCGGTCGACGACGCCTTCTACGACGGGGTGCGCAAGGTCTGCGAGCAGACCAAGTCCGCCAAGTGTGAGAACTGACGAGGGCCGAGCCGCAGCCGAGCCGTAGTAGCCGACCCGCCCGCAACGACCGGAGCCACCGTGCGCAACCCCGCTCATGCCGTCCGCCCCGCCGCCGATCCGATCGTCCGGATCGACGGCCTGTCCAAGCAGTTCCCCAACGGGCCCCTGGCCCTCGATCAGGTCAGCCTGGCGGTGCCTCGAGGGCAGCTGCTGTGCCTGATCGGGCTGTCCGGCAGCGGGAAGTCCACCCTGCTGCGCCACCTCAACGGCCTGCACCGGCCGACATCGGGTGACGTCGAGGTGATGGGCGTGGACGTGGTGCGGGCCAAGCGGTCCCAGCTGCGCGAGCTGCGCCGCGAGGTCGGCTTCGTCTTCCAGCAGTTCGGCCTCGTGGGGCGCCTGTCCTGCCTGGAGAACGTGTTGTCGGGAGCGCTCGGCCGGTTGCGGGCCCCTCGGTTCGGGGTGCTGTCGTACTCGACCGCGCTGCGCCGTCAGGCGTTGGAGCACCTCGACCGGGTGGGCCTCGCCGACCGGGCGTTCCAACGGTCCGACACCCTCTCCGGTGGCCAGATGCAGCGGGTGGCCATCGCCCGCACCCTCATGCAGGAGCCGACGCTGCTGCTCGCCGACGAACCGGTGGCGTCGCTCGACCCGGAATCATCGGCACAGGTGATGGACGTGCTCTTCCGCATCGTGGTGGAGGAGCAGCTCACCGTCATCTGCACCCTGCACCAGGTCGAGTTGGCGCTCGGCTGGGCGAACCGCATCGTCGGGTTGCGCGATGGCCACCTCGTGCTCGATCAGCCGGTTGCAGAGCTCGACGAGCGCGAGGTGATGGACGTCTACCGGCGTGTCGAGCCGGGCGCCGGCCCCGCCGCCTCGCCTGATCGGGCCGGGGAGCGGCGGGCCACGAGGATCCGCTCATGACCGCGCTGGTCGACCGGCCCACGGCCCCGGCCTCGGAGCCGGCCCAACGACTGCGGCCGCCGGTCACCCGCCGCACACTGCTGCTGCGACTGGTGCTGGTCGGCTTCCTCGTCGCCACCGTGTGGGCGTGGTTCTTCATCGACATGTCGCTCACCGCCATGTTCGGCGGACTCGGGGACATGGCCCGACTGTTGGGCCGGATGACGCCACCGCGCTTCGACGACCTCGACCAGGCGATCGACCTTGCGTTCGAGACGTTGTGGATGGCGGTGATCGGCACGGCGCTGGCCGTGCTGCTGTCGGTGCCGCTCGCCTTCGGGGCGGCGCGCAACACCACCCCGCACGCGGTGGTCATGGCGGTGTGCCGCGGGGTCATCGTGGCCACCCGGGCCATCCCGGACCTGATCTTCGCGGCGATCTTCGTCCGCGCCCTCAGCATCGGGGTACTGCCCGGCATCCTGGCGCTCGGCGTCCACTCCATCGGCATGATCGGCAAGCTCTTCGCCGATGCCATCGAACAGGTCGACGAGAAGCCGAGGGAGGCGGTGCAGTCCGTCGGGGCGGGGAAGTGGCAGGCGATCGCCACGAGCGTCGTGCCGCAGATCATCCCCGGCGTCATCGCCACAACCCTCTACCGGCTCGACATCAACCTGCGGTCCTCGACGGTGCTGGGCATCGTTGGTGCCGGTGGCATCGGCTTCCTGCTGCAGCAGAACCTCCGCTCGCTCCAGTACGACCGTGCGCTGGGGGTGGTGATCGTCATCTTCGTGTTCATCACGGTGATGGAGTTCCTCTCCGCCGCGGTGCGCACCACGCTGCTCGGCGGCGACCGCGCCTCGGCCGGCGGCCGGGCCCCGAAGGGCAGCATCGGCGCTGCCCTGGCCCGAAGGATCGGCGCCGCCGGGCCATCACGCCAGGGCGTGGAGGAGTTCGACCCGGACACGGTGCGCCCGCCGTTCCGAGGCGAACGGCGAACCAAGACGATCTACGCCGTCGGCTTCGCCGTACTGCTCGGTATTGCGCTGCGTTCGGTGCAGCTGAACCCGTTCGAGGTGCTCGGGTCGCTGTCGGACATGGGGCGGGTCGCGCTGCGGCTCCTTCCACCGGACTTCACGACCGCCCGCGACGGGATCTGGACGGGCATGCTCGAGTCGATCGCGGTGGCGCTGGTGGCGACGTTCCTGGGCGCGATCGTCTCGATGCCGTTGGGCCTGCTCGCCGCCCGGAACGTCGCGGTCAACCGGGCGGTGTACCTGGCGGCGCGGCTGTTCGTGGTGTTCCTGCGAGGTGTGCCGGAGCTGATCGTGGCCGTGCTGTTCGTCTCCGCCATCGGCCTCGGACCGGTGGCGGGGACGTTCGCACTGGTGGTCGGCACCGCTGGCTTCTTCGCCAAGCTGATCGCCGACGCCGTCGAGGAGGTCGACCCGGCGCCCCGCGACGCGGTGTTCGCCACCGGAGCGACCCGATCCCAGGAGACGCTCGTGTCGGTGGTGCCCCAGGCCATGCCGGCGCTCGTCGGGAACCTGCTCTACGTCCTCGACATCAACCTGCGGGTGTCGACGGTGCTCGGCATCGTCGGTGGCGGGGGCATCGGCTTCCTGTTGTTCAACTCGCTGCGCGTCCTCAGGTGGGAGACCACCGGCGCCATCCTGATCGCCATCTTCGCGGTGGTCTACGCCATTGAGCTGCTGGCGGGGTGGGTGCGCAAGCAGCTCCTCTGACGCCGGGCCCGCAGCTGCTTGGCGCAGGGCAGCGAGTACGATCGCACCAGGAAGAGTCGCCTCGTTTGGGCCGGCCGGCTGTTTGGCAGCTGTCGCCCTGTGCAGGCCGGACGCCTCGACCTCCCGAGTCGAGGGGTTGTGCACATGGTGAACGGTCATCCGTTCGGTTCCTCCGAGGCGCCCGGTGGGCGTCGAGTCGGTCTGCTCAGTACGTACCCGCCGCTGTTGTGCGGGCTCGCCACCTTCGCTGCCGCGCTCGGCCGCGCCCTGCAGGAGCGCGGCGATGTGGTGGAGGTGGTGCGCATCAACGAGCGCGCCGACCATTCGCCGATGGTGCCCCCCGTGGTGGCCGAGCTGGTGGCCGGACAGCCGGTGTCGCTGCGCCAGGCGGCCCACGCGCTGTCGCGCTGCGACGTGGCGATCGTCCAGCACGAGTACGGGATCTACGGGGGAGCGGACGGCGAGGAGGTCCTCGACCTGCTGCGCGCCGTCGCCGCGCCGACGATCGTCGTGCTGCACACCGTGCCCCAGGCGCCGAGCGCCAACCAGCAGCGGGTGCTGAGCGGGGTGGTCGCCCTCGCCGACCGCGTCGTGGTCATGTCGGACATCGCGCTGCAGGGTCTGCTCGCGACCTACCCCGTGGATCGGGCGAAGGTCTCGGTCATCCCCCACGGCGCGGCGGTGCCGTCGTTGCAGCTGTGCGACGCCGATCGTGAGCGCACCACCCGACATCTGCTCACCTGGGGGCTGATCGGGCCGGGCAAGGGCATCGAGCACGTGCTCGACGCGCTGCACCTGCTCGGCGTCGACTACCGCCGCACGGTCCGCTACACCGTCGCCGGGGTGACCCACCCCAAGGTCCTCGCGGCCCAGGGCGACCGCTACCGCGACGACCTCATCGAACGGACCGAACGGTATGGCATGGCCGAGCGGGTGGTGTTCGACGGGGCCTACCGCGATCTGAACCGCCTCACTGCGCTGGTCTCCTCCGCCTCGCTCGTCGTGCTGCCCTACGACTCGCGCCAGCAGGTCACCTCCGGTGTGCTGGTCGACGCCAGCGCCGCCGGCCGCCCGGTGATCGCCACCGCGTTCCCCCACGCCGTCGAACTGCTCGGCAGCGGGGCGGGCATCGTCGTGCCGCACGGCGATCCCGTCGCACTCGCCACGGCGATCCGCAGCGTCCTCGACGACCCGGACCGCCTCGCCGCCATGGGCGAGGAGGCGCGCCGCCTCGCCCCGTCGCTGAGCTGGCGGGCCGTTGCCGGACGGTTCACCGCACTGAGCGACGAGCTGGTGCGCCGGCCGGCGGCGAGCGGACGATCGGCGGCGATGTGATCGTCAGCCAGGCCATGGACCTCACCCACCTCGCCGCGCTGACCGCCGGGCGGGGCGGGTTCGAACACGCCGACGGCGCGGGGCGCTCAGCCGAGCAAGGCTACGGCACCCACGACACCGAGCGCGTC
>JADLEF010000139.1 GCA_020846295.1 Acidimicrobiales bacterium
GGCGGGGATGCCGAGCTCGCGGGCGACGATCACCGCGTGGGAGAGCAGCGCGCCGACGTCGACTACGACCGCGGCGGCGGCGACGAACAGCGGGGTCCAGGAGGGGTCGGTGATGGGGGCGACGAGCACCTCGCCCGCCTCGAGGTCCCCGGCGTCGGCGGGGTCGAGCACGACGCGGACCCGGCCGCGGGCCACGCCGGCGGCGCCGCCGATGCCGTGCAGCTCCTCGCCGACGCCGGCGGGGGTGCGCACTGCGGCGTCGCCGCGCAGCTCCCACTGCTCCCACGGCGGTGGCTCGCCCTCGAACGCGAAGGGCGGGACCCGCTCGGCCAGGCGGCTGCGCATGGCGCGCCGTTGGGTGATCGGCGCAGTGAAGCGGGCGGGGTCGGCGAGGTAGTCGTCGAGCTCCTCCTCGATGACGAACCAGATGTCGTCGGGCCGGGCCCCGGCCACGCCTGCCGCGCGGGCGGCGTCGGCGCTGCGGCGTCCGAGCTCGCGCAGGATCAGGCGGACCACGTGGATGGCGCGCACCACCGTGGTCTTGGCCTGTTCGCGCCCGCGCAGGTACTGGGAGGAACGATCGAGCAGGAGCGTGGCCTGCAGACGGGTGGCGGGGCCGGCCCGCCGCTGCAGCTCGGCGCGCGCCGCGGCCCGGTCCTCGGCCAGCTCGGCGTGGCGTCGACGGGGATCGGCGTCCGCCGGCGCGAGGCGCATGCGATCGATGAGGGTGAGCGCGAGCTCGGGCCGGGTGCCCCAGGTGTCGCAGGCGCTCTCCCACTCGTTGGGGCCGCGAGCGCCGAACTCGCACAGGAACGTCTCGAGCTCCGCCGAGAAGCCCGCCGCCGCGAGATCGCCTCGCAGGCGCTCGTGCAGGCCGGTCACCCCGGCGTCGAAGTGGGCGCCGAGCCGCGGGTCCGCGGCGACGGCTCGACCGAGGTCCCACAGCGCCAGCGACGGGGCGGCCGACTCCACGTCGCCGAGGCCGGCCAGCAGGCGCAGGCCGAGCTGTTCGTCGCCGAGCGCGGTGCGGCACAGCTTGACCAGCGACGCCGGGATGCCGGCCTGGTTGGTGACGAAGATGTGGTGTTCGAACAGCTCGGCGCCGAGGTCGATGCCGATCTGCAGCTCGCGGCGCAGCGCGTCGGTCGAGGCGGTGGCGACGGGGGGCACGGACCGTTCCCAGGCGCGGACCCGTCGGGCGTCGATGGTGAGCTGGCGCAGCCCGTCGCCGCGCAGGCTGGTCGCCACCCAGCGGGCGATGCGCAGGGCTGCGCGCAGCGACCGATCCCCCCGTACCGGTCGGTACGGCGGCACCTCGGCCAGGCCGAAGAGGGTGCGGTCCACATCCTGCACCGCGGCCCCGACGGTGCGTCGCACAGCGATCCGGGCGAAGGACAGGTTGAGGTAGGCGTAGCCGCCGAACACGCCGGAGGTGACCGCCTCCTGGCCTCGCAGCTCGGCTGCGCTGAACGAGCCGGTGGCCACCATCGCCCTGATCCACGCCGCCTCGGCTCGGCGGATGGCGGTGCTGAAGGTCAGGGGGTAGACCACATCGGGGTAGACCTCGCCGGCGTTGCCCCGCGTGTAGACCGGGAAACGCCGGTTGGTCGGGGTCCCGACGTAGGTGCCGCCGGCCACCGGGACCCACCGGGTGGCGGTGGAGCCGGTGGGCCCGGCGTTGCGTTGGACGGCCACGACCGCTCGTCTACCACAGGGGTGCACGCTGCGCCGCCCCGGGATGGGCCACGCTGGTGGGGTGCCGCTGCAGTTCCCGATCGTGCCCATGCGCGCCGTCGCCGGTGAGCTCCCCCCGCCCCGCGAGGACTCGGCGTGGGCCTACGAGGTCAAGTGGGACGGGATGCGGGTGGTGGCGTGGATCGCTCCCGACGGTGCGGTGCGCCTGCAGTCGGCCAAGCCGCTGGCGGTGACGGCCACCTTTCCCGAGCTGGCCGGTCTGGCTGCGGCAACGGGCGGCCGGGCGGCGGTCCTCGACGGCGAGGTCGTGGCCGTTGACGAGTCCGGCCGGCCGTCCTTCGGGCGGTTGCAGCACCGGATGCACGTGAGCGACCCGGCCAAGGTGGCGGCGCGAGCGGCGGCGGTGCCGGTCGCGTACCAGGTCTTCGACCTGCTGCACTTCGATGGCCACGAAGCGGTCGAGCTGCCGTACCTGGAGCGGCGCCGGCTGCTGGAAGCGCTCGTGGAGCCGGGGCCGTGCTGGTCGGTTCCGGCCCACCACCTCGGCGGGGGGCAACGGCTGCTGGAGACGGTGCGCGACCTCGGCCTCGAGGGCCTCATCGCCAAGCGCCGGGACTCGACCTACCAGCCCGGTCGGCGGTCTCCGGCGTGGCGGAAGGTGAAGGTGCGCACCCACCAGGAGTTCGTGGTGGTCGGCTGGTCGCCGGGGGAGGGGCGGCGCAGCGGGCGGCTGGCCGCGCTTGCGCTCGCCGCTTGGCAGGGCGATGCGCTCGTCTATGTCGGCAAGGTCGGCACCGGCTTCAGCGACGCCGAGCTCGACCGGCTGCACGGCCGGCTCGCCGCCCTGGCCCGGCCGGAACCCGCGCTGGCTGCGGTGCCCGTCGAGCTGCGGCGCACGGTGATGCACTGGGTCGAGCCGCTGCTCGTCGTCGAGGTCGCCTTCGGCGAGTGGACCAGCGACGGCGTGCTGCGCCATCCGTCCTACCTTGGTGAGCGCGCCGACAAGGACCCCCGGCAGGTGGCGCTCGACCCGTGAGACCCGGCGGGTCAGCCGGGGTGCGATGCGCGCCAGGCGGCCTCGAGCCGGCCCAGCTCGGTGGTCGGCGGCGCGTCCACCCACGGCCACACGTTCTCCGCCACCGCCCGCCAGTCCGCCACCGAGGCGAGCTGGCCGAGCAGCGCGTACAACCCGAGGTTGATCCGCTGGATGAGCACGAAGCTGGCCGGCACGGTGGTGTGGCGGGTGACAGGGCTCGACGCGTCGAACGTCTGGCGCACGGTGGCCGACGCGTAGTCCGGGTTCCAGGCGAAGGGCCCGCGCTGGGACACGAACGTGTAGAAGTGGCTGAAGTACTCGGCGACCTGTTCGGTGCTGACCGGGGCGTCGCGGGCGAGCAGCCCGGCGTCCTCCACGGCTCGGCGGAACGCCACCGGGTCCTGGTTGACGACCATCTCGGTGACCATGCGCCGGAAGGTGTCCACCTCGTGCTGCTCGAAGTGGCGCACGAGGCCGAAGTCGAGGAAGGTGATGCTGCCGTCCCGCCCGAAGAGGTAGTTGCCGGGGTGGGGGTCGCCGTTGAAGGCGTGGAGCCGGTAGAGGCTGCCGAACACGAAGCGGAACAGCGTCTCCCCGATGCGGTCGCGCGTCTCCTGATCCCAGGTGAGCACCTCGTCGAAGGTGGCGCCGGTGGCCAGCTCCGTGGTCAGCACCCGGCCGCTGCAGTAGGCGTCCACCACGGCGGGCACCCGGATGAAGGGATGGTCCCGGAAGAACTCGACGAAGGTGCGCTGGTTGGCCGCCTCGTGGTGGTAGTCGAGCTCCTCGGTGATGCGGGCCCGCAGCTCCTCCGTGATCGGGGCCACCTCGAGGCCGGGGAAGGCGAGGCCGAGCGCCCCGAACAGCAGATCGGCGTTGCCGAGGTCGGCGGCGATGGCCTCGGCCACGCCGGGGTACTGGACCTTGACCGCGACGGCGACGCCCTCGCGGGTGATGGCGCGGTGCACCTGGCCGATGGAAGCGGCGGCGATGGGCTGCGGATCCCACTCGGCGAACAGCGCTTCGGGTGTGTCGCCGAGCTCCGCCTCGATCACCGAGGCGGCGAGCCCGGCGGACATCGGCGGCGCGTCGGCCTGCAGCTGTGACAGCGCCAGGCGCAGCGGCTCGGGCAGGCCGTGGTCGAGGTAGCTCGCCATCTGCCCGATCTTCATCAGCGCGCCCTTCATCTCGCCCAGGGTGCGGGCGACGTCGGCTGCGGTGCGCAACTGCAGCTCCTCGTTCAGCTCGACGCGCCGTTCGGCGGACGCGAAGACCTGCCGGGCGCGGGTGACCGCGGTGACCCCGCCGACTCGGGCCGACAGGGCGGCGACGCTCGCGTTGCGGGCGGCGCGCGATGTCGTACGGACCGGTATGGCGGTGTGGTCGTGGCTTCCTCGACGGCGTTGCCACCGGGCGGTCAGCCCGACGGCGAGCGCGACGAGGGCGACGACGGCGGCGTGGCGGGCGGTGCGCCGGCTCATCGCAGCTCGAAGTAGCCGGGCACCAGGTGGTGCGGGGTGTCGAGGTAGACCTTGGCCTCGGGGGGGCCGCAGAAGCGGCCGTGGCTCCAGCGGATCTCGACGTGGCCCTCCACGTCGGCCGGGTCGCCGGTGCGGCGGTCCACCACCGAGGCGTGCCACGACACCCGCGGCTGCCCGGCCGGCTGGGGGGCGAGCTGGAAGCGGCGCAGCACGAAGTGCTGCCGCCAGTCCCACGGGGTGGCGACGCGGAGGCGCAGCTGGCCGCCGTTGCCCGAACCCAGCACGAAGTACGGGGCGCTGCCGATGCGCAGCAGCCGCCACAGCATCTGCTCGCGAACGGCGGCGCCGTCGAGCGCATCCTGCCAGCGCCGCACCGAGGCATGGGCCACCGCGACGCACAACGCCCGGTACAGCGGGCGCAACGGCACCGGCCACTGGCCCCGCAGCCGGGTCTTGAGCGCGGCCCGGTGGGAGGCGTCGAGCTCGGCCACCGTCTCGGGCAGCGTTGCGTCGCCGAGGTGGAGGCGCACCGCGTGGTACAGCGACTGGTACTCGGCCGGCGCGGTGAGCCCGTACCAGTCCGGTCCCCGCCTGCCCTGCCCGCCGGTGAGGAGCCGGTCGAAGAGGTAGGCCGGCGCCGCGTTGGTGAGGATCTGCGACAGGTATTTGCAGCTGACCAGGTAGACGTGGTCGATGCGCAGGTCCGCGGGGACGACCTCGTCGCCGGGCACCCGATGGCCGCCCTTCCACTCGATCTGGGCCGGCCGGCGGCAGCGCAGACCGTCCTGCGCGGCGAGGAACGCCTGTCCGTTGGCGAAGGCGGCCGCGAACGCGTCGGGCAGGCGGTGCCCGAAGTGCAGGCGCTCCAGCCGCTCCCAGGTCGCCTCGTCCACCCCCTCGAGCTCCGCGGGGCGGGCCCGCAGCGCCATGGTGATGCCGGGGAACCCGAACATGCCGAGACCGGTCACGGTCTCCGTCACGGTCGTGCGGTCGTCGCCCATCGGGCGCCGATGCTAGGGACGGAGATCGCTGTGCCCGGTGCACCCGAGGCAGCCGTGCTCCGGTGCGGGGCCGATGACGGCTCGGTACTCCTCGAGCCAGGTGCGCATCTCGCTGCCGCCCAGCGGTGGGCTCCACAGGAAGCCCTGGCCGCTCGGTACGGCGAGCTCGCGCAGCATCTCGGCCGTCGGTGCGGTCTCCACACCCTCGGCGATCAGCCCGAGCTCCAGGGAGTGCGCGATGGACACCACGCCGCCGACCACGGCCGCGGCCACCTCGTCGGTGGCGATGCGCCCGACCAGGCCGCGGTGCAGCTTGAGGGTGGTGGCGGGCCACGCCAGCAGCCGGTCGAGCGGGGCGCAGGCGCTGCCCAGGTCATCGATCGCGAGCTGCACGCCGAGGTCGCGCAGGCCGTGGCCGGCGCGGGGCGAGCTCCCCGAATGGTCGAGCAACCCGGACTCGGTGACCTCGATCATCAGCGCTTCGGCCGGTAGGTGGTGGCGGTCGAGGAGGTCTTCGAGCAGGTGGTCGAGGGGTTCGACCAGCTCGGTGGCGGTGAGGTTGACCGCGACGTAGAAGTCGTCATCGACGAGGCCCTCGGTGCGCCATCGGCGCAGCTCGGCCAGCGCGGTGTCCAGGACCTGTTCGCTGAGGCCGGAGGCGATCCGGCTGCGGTCGAGGTAGGGCAGGAACTGCTCGGGGCGCAGCAGGCCCAGGGTCGGGTGCTGCCACCGCACCAGCGCCTCCACGCCCTCCACCCCGCTGTGATCGAGGCTGAGCACCGGCTGGAAGTGGACGGTGAGCTGATCGCTGCCGAGTGCGGCGCGCAGCTCGGCCCGGAGGCTGAGCAGGTCGAGCGGTGGCCTGTGGCTCGCCGGGTCGAACAGCAGCACTGCGCCGCGGCGCCGCTGTTTCGCTTCGGCGAGCGCGGCGTCGACCTGGCCGAGGGCGTGGTCGATGTCCACCGGTGCCGGCAGCTGCACCACCCCGGCGCTGGCGGTGATGGAGACGGCCGAGGAGCGGACCGGGAACGGGGAGTCGAAGGCGCGAAGCAGTCGTTCGGCGAGCTCGTAGAGCGCGGCGGCGTCGATCACGTCGGGCACGGCGACGGCGAACGCCGGTCCGGTGAGCCTGGTCAACGCCGGTTCGCCGGGCGGGAGGCCGTCGCCGACGGACAGCGCAGCCTGCAGCCGTTCGGCGACGTCGGCGAGCAACCGGTTGGCACTGCGATGGCCGAGTGCTGCGTTGACCTCGCGGAAGTGGTTGATCCCGATCCCGATGAGCCCGAGGGCCCGCCCACCTTCGACACCGGGGCTGCGTTCCAGCCACCGTTCGAGCGGGAGGGGAGCGTCGAACGTCTGCCGGACGGCCGCCGAGGGGCCGGTGACGCTGGCGGACGGGCCCGGACTCATGGTTCACCAATGAAACGCCTCGGGCGGCGTCGGTGCGAGGCCCGCCGGGCGCAATTGCCGCTGACGCGTGCGCGTCAGCACGGCGGTGCCGAACGGCCCAGCCGCCCCGCGCCGAGGCGGTCCCGGCGATCAGCGATCCTGGACCGGGGCGATCAACCCGCGGCGGATGGCCACGCTGACCGCCTCGAGCTTGGAGTGGGCGTCGAGCTTGCCGAGCACGTTGCGGGTGTGGTTGCGCACCGTGTTGAGGCTCAGGTGGAGCCGGTCGGCGATGGCCTGGTTGGACAGGCCCTCCGCCATCAGGGCGAGGACCTCGCGCTCGCGGTCGGTCAGCGCCTCGGCTCGCCCCCGTTCGCCGCGCCGAAGGCGGGGCAGCATGCGGTTGAGCAGGCCGGGGGGCAGCACCGCCTCCCCTCGGGCTGCGGCGCGAACGGCGTCGAGCACCTCCGGAAGGTGCTGGTCCTTCGTCAACAGCCCGGTGCAGCCCGCCTCCACGGCATCCATGACGAGGCGCTCGTCGGCCACCGCGGTGAGGACCACGATGGCGGACTCGGGCAGGCGGTGGCGCAGGGCGGCGACCAGCTCGGTGCCACTGGAGTCCGGAAGGCGGTAGTCCACGAGCACCACGTGCGGTTCCCATCGGTCGGCCAGCTCGAGACCGGCCTTCGCCGTGGTCGCGGTGCCGCACACCTCGAGATCCGGCTGGGTCTCCAGCGCACCGGCGAGGCTCTGGACGAACACGGCATGGTCGTCGATGAGCACCACTCGGACGGTGGGAGCCTCTCGTTCGGCGGCGGGCACTGCGCCAAGTGTGCCATGCGGACCCGGGCGGGTCGGCGCGTGGCCGGGCTCAGGTGGGACAGAGCGTGCGCTGCCATTCGAGCGCCGGGGCCGACTTGGGCACGAACGCATCGGCGCCCTCGCTCAGCAGGGTGTCAACCAGCGCGGCCGGCGCGCCGGCCGAGGTCAGCACGACCCGGCCCCGATGCCCGTCGGCCCGCAGTGCGTGCAGCAATCGGCGTCCTCCGCCGTGCGGCATGCGGATGTCGGCCACGACCACGTCGACCGCGGTGCGGGCACGGATGGCGAGCGCTTCGTCGACACCGGCGGCGGCGCCGACGACCTCGAGCCCGGGCAGCACCGAGCAGAGCTCCCGCAGCGCGGCCCGGAACGCGTCGTCGTCGTCCACCAGGAGGACGCGGAGGGGCCCGCCTGCCTGCATCGCTCCATGCTCGCTCGATCCGCGCTGCCGGGCGAGAGATCAGCGTGTCATCGCTGACTGATGCATTCGCGCTATGCCTTGGCGTCTCGCCCCGGCGGCCACGACCAGGCCGTAGGTCCGAGGACCCCTCAACCCCGTTGCCTCGACGACCGATGAACTGGACGCATCAGCTGTCGGAGAGGAGAGGGAGCCCCATGCCCACCCGGGTTCTCAGCTTGCGTTCCAGAGTCGCGGTCCTCATAGCGATCCCACTCGCGATCATGGTCGTCTTCGCCGGCGTCGCCGTCGTGCACCGGTTCCAATATGTGTCCGAGGCGAACGAGCGGCGTGACACCGCGCAGTCCCTGGTCGACGCAGCCGCGCTCGTCGAGCTCATCGAGAGCGAGCGCGGCCGGACCGTGCAGGCCGCCGTCGAGGTCTCGCCGGACAGCTTGGCGGCGCGCGACGCCGCCCGGTCCACCACCGACGCCGCGCTGCCCCTCTTCAACGAGGCGGTCGACCGTCTCGGCGTCGAGAACGGCGCCACCTTCGCCGAGGTCCGCACCGCCCTCGGCGAGCTCGCCGAGCTCCGGGCCGGCATCGACGCCGGCTCGCTGTCGGTGGATGAAGCCTCGACGCGCTACAGCTCGCTGGTGGACGGGCTGCTGATCGCCAACGGCACCGTCGTGCAGGAGCTCGGCTTCAGCGGTCACATGGCCCACGACGCGGCCGCCCTCGACGCCGTGGCCCGGATCGCGGAGACCGTCGCCTTCGAACGCGACCTGATGACCCCGGCGTTGGTGCGGGGCGGCTTCGACGGTGACGAGTACGAACGCCAGGTCGCCATCGTCGCCCGCCGCGCCGAGCTCGCCCGCCAGTTCCGTCAGCTGCTCGCGGCGGACGAGGACGTCGTCGCCCTGGATCAGACCCTGCAGGAGATGACCACGCCGCTGGTCATCGACACCCGGGCCGTGGCCGATCAGAACGGCCGCTTCGGTACCGATCCCCTCGCCTGGTACGACGACATGACGGCGCTGCGCGACGGCATCGACGGGATCAGTGGAGAGATCAGCCACCACCTGATGGATGATCTCGACGAGCTGGCCTCCGCGGCCTCGACGCAGCGGACGTTCTACCTCTTCGTCGCCTTCCTGTCGGTGACCGGCATGGCCGGGGCGTTCCTGGCGATGAACCAGCTGATCCGCCGCCCACTCGCCCACCTCGTGGAGGAGATCAACGAGACCGCCCGGGTCCGGTTGCCCGAGGCGGTCGCCGCGGCGCTCGATGCCAACGCCGAACCCTACGAGCTCTACCGGATCAGCGGAGCGGGCGGACGGGAGCTCGAGGAGCTCGCCGAGGCGTTCAACGAGGCGCAGCTGCAGGTCGTCGCGCTCGCCTCCGATCAGGCCACCATCCGCCGCAACGTCGGTGAGATCTTCGCCAACCTGGGGCGCCGCAACCAGAAGCTGATCGCTCGCCAGCTGTCCTTCATCGACCGGCTGGAGAAGCGGGAGCAGGATCCGGAGATCCTCGAGAACCTGTTCCGCCTCGATCACCTCGCCACCCGCATGCGGCGCAACGCCGAGAGCCTGCTGGTCCTCGCCGGCACCGAGACCCCCCGCACCTGGTCCGCCCCGGTCAACGTGGGCGACGCGGTGCGGGCCGCGGTGGCCGAGGTCGAGCAGTACGAGCGGGCGGAGATCCGCTCGATGGCGCCGGCCAAGCTGCGGGGCAACATCGCCTCGAACGTGTCGCACCTGCTGGCCGAGCTGATCGAGAACGGCCTGAACTTCTCGCCGCCCGACAGCGTGGTGGTCATCAGCGGACGGCTGCGTACCGACTCGTATGTCATCTCGGTCATCGATTCCGGCATCGGCATCGAGGTCGAGGAGCGGGCCACCCTGAACCATCGCCTGGCCAGCGCGGGGGCCGCCGACGTCGCGCCGTCCCGCTACCTCGGGTTGTTCGTGGTCTCCCGCCTCGCCGCCCGCTATGGCATCGAGGTGGAGCTGCTCGAGGGCGAGTCGGGCGGCACCCATGCCCGGGTGACGCTGCCGCTCGAGCTGCTGGTGGTCTCCGACAAGTCGGACACGCCGGACACGCCGGACAAGCCGGGCAAGCCGGGCAAGTCGGACACGCCGGACAAGTCGGACAGACCGCGGCAGTCGGATCGGCCGGAGAAGCCCGAGCTGCGCCAGGAGCGCGAGCAACCCGCCGGGCCCGATCGCTCCGACGGCGCCCTCAAGGCGGGTACGGCGGACATCGCCGACGCAGGCCGCGGATCGAACGGTGCCGTCGGGCCGGATGCCCGGCAGGCCGAGCCGGATGTGCGGCAGGCCGAGCCGGCTCCGGCTCCGGTGACGCCGCGGGACGCGGCCAAGCCGGCCGATGGCTCCTCCTCTGCCGGCAACGGGAGCGGACCCGCCCGCCAGGATCGCCCGAACAGGGGAGGCGGCGGCAGGTCGACCAGTTCAGTGAGCCGCTCCGGCGTCGGTGGTACACCGAACCGGGACGACGCTCAGCAGGGTTCGATCGGGAGCGGGGCCGACAACGGGCCCGGTCCGTCCGAGATCTCCACCTCCTCCGAGGAGGGGGCCGGTGGTTCGAAGTTGCGGACTCGTCCCAAGCGGGACAAGCAGAACGGCCCCCCGGGCAACGCCACTCCTGCACGCAGGAACGACGTGAGCTCGAAGGCCACCCCTCAGCAGCAGAAGAACCAGACCACGACCAGTGGTGGTGGGAGACCCCATGACCAACCCCAAGAGCCTGAAGTCATGAGCTCGGGTCTGCGACGCCGAGCTCCGAAGAAGTCCCTCGAAGACGGACAACCTGACGCGGGTGCCGAGCGCGACGAGCGCGACGCCCAGCCGGCCGGACCTGCGCCCAAGCGCAACGCCGCCGACGTGCAGAACATGTTGTCGAGCTTCAGGGCGGCGCAGAACCGAGCGGTTCAGCGCACCAACCCCTCCGATACCAACGACGACGAGGTGACAGCGTGAGCAGGTCGACGACCGATCGGGACACCAACCTGGACTGGCTCCTGACCCAGTTCGTGAACAACACGCCCGACACGCGCACGGCGATCGTCGTGAGCTCCGACGGGCTGCTGGTGGCCATGTCGGGTGGAGCGGATCGGGATTCCTCCGATCAGTTCGCCGCCATCACCTCCGGCCTCACCAGCTTGGCCGTCGGCGCCGCGCAGTGCTTCGACTTCGAAGCGATGAACCAGGTCATCATCGAGATGCGCGGCGGATGGTTGTTCATCATGTCCATCAGCGACGGCTCCTGCCTCGCGGTGGTGTGCGAGCGCAGCTGCGACATCGGCCTGGTCGGCTACGAGATGACCTTGCTGTGCGAGCGAGCCGGCGACGTCCTCACCCCCGAGCTCATCGGCAGGCTGCGCAAGTCGCTGCCCCACTGAGGCAGTCGGAGCACTGATGTCGGATTGGATGGAAGAACACGACCTCGATGAGGAGGCCGACGCGTCTCCTGTCGTGCGGCCGTACTTCATCACCAAGGGTCGCACGCGGGCCAAGGTGGACTTCCCGATCGAGACGCTCATCGTGACGAGCGCCGAGGGCGAGAAGGCATTCTCCCGGCTGGGCTTCGAACAAGCCCATGTGATCGAGGTGTGCCGAGCGGCGCGATCGGTGGCCGAGGTCGCCTCCATCGTTGCCATACCGCTCGGTGTGGCCAGGGTCATCCTCGGCGATCTGGCCGAGGAAGGGCTGATCAAAGTTTACGAACCCGGGTCCCGGGACGACACGGCGTTGTTGAGAAGGTTGATCGATGGCATTCGCGCACTCTGAACTGAGCACGGCAAAGAACCTCACGCCGGTCAAACTGGTGATCGCCGGTGGGTTCGGCGTGGGCAAGACCACGTTCGTGCACACGATCTCCGAGATCCGGCCGGTCTCCACCGAGGCCGCGATGACCGAGGTCTCCATCGGCGTGGACGACACCTCCAAGGTGGCGGGCAAGACCACGACGACGGTGGCCATGGACTTCGGCCGGCTCCGGGTCGACGGCGGGTTCATGCTCTACCTGTTCGGCACCCCGGGCCAGGACCGCTTCGGGTTCATGTGGGACGACCTGGTGCGGGGTGCGCTCGGCGCCATCGTGCTGGTCGACACCCGGCGCTTCGACGACTGCTGGTACGCAGTGGACTACTTCGAGGACCGGGACATCCCGTTCGTGGTCGGCGTCAACTGCTTCAACGCCATGTTGCACCACGACCTCGACGACGTGCGGGAGGCGCTGGCCGTGGGCGATCACGTCCCGGTGCTGTCCTTCGACGCCCGCGACAAGGAATCGACGAAGGGGATGCTCGTCGCCGTGCTCGAGCGGGCGCTGGAACGGGCGCTGCTGCGTTCGGTCTGAGTCGGCCGGGCGGCGCCGCTGGCGCGCGGCGGATGCGGAGGTTGGCTAGGGTACGCGTTCATGCGTACGCCCGACGCTCGTTCCATCCGCTCTCGCGCCGCACGGATCGCCGCCGCATCGGCGACCGCGGTCCTGGCCGGCCCCTTGGCCGGCGCGGTGGCGGGGGCGGCTGCGCCCACGCAGGCGACGCCGCCGGTCACCCAACCGGCGCTGGAGCCGGCGGCGGCCGGCTACGACATCGGGATCGCCAACGTGCCGGTCGCCTTCACCGTGGGCGACACCCAGGCCACGTTTGCGGTGACCGTGTGCAACCAGGGCACGGTGCCCACCGGAGCCATCCAGGTCCAGTACGCGGTGCCGACCGGCGCCGGGTACGTGAGCCCGCCGGGGAACAACGGCGGGGACGGCCGGCTGCTCGATCTGGCCGTCGGTGATCTCGCCGTCGGCGCATCGACGACGATCCAGATCGTGGTCGGGTTCGCCGTGGGGCAGACCTCGCCGCTGGTGACGGCGGCCGAGGTGACGGGCGCGGCAGGTGTGGACGTGGACTCGACACCCACGCCGGATCCGATTGGCTTCGGTGCTGCCAACGAGGACGACCGCCTGGTGGGGACGGATGCCTGCACGGTGGAGACCGATGCGAGCGAGGACGACCGAGATGTCGCGGTGCTCGACCTCCAGGCCGGGATCACCACCACGTCGACGACGTCGACGCCGTCCACCACGACGCCCCCGCCGTCCTCGCTGGTCACGGTGATCACCACGGCCCCCGGTCCGGGCGTGTCGCCGGCGACGCTGCCGGTCACCGGTACGCCGTCGGGCGGGTCGCGCAACCCGCTCGTCCTGCTCGCGGTGGCGTTGCCCGTGGCGTGGTTGGGCGCCGTGCTGTCGTTGCGGTCCCGCCGTCTGCAGGGCGCCGGTCGCTGACCGGTACCGGTCGCGGTCAGCACAGCTCCGTTGCGGAGCGGTCCGCCGCGAATCGAAGCCATCTTCGACGGCCCACTGCCGTGCGCCTACGATCCACGTCGTGGTGCGTCACTGGCTGGTCAAAACCGAACCCGACGCGTTCTCGATCGACGACCTGAAACGGCTCGGCCGGTCCTCGTGGGACGGCGTGCGCACCTACCAGGCCCGGAACTTCATGCGCGATGAGATGGCACTGGGGGACTGGGTGCTGATCTACCACTCGAACGCCAAGCCGCCGGGCGTGGTCGGCCTCGGCGAGGTGGTGCGCACCGCCTATCCCGATCACACTGCGTGGGATCCGGCGTCCAAGTACTTCGACGAGCAGTCGTCGCCGGAGGACCCACGCTGGTTCATGGTCGACGTCGGTTACGTCGAGACGTTCCCCCGGTTGGTGTCGCTGGATGAGCTCCGCTCGCACGGCGAGCCGGGTGGGGTGCTCGAAGGCGTGCCGATCGTCAGCAAGTCGCGGCTGTCGGTCCAGCCGGTGTCGCCCGATGCGTTCGATGCGATCGTGGCGATGGCGGGGGGCAAGAAGCGGCCCCGCAACCGCCGCAAGCTGCCCGACGGCGCGCCGGCGCCCTTGCCCAAGGTCCCGGGCAAGCGGCGCTGACACCGCCCCACCGCCACCGACCGGCGCCCCATCCGGGTGCGCCGTAGGTGCCAGCTAGCACGGCCCGGCATGGGGTTGGGGCCCCGTGCTCGGGAGGAGGATGGGGTTGGGGCCCCATCCGGGTGCGCCGTAGGCGCCAGCTAGCACGGCCCGGCATGGGGTTGGGGCCCCATCCGGGGCGGCGCAGCCGCCAGATCAATGGTGCACGCCGCCGTCCACGGTGAACTCCTGGCCGGTGCAGTAGCTCGACTCGTCGCCGGCCAGGAACAGCACCATGTTGGCGATGTCGATGGGTTGGCCCATGCGGCCGATGGGGATGGCACGCTCGGCCTTCACCCTGACCTCGGGGTCGGTGAAGGCGCGCTGCTAGGCTGTCATGGGCGTCTCGATGAGGCCGGGGTGCACGGAGTTGACCCGGATCCCGCGCTTGCCCCATTCAAGGGCGGCCACCTTGGTCATGCCGCGCACGGCCCACTTGGTGGCACCGTAGGCGGCGCGGCCGCGGACGGCCTCCAGCCCGGCCACGGAGGAGATGTTGATGATGGAGCCGCCGTGCCCGCCGGCGATCATGGCGCTGGCGACGGTGCGCATGCCGAGGAAGACGCCGGTCTGGTTGATGGATACCACGCGCTCGAACTCCTCGAGGCTGGTCGCCTCGAAGCGGCGGTCGAGGTCGATGGCTGCGTTGTTGACGAGGATGTCGACGCGGCCGTGGCGGGCGACGGTGCCGTCGACGATCTGCTGCCATCCCGGCTCGGAGCGCACGTCGAGGTGGAGGTACTCGGCGCGATCGAGCCCGGCGGCGGTGCGCTCGCCGTCCTCGTCGAGCACGTCGGTGAGCACCACCGTGGCGCCCTCGGCGACGAAGAGCCGCGCCTCCTCCGCACCCTGCCCCCGCGCTGCGCCGGTGATGATGGCGATCTTGCCGTCGAGCCTGCCCATTGGTGTTCCCCCACGTCTCGGTCGGTGGACGCCGCCCGGTGGCGTCGTCGCGTCGGTGGAACGGTAGTTGGTCCTGCCCGGATCGGACTCAACGCCGCAGCCTGGATGGACCGGACGAGGGCGGCGGTTGGGTGTGCTTTGCCGGGCGGCTCGGCCATCGCCGGGCGGCTGTCTGTGCAGCTGAGGTCGTGGCGCGGACCATACCGATGGGGATGTTCGACCATCGTCCTGGTCACAGCGGTGTCGGTTTGACCGCGCCCGGTGAGCTCGACGCCAGGTGCACAGGCACCCGAGCGCCGGCCAGCAACGTGTTCGTCGTCGCCGCCAACGCCGCGGTGTTGGCGCGAGCGCGGCGGGTTCTGCTGTCGCCGTGCTCGTTGCCTCGTGGAACGATGCCGGTCAGGCCGCCGTGCGGTCGGCGGGGTTGGTCGTCGCGCCTGCGCAACCCGCCACTTCTGGTGCTGCGCGGCGCCGCGGGCCATACCCAGCGGTATGATCATGCGAGGCCGATCGCCGCCTCGCATGGGCTCCTCAGCGCCCTGTTGGTCGGTTGGTTAGTCGAAGAGGTCCGGGTCGCTGTCGACGATCTCATCCCACAGGGTCTGGAACGCCAGCCAGCCGAGGGCGGCCGAGCCGAAGGTGCGGGCGAGCGCCCGCGCCCCCTCCGCCGGCCAGTGCTCGGGGGTGCCGGCCGCGTCAGCCAGCAGCTGGACCTGGCAGGCCCGGTCCATGGAGATGAACGCCCACGCCGCTTCGTCGATGCTCTCGCCCGTGGTGAACAGCCCGTGGCCGACCTGGATGGCGCAGCGCATCGAGCCGAAGGCGGCGGCGAAGCGGTCGGCCGACGCCGCATCGAGCGCGACGCGAGGTTCGCGGATCAGCGCGGTCTGTTCGAAGAACACGCAGGCGTCCTGGGTGATCGGGTCGAGCAGATTTCAGAGGCTGGAGACCGCCTTGCCGTGCTGTGAATGGGCGTGGCACACCGCGACCACCTCCGGCCGGGCCCGGTGCACCGCGCTGTGCAGGAGCAGGCCCACCGGGTGGACCGGGTGCCGTCCTTCGAGGAGCTCGCCGCGATGGTCGACCCGCACGAGATCCGACACCCGCAGCTTGCGGAAGGACACGCCCATCGGCGTCGCCCAGAACTGATCGTGGTGCTCGGGATCGCGCACCGTCATGTGGCCCAACAGCCCCTCGGAGAACCCGAAGCGTGCGAACAGCCGCGCTGCGCCGGCCAGCCGCTCGAGGCGGTGCCGGCGTTCGGTGCCGGGATCGTCGAACGTCGGCGGGGTCCGGACGACGAAGCTGTTGGGGTTGACCGCCATGGTGCGCTCCAGGTGACTGCCGATGCTGGGGAGGGCAGTCTCTCACGCCGACCGGCGGGCCGAAAACGCCGCAGGGTGGTCGACTGATGGCCGAGCGACGGTGCCGGACGACCGCTCGACCGTACCGATGCGTATGTTCCGGCGGCCGCGACGGGCAGTCCCTCGCAATACCTTTCAGTATGTCAGGGGGTACCGGATCCGGCCGATCGGCCCCTCATCCGGCGCAATCGGCTCCGAAGGCCGAGAACGACCTGGTCAGGGCCACACCACGCAGCGTACAGGTGGCGTAACCCAGGCGTTACGACCGGGACATGCCAAGGAAAACGGGCGGTGGAACCTTTCGCAGCGTGAACCGTCCACTTGCGCATCGCACTCAGCAGAAGTCGAACGCCACGCGTCACGTTCGTGATCTGTTGCGGGTCATGGTGCTGGCCAACCGATTCAGCGCACGCGGGGGCGCGCTTCCCAGCGAGGCCGAACTGATGCTCGAGTTCGGCACCACCCGCAACGTGGTCCGGGAGGCGCTCGGCCTGCTGCGCGACGAGGGGCTGGTGGAACGGCTCCAGGGTGCCGGCACCTTCGTCGTCACCGAGAAGATCCTGCACCGCTTCGATGTGCTGCGCGGCGTGGGCGACGGGTTCCCCAACCGCCGCCATCGGATGCGCGGCGAGGTGCCCACCATCGCCCGCATCGCCGCTCCCGAGCCGGTGGCGGAGCAGCTCGGCCTGACCGTGGGCGAGGAGTGCCTCCGCGTCGACGCCTGGGTCGCCTTCGACGACGTGCCCTTCTCCCTGGCCACCAGCTACCTGCCCGCCACGCTCGAGGACGCGCTGCGCGGCGCCACGTTCAACGGTGACTGGTACGAGCTGCTCGAGTCGATCGGGCTCGGGCTGGAGACCTCATCGATGAGCGTGGAGGCCACCGTCGCCGACGACGTCGTCGGCCCCTGGCTGGGCGTGGCTATCGGCGCTCCGCTGGTGCTGTTCACCCGGCTCATCATCGGTGCCGACGGCAAGCCGGTGGAGTACGGCTTCGTCCGGGTGCGGGCCGACCGCGTGCTGTTGCAGATCCCGCTCCCCCGGTCCGCCCCGGCGGGCCGTGAGCCCCACGAGGACACACCATGATCCGTTTCCTGCTCCGCCGCATCGGCCTGGCGGTGCCGACGTTGCTCGGCGTCTCCATCGTCATCTTCGTGACGATCCGCATCGTGCCGGGCGATCCCGTGGCCTCGCTGCTGGGGCCCACCGGCTCGGCCGAGGCCCGTGAACGGTTGACCAAGGATCTCGGCCTCGACGCCCCGATCCCCGTGCAGTACGTGAAGTGGCTCGGCAACGTGGTGCAGGGCGATCTCGGTCGCTCGATCGCCAAGCAGACCGACGCCCTTCCCTACGTGTGGGAGGCGTTCCGCAACACGCTGACGCTGTCCATCTTCGCCGCCCTCGTCGCCATACTTGGCGGTATTGCCCTCGGTGTGCTGGCGGCGACTCGGCGGGGCCGTGTCGCCTCCGGCTTCAGCACGGCGGTGTCGTTGTTCTCGATCTCTGCGCCGCAGTACTCCGTCGGGCTCATCCTCATCGTCTACCTCTCGGCTGGTCGAGGGTGGTTCCCCTCCGGCGGCATGCGCAACCCGACCGGGGACAGCGGCTTCGGAGACCTGCTCAACCACCTGTGGCTCCCGGGCATCTCCGCTGCGCTCGTCCCGCTCGGGATCATCGCCCGCATGGTCCGATCCTCCATGCTCGACGCCCTGTCGGCGGATTTCGTGGAGTCGCTCCGGGCCCGCGGCATCCCCGAGTGGAAGGTTCGCTGGCATGCGTTCCACAACGCCCTGCCGTCGGTGCTGACCATCGCCGGGCTGCAGGTCGGCTACCTGCTGGGTGGGGTGATCTTCGTGGAGATCGTCTTCAGCTGGCCCGGGCTCGGCCTCGTCGTGTTCCAGTCCATCTCCCAACGCGACCTCCCGGTGATCCAGGCCGGGGTCCTGGTCAGTGCGCTCGCCTTCGTGGTGATCAACCTGATCGTCGATGCCCTGCACGGCCTGATGGACCCCCGCATCCGCCGCTGAGCAACCGTCCACCTACGCCCCGACCCGCCCTGCCGTCCCCGCCGCGAGGTAGCAATGACCGTCGTCCACCAGATCACCGACCCGACGCGCCCCGGCGCCGTCGAGGACCGACCCGACGAGGTGCCGGCCGAACCGGACGTCGCCCCGGCCGCCACCAAGTCGATCAAACGCCGCCGGCTGGGTTGGCCGGCCAGGATCGCCGGGTCGGTGTGCGCGCTGTTCTTCCTGGCTGCGGTGGCGGCCCCGTTGCTCACGCCGTTCGGCCCGCTGGAGGGCGACCGTTCGCAGCGCCTGCTGCCCTTCTTCAGCGGCGGCCACCTCCTCGGCACCGACGGGCAGGGGCGAGACGTGCTCAGCCGCATCATCTGGGGGGCCCGACCGTCGCTGCTCACCGGCCTCATCCCCGTGTTCGTCGCCGGACTGGTCGGTACGGTCCTCGGCCTCGTCGCCGGTCTCGGCACTCGTCGCATCAACAGCATCGTGATGCGTACGTTGGATGTGTTCTACGCCTTCCCGGCCGTGCTGCTGGCCATCGCCATCGCCGCGGCACTGGGGTCGGGCACCTCCAACGCCATCATCGCCCTGTCGGTCATCCTCATCCCGCCGATCGCCCGGTTGGCCGAGTCTGAGGTCGCCCGGATCAAGTCGGCCGACTTCATGGAGGCGGCCCGTGTCTCCGGCGCCGGATGGTTGTCCATCTCCATCCGTCACGTGCTGCCCAACGCAGCGCCCGCCATCGTCGTGTACTGCACGGCCCTGGTCGGTCTGTCCATCGTCTACGCCGCCGGTCTGGGCTTCCTGGGCCTCGGCGTCGCTCCACCCAACGCCGAATGGGGACTCATGGTGAACGACCTGCGCCAGTACACCTTCAGCGCACCACAGATCTCGCTCGTGCCCGCCGTCGTCATTCTCATCGCCTCCGTGGCGTTCAACGTGTTCGGTGACGGCCTGCGCGACCTGCTCGACGTCCGGGCGGAGGGCAAGTGATGGAGACCGCCACCCCTGCCACCTCCTCCGTCGTCGCCGCCTCCTCCTCCCCCGCCGCCGCATCGCCTGACGGCCGCGACGGCACGGGGCAGCCCACCGGCGCCGTGCAGCCCACGCTGCGGATCAGCGACCTGCACACCGTGTTCCGGTCTCGGGGGCTCACCGTGGCGGCGGTGCGAGGCGTCGATCTGGACCTGCACCCCGGTGAGATCACGGTGCTGCTGGGCGAATCCGGTTCGGGGAAGTCGGTCACCGCCAAGTCGGTGATGCGGCTCTACGGCGCCAACGCCAGCTTCAGTGGTGCCGTCGAGCTCGAGGGCCGGGACCTGTTGAGCCTGCCGCCCAAGGAGATGCTGGCGGTGCGCGGCGCGGAGATCGCCATGGTCCCGCAGGATCCGACCGCCGCCCTCGATCCGCTGCGGCGCATCGGCGCCCAGCTGGTGGAGGTGCTTCGCCAGCACAAGGTGGTGCCGAACAAGGCGGCGGCGCAGGCCCGGGCGCTCGAGCTGCTCGATCAGGTCGGCATCCCCGACCCGAAGCGGGTCTACCGCAGCTTCCCCCACGAGCTGTCCGGCGGCATGCGCCAGCGGGCGGTGATCGCCATCGCGGTGTCCTGCGACCCGAAGGTGCTCATCGCCGATGAGCCGACCACGGCGCTCGACGTGACGGTGCAGGCGCAGATCCTCGACCTGTTCCAGCGGCTCATCGCCGAGCTGCACTCGGCGGTGCTGCTCGTCACCCACGACGTCGGTGTGGCCGAGGAGGTCGGCGACCGGGTGGGCGTGATGTACGCCGGTCGGATCGTCGAGTTCGGGCCCGCCGCCGAGGTGCTCAACACGCCCCGCCATCCGTACACCCGGGCGCTGCTGGACAGCATCCCGACCCCTGGCGTCGAGCGGGGCCGCCTGCGCTCCATCGTGGGTCAGCCGCCGGTCTCCGGTGAGATCCCGGCGGGTTGCGCGTTCGGCCTGCGCTGCCCGCACGCGTTCGCCCGGTGCCGATCGGTCGACGCCACGCTCATCTCGGTGGGCGAGCGGCGCCAGGCCGCCTGTCATCTGCTCGAAGAGGAGGTCTCGGCATGACCGTCGTGGAACCGGAGCGCGGCGCCGCCGAGGCGGTCGCCGCCAACGCTGCCTTGCTGGTGGCCAACGATCTGGTGAAGACGTTCGGCAACGGCGTGCGCGCCGTCGACGGGGTGTCGCTCACCGTGCACCCCGGCGAGACCGTCGGCCTGGTGGGGGAGTCGGGTTGCGGGAAGTCGACCACGGCCAAGATGATCCTCCGCCTGCTCGCCGCCGATGGGGGGTCGCTCAGCTTCGGTGGCGTGGACCTGCTGCACGTGCGGGGGCGGGCGTTGCGCAAGCTCCGAGCCCGCATGCAGCTCGTGCCGCAGAACCCGCAGACCTCGTTCAACCCCCGCCTGTCGATCCGCTCCTCCATCGAGTTCAACCTCCGGGCACACGGCGTGCAGCGCGGTGCTCGCGGCGCCAGGCTGCTGGAGGCCCTCGACCGGGTCGGCATGCCGGCCGCCTATGCCCAGCGCTTCCCCCATGAGCTGTCCGGCGGGCAGCTGCAACGCGCCGCCATCGCCAGGGCCCTGGTCACCAATCCCGAGCTGATCGTGTGCGACGAGGCGGTGTCCGCCCTCGACAAGTCGATCCAGGCGCAGGTGCTCAACCTGCTGGTGGAGCTGCAGCGCGACCTCGGCGTGGCGTACCTGTTCATCTCCCATGACCTGTCGGTGGTGGAGCACCTCTCCGACCGGGTGATCGTGATGTACCTCGGACGGGTCGTCGAGGAGGCGACCGCCGAACAGCTGTGGCGGGACCCCCGCCATCCGTACACCGAGGCGCTGCTCTCGGCCGCCCCGAACTCGGGCCGCACCCGCATCATGCTGGCCGGCGACCCGCCCAGCCCGACCGATCCGCCGTCGGGCTGCACGTTCCGCACGCGGTGCCCGGTGGCGCTGGAGGCGTGCGCCGAGGAGCGCCCACCGCTGCTGTCGGTGGGCGGCAAGCACTTCGCCGCCTGCATCAACCAGGAGCGCGTCACGCCCGCCGCTGTCGCCTGACGGCGCCCGACCGTCCGCCCCCCTCCATCTCTCCATCCCCTTCCATCCCTGACATCGCCCCGTCCCCCTTCCCTTCAGCCAGACCCACCCCCACAGCTCACGAAAGAACCCGAGGAGGATCCGTGCCCGCAAGGCTCGCTCACCGAACGCGCCCCCGATCAGTCGTCCTGGGCGCCCTGGCGCTCGCCGCATCGTTGGCGCTCGCCGCCTGCGGCACCGGAGGAGGTGGCGGCGGCACCGACGCGGCCACCGACAGCGGGGCGGCGTCGAACACCCTCGTCATCGGGATGACCGCCACGAACATCCCGCTGCTCGACACCACCCTGAGCCAGAACGAGGGCTACGAGGGGATCCGCTTCGTCGGAAACCAGATGTTCGATGCCCTGACCCGCTTCGATCTGAGCGATCCGGGCAAGATCCCCGATGTCGTGCCGGCGCTGGCCGAGTCCTGGGAGCCCAACGAGGACCTCTCGGTGTGGACGTTCAAGCTGCGTCCCGGCGTGACCTTCCACGACGGTGAACCGTGGAACGCCGACGCGGCCATGTTCAACCTCGACCGCATCATCAACGACGCCTCCCCGCAGTACTACCCCGAGCTCAACGCGCAGGCCGGGCTGGCCATCAGCGGCGTGCAGTCCGCCCGCAAGGTGGACGACATGACCGTCGAGATCACCACCAAGGGCCCGTGGTCGCACCTGCCGGCCGATCTGACCACCATCTTCTTCGGTTCGCCCAAGGCGATCCAGGAGCTCGGCAACGACGGCTTCGGCAAGGCGCCGGTGGGCACCGGACCGTTCAAGTTCAAGGAGTTCGTCCAGGGCCAGCGGTTGGTGATGGACAAGAACGCCGAGTACTGGCGCGGTGCCCCGAAGGTCGACTCCGTGATCCTGCGGCCGATCCCCGATCCCACCGCCCGGGTCGCCGCGCTGCGTTCCGGCGAGGTCAACTGGATCGAGGTGCCGCTGCCCGACGACGTCGAGTCGCTCGAGTCCGAGGGCTTCACGGTGCACCTGAACTCCTACGACCACGAGTGGCCGTGGGTGCTGGACACCTCCAAGCCGCCCTTTGACGACAAGCGGGTGCGCCAGGCGCTGAACTACGCCATCGACCGCGACTCGCTGGCCAACGACATCCTGCAGGGTACGGCGTCGCCGCTGCCGCAGGCCGCCGCCGAGGCGAACTTCGCCTTCCGCAAGGAGAACGACACCTACACCCACGATCCGGAGAAGGCCAAGGCCTTGCTGGCCGAGGCCGGCTACGCCGACGGCTTCACGTTCCGCCTGTCCTTCCCGACATCGGGCTCGGGGAACATGGTGCCGATCCCGATGAACGAGGCGTTGCAGGCGGACCTCGCCGAGGTGGGGATCAAGGTGGAGCTCGAGCCCATCGAGTGGGCCGCCATGTTGCAGGACTTCTTCGTCGGGAACATCCCTGGCGGTGCGGAGGCGATCAACATCTCGCTGAGCTATCAGCAGGAGGGCTTCTGGACGTCGTGGTACGGCACCGACGCCGCCACCAACGCCGGCAAGTACTCCAACCCCGAGGTCGACGCCTTGTTCAAGGAGGCCAAGACCATCGAGGATCCGGCGGCCCGCTCGGAGGTGTACGCCGAGGCGTCCAAGCTCATCACCGATGACGCGGCCTGGCTCTTCATCGTCAGCGACATGAACCCCCGGGCCACCGCCCCGTCGGTCAAGGGCTTCAACATGCCCAAGTCCTGGTTCGTCGACCTCACCGGCGTCTCCGTCGGTGACGGCACGGCGAGCACCGACCAGTGAGCACCCGTGGATGAGGACCGTACGAAGCGCTGAGGAAAGGCCAACCCTGTGACCGAGATCCCCAAGACCATGACCGAGGCGGCCGCGTTGCTGCGGGCGGGTGAGTTGACCAGCGAGGCGCTCACCGAGGCGTGCTTCGCGGTGGCCGACCGGCTCGACGCCGAGCTCGGCACGTACATCGCCCGCTACGACGAGACGGCGCTGGCGGCGGCGAAGCTCGCCGATGAGGAGCTGGCCGCCGGCATCGACAAGGGCCCGTTGCACGGCATGCCGATCGGTATCAAGGACATCATCGCCTGCCAGGAGGGTCAGACCACCGGTCAGTCCCTCGTCTTCGACCCGGCGTTCTGGGCCGGTGAGGATGCACCGGTGGTCGCCCGCCTGCGGGCTGCAGGAGCGGTGATCACCGGGAAGCTGACCACCATGGAGTACGCCTGCGGGTTGCCCGACCCCTCCAAGGGCTACCCGACCCCGCGCAACCCGTGGGACAGCTCCACCTGGCCCGGCGGTTCGAGCTCAGGCTCGGGTTCCGGGGTGGCGGCGGGCATGTTCCTCGGTGCGTTGGGCACCGACACCGGCGGCAGCATCCGCATGCCGGCGGCGTTCTGCGGCATCACCGGCATGAAGCAGACCTACGGGCTGGTGCCCAAGGCCGGCTGCCTGCCGCTGGGGGTGACGTTGGACCACATCGGTCCGATGACCCGCTCGACGGCGGATGCGGCCGCGATGCTGAGCGTGCTCGCCGGCTACGACGGGCGCGACCCGTCCATGCCGCCTGGTATTGCTGGCGCCGACTACCTCGCGGCGTTGAGCGGCGACCTGGCCGGGGTCACCGTCGGCGTGGTCCGCTCGCTCGTCGGTGGGCCGCTCGACGATGCCAATCTGGCCGGGTTGTTCGATGACGCGGTGGCGGTGCTCAGCGCGGCGGGGGCGACGGTGGTCGATGTCGAGCTCCCGCTGTGGGATGAGGTCGGTACCGCCTGCCTGGTCACCGCCATGACCGAGGCGTTCGCCTTCCACGAGCCGTGGATGAAGACCCGTTGGGAGGACTACGGCGCGCCGACCCGGGCGTCGATCGGCGGGGCGGTGCTGTACACCGCGGCCGACTACGCCCAGGCCCAGAAGGTGCGACGGGTGGCCATGGCCAAGGTGGCCGAGCTGTACCAGGAGGTCGACCTGATCGTGCACCCGACCGCCTGCGCCGGGGCTCCTGCGCTCGACGGCATCGAGTGGGACAGCTTCTGGAAGATCCTCTACACCGGCTACTGGAACTGCACCGGAACGCCGTCGTTGTCGGTGCCGATGGGCTTCACCACCACCGGGCTGCCGCTGGGGCTGCTCATCAACGGCAAGCCGCTCGACGATGCGCTGGTGCTGCGGGCCGGCGACGCCTTCCAGCGCAGCACCACGTTCCACCTCGAGCTGCCTCCCATGCTGCACGCCGCCGCGGCGCTGTAGTCGCAGAGACATCGAGATCCAGTCGGATCGCGGCCGCGCCGTGACCTCCCGGCATGGGGTTGGGGCCCCATCCGGGAGCGGCGTAGCCGCCAAACAAGCACGGCCCGGCATGGGGTGGGGGCCCCGTGCTCGGGA
>JADLEF010000140.1 GCA_020846295.1 Acidimicrobiales bacterium
CGACCACGGGCGCGCCGTCGGGCTCCACATCGCGGAGGCCAACCACGCGCGGAGGAAGGCGCTCCAGCAGAACCGGAGCGGGCTGGAGCATCGGATCGTGAGCCAGAGGGAGGAGAAGGAGGCGAAGAAGTTGCCGCCGTTGCCGTAGGCTACGGATGGATCCACGTAGAACCTTTGGATTTTTTCCCGTGACTGTGGTAGCGTGGGCGGCATCTGTCCCTTTGGACGGCTGCGTCCCTGGCCTCACTACCCAGGGCTGCGCTCGTCGCGGTACATGGCCGGGCAACCCGAGTAGTGACGGGACCCGGCCATGGTCTTGTCATGCACGTTTTCATTCGTGAAGAGGTCGTAAGCGGCACGCATGCGTTCACGGTCAACATCAACTGCGCCGAGCCCTTGGTGGTCTGGGCGCCGGTTGACTCCATGTGGGGCGACTCCCACCTGATAGACCCCCGGGAACTCGCGGAAGCCTGCGCCGACGCCCTTGTCGCCATGCTCCGCGCCAAGTACCCGGACCATCCGGGCGGCATTTGCCGGTGCGTTGGGGCCCCTGGAACTGTGGCTCCTTGCGGGACGCTCGTCGAATGAACCGCCGTGGAGCTCCGTGTCTGCTCTGCGGCGAAACCGTCGGCAGGGCAGCAACCGAACGTGTCCAGACGATCGGCTCCAACGTCTGGTTGTGGGCGTGCGCGCCATGCGCCAGAGTCGAGCGGGCGGAGTCTGAACTGCTCATGGCGCAGGCGGCGCTCATCGAGGACGAAGACGACGACGAGACTGGGGGTGCCATGTGAGCGCCCCCCTCCGCTCCCGGCGTCCGCTGACGCCCCAGGAAGGCGCGATCGCCCGCGACCACCTCGCGTCCCTCTACGAAGCCTGCGACGGCGGGACGACGGTCGACCTCGAGGCCCTGGCCGGCGCGCTCGGACGCCAGATGGCGACCCCGATGCTCGAGCCGAAGGTCGGGACCGTGCCCCCCCGGGTTCGGCCACTCGTCTACGAGACGGGAAGCGCGGCCGCACTCACCGCGGCCTGCCACCGACTCGGGGTGGAGCCCGACGCATACCTCGCCCTCATGGATCAGGCCCGCATCGCGGAGGCCGCCATCCCGGCGGACCCCGCCCCGTGAGCGCCAAGCAGGAGCGCGACGAACCCGACATCCGGATCTGCGTCGGATTCTTCCGACACCACAAGACCGAGCGCCTGAGGCGGGCGCTCGGCTGGGAGGGGGTGGTCGCCCTGATCACCCTGTGGTGCTGGGCCCGCACCAACCGCCACAAGGGGGGGCTCGACGGGATGTCCGACGAGGACATCGAGATCGCCGCCGACTGGACCGGCGCCATCGGCGCGCTCGTCGGCGCCCTGAGCAAGATCCGGTGGATGGACGGCCCCGAGGGGAACCGATCGCTCCACGACTGGGAGGAGCACCAGTCCTACGCCTTCAACGCCGACAAGCGCAAGGCCATCGCTCGCATCGGCGCAACCGCGCTTCACAAAAAGACTTCTGCTCGCCGCATGCTGGCAGCACGCTCCGAGCATGCTGAACCCCTGCTACCCGCATGCCCCCTTCCTGCTCTCTCTAGCAGGAAGGAAGAAGGCGGGTCGGGGCTTGGGGCCCCTCCCGCCGCGGAGGTTCGGACGGAACCGAAGCCTCTCACCGACGCCTTCTTCGAGATGACCCCGGAGCAGCGCGTCACCAACCTCGCCCGCATCACCGCGGAGCGCGAAGCCGAGAAAGCCCGCCGCGCGTCCCGCACCGGATCCCCCCGCCGATGACCGACTCCCCCGCCTTCGCCCGCACCCCCCCGAACTCCCCCGAAGCGGAGCGCGCCCTGCTCGGCGGGCTCCTCGTCGAGCCCGAGTCCTTCGACGACATCGCGTCCCAGGTCGAGCTGGCCGACTTCTACCTGTCCGCCCACCGCGCCCTGTTCGTGACCATGCTCGAGATCCGCGACGCCCGCAAGCAGGTCGACCCCGTGACCATCCTCGAAGCCCTCGGCAAGACCGGGAGGCTCGACGACGTGGGCGGGAAGGAAGCCCTCCACGCCCTTGCCGCTGGCGGGGCCCTCGGCGCGGACCTCTCCGAGTACGCCACGATCGTCCGCGAGCGGGCCATCTCCCGGGGGGTGATCGCCGCCGCCAACGACCTCGCCCGCAAGGCGTACGACGGGCAGGTGTCGGGGAGCAGCCTGGTCGAGTCCATGCGGGCTTCCACGACGGCGCTCGAGCGGAGCCGGTCCGACGCCGCGGTCAGCGTCCGCGACCTCCTCGACGACGCCTTCGCAGACATCGCCAGCAGCGTCACGACCCGGGGGATCGTCACCGGGCTCCACGCGCTGGACGAACCGATCAGCACGGGGTTCGAGCCCGGGCAACTCATCCTCGTCGGGGCCCGCCCCGGGATGGGCAAGACCGCGCTCGGGGTCAACCTCGCCATGCGGATCATCTCCGCCGGCACGACGGTCGGGTTCCTCTCCTTCGAGATGACCCGCAAGCAGGTGATCCGGCGCCTCCTCGCCTCGATGGCATCCGTCCCCATGAAGCGCCTTCGCGGCGGCACCCTGCTCACCGACGCCGAGTACGCCGCGCTCGACGTCGCGGCCCAAGCCCTGCGGAACGGCTGCGCCCCGCTCTACATCGACGACGGGTCGGGGCCCAACACCGCCGTCCTGCGGTCCAAGGCACGGGCCCTCGTCGAGCGGCAGGGGTGCGGGATCCTGTTCGTCGACCACCTCGGCCTCATCCGGCCGCCGAGCAGTGACCGCACGATCCGGTCCACCGTCGACGTCGTGAGCCATGTCTCCCGGGAGCTGAAAGCCCTCGCCGTCGACCTGCGCGTCCCCGTCGTCGCCATGTGCCAACTCTCCCGCGAGGCGGCCAAGGGCAACCGCGGCGACGCCAACAGCACCCCGCACGAGCCGACGCTGACAGACCTCCGAGACTCAGGCTCGCTCGAGCAGGACGCCGACATGGTGCTCCTCCTCCACCGGCCGGGGTACTACACCAAGGACCCCTACGACGTCACCGCCAAGGTCATCATCGCCAAGCAGCG
>JADLEF010000141.1 GCA_020846295.1 Acidimicrobiales bacterium
CGGCCGGTCCTACGCGCCGACCATCTCCAAGCTGTCCGAGGGGCTCATCAAGCTGCGCCTCTCCCCCGACCTCCTGCGCCAGCAGAACCGGGTGCGGCACCTCGTACGGAACTTCGGCGCGGGCGGCGAGCTGCTCGAACGGGGCTGGGACGCCACCAAGGCCGCCATCCGCGAGATGTGGGAGCCGCGCACCTTCTTCGAGGAGCTCGGCGTGCGCTACGCCGGCCCCTTCGACGGGCACGACATCGCCGAGCTCGAGCACGCCCTGCGCCAGCTCAAGGCCTACCAGGGCGGACCGGTCGTCCTGCACGTGCTGACCGACAAGGGCCGGGGCTACGCCCCCGCCGAGAACGACCCGATCAAGAAGCTCCACGACATGTCGGAGTACAAGCCCGGGTCGTACACCGCTGCGTTCTCCGAGGCGCTGATCAAAGAGGCCGAGGCCCGCCCCGAGGTGGTGGCCATCACCGCCGCCATGCCCGACTCGACGGGCCTGCTGCCCTTCGCGGAGCGCTTCCCGGATCGCTGCATCGACGTCGGCATCGCCGAGCAGCACGCCGTCACCTCGGCCGCCGGGATGGCCATGGGCGGGCTCCGCCCCGTGTTCGCCGTGTACTCGACGTTCCTCAGTCGGGCGTTCGATCAGGTCAACACCGACGTCGGCCTCCACGGCCAGCCGGTGGTGTTCTGCCTCGACCGCGCCGGCATCACCGGCGACGACGGCCCATCCCACCACGGCGTGCTGGACATGGTGCTGCTCACCAAGGTGCCCGGCATGACCGTGTTCGCCCCCTCGTCCTACCAGGACCTCCAGGTCATGCTGCACGACGCGCTGAACCTGCCGGGTCCGTCGGCGATCCGCTTCCCCAAGACCGCGGCGCGCAACGTGCCGGCCGACGAGATCACCGGAGGGCTGCTCGGACGCAAGCTGCGCGAAGGCGGCTCGGTGTGCCTGCTGGCGGTGGGCAAGATGGTCGGCGCCGCGCTCGAAGCCGCCGACGAGCTGGAGACGGCCGGCATCAGGCCCACGGTGTGGGACGTCCGCGTGGTCAAGCCGCTCGACCCGGCGCTCGTCGCCGATGCCGCCGGACACGACCTGGTCGTCACCATCGAGGACGGGCTGCGCGACGGCGGGGCGGGCACCGCCCTGGCCGACGCCATCGCCGCGCAGGCGAGCACGGCCAGGCGATCGGCACCGCACGTGGAGATCCTGGGCATCCCGGACCGGTACCTGGCCCACGGCAAGCCGGACGACATCCTGCGCGACCTGGGACTCGACGGGTCCGGCATCGCCGGCACCGTGCGCTCGCTGCTCGCGCTCGACGCGAACGTCGCGGTCTCCGTCGAGCGCTGAACGACCGGCTCCGACCCCGAAAACGGCGGCGGGCCCGGCCGCTCGAGCGACCGGGCCCGCACACACGGATCGGAGATCAGCCGAGCTCGGTGCCCCAGATGGAGATGAAGCTCACGCAGGCGCCGGGCTGACCACCGAGGTTGTGGGTCAGTGCCAGCGTCTTGTTGGTCTTGATCTGACGCTCGGGCGGCGCCTCGTGACGCAGCTGCAGCCACGCCTCGAACAGCATCCGCAGGCCCGACGCGCCGATCGGGTGACCGAAGCTCTTCAGACCGCCGTCGGGGTTGACCGGGAGGTCACCGTCGAGGTCGTAGGTGCCGGCGAGCACTTCCTTCCACGCCGTGCCGCGCTCGGCGAAGGCGAGGTCCTCCATGAGCACGAGCTCGGTGGGGGTGAAGCAGTCGTGCACCTCGGCCATGGCGATCTGGCCGCGGGGGTCGGTCACGCCGGCCTGCTTGTAGGCATCCTCGGCGCACTTCGACACCTCGGTGAAGGTGGTGTAGTCGTACTCGGGGTCCATCGGGCCGAAGGCCGGACCGGCGGTGAAGGACAGCGCCTTCACGTACAGCGGCTTGTCGGTGTACTTGTGGGCGTCCTCGGCCCGCACGATGATGGCGCAGGCGGCGCCGTCGGACACGCCGGAGCAGTCGAAGATGCCGAGCGGCCCGGCCACCAGCGGGCTGTTGCAGATGACGTCCTTGCCCACTTCCTTCTTGAACTGGGCCCGGGGGTTGAGCGCACCGTTCTTGTGGTTCTTCCACGCGATGCGGGTCATGACCTCCTTCATGTCCTCCTCGTTGACCCCGTACTTGTGGCCGTAGGCGGGGGCGAGGAGCGAGAAGGTGGCGGGGGCGGTGATCTGCGGCTCGGTGCCGTCCGCCGGCGGGCGGGAGCCGGTCAGGCCGGAGAAGCCGGAGTCCTTGAGCTTCTCGACACCGACGGCCATCACCATGTCGTAGGCGCCGGAGGCGACGGCGTAGCAGGCGTTGCGGAACGCCTCGGAGCCGGTGGCGCACATGTTCTCGAGCCGCGTGACCGGCTTGTAGTCGATCTTCAGCGGCCGGCTGAGGGTAAGGCCCGACACGCCCGAGCCCATGGTGCCGAGCCAGAAGGCGTCGATCTGGTCCTTGCTGATGCCGGAGGTGCGGAACGCCTCCTCGGTGGCGTCGACGAGGAGGTCATCGACGTCCTTGTCCCAGTGCTCGCCGAAGGGCGTGCACCCCATGCCGACGATGGCGACCTTGTCACGAATGCCGTTCGAGCTCATCTGGTGGATCCTCGTTCCTGCTGCGGCCGCTCGGTGGAGGCGGGCCGTGCGATGTGTGGCCACGGCGACGCTACTTGACCCCGTCGTCGATTCCCAGTGCCTTAGGCGTATGATCAGGCGTATGCCACGGCTGCAGGTCTACCTCCCCGACGAGCTGTACCTCGAGCTCAAGCGGCGGCAGCTGCCCGCCTCCGAGCTGCTGCAGGGGGCGGTCCGGGCCGAGCTGCGACGCCTCGAACGCCTGGAGGCGACCGACGCCTACCTCGCCGCCAACGAGGCCGCGGCCCGGGCGGCCACCCCGGCTGACCGCGAGCGGGCGGACATCGTCGCCCGGCGGCTCGGACGGGACCGCACCCGGCCCGCCTCGCCTCGCCGGCCCTAGCCGGCCGCGACCCGACGATGACCCCGGAACGACCCCGCGTCGTGCTCGACCCCGGTGGCCTACGCCGCCTGGCCGACCGCAGCCCCCGATCCCTCGCCGTGCTGCGCACGCTGCGCGAGCGCGACCTGTGGCCCGCCGTCGTCCCGAGTGCCGCAGTGGTGGAGGCGCTCACCGGCGATGCCGACGCCGACCGCCAGCTCGACGCCTTCCTCGCCTGCTGCGACGTGATCGAGCACCTCGACACGGCCACCGCCCGCCGAGCCGCGTGGCTGCGGACGGCGGCCAACCGCGGCACCGCGGTGGACGCCATCGTCGTCGCGCTGGCCGAACCGGGAGGGTCGGTGCTCGTCGCCCATCGGCCCACCGTCGAGGCGATGGCGCTGTTCGCCGATGGCGTCTTCGTCGAGCGACTGGCCTGACGCCGACCGTCAGGTCACGGACCGATCGCTCTCAGCACACATCGCGACAGAATGCAGCGAATTCAGCACTGAGCGACCGCTGCATCCCATGTCTGAAGGCCGGACAACGCCCATAGCCTTGACTCCATCACTGCTGGCGGTGGCAGGTGGCGAGGGGACGCGGATGAGCCAAGCTGAAGTACTCGATGTCGTCGTGGTGACGTTCAACTCGGAGCAGCTGCTCCCGGCGTTCATCGACTCGGTCCGACAGGCGCACTGGCCCGACGGCCTCGACGTGCGCATCACGGTGGTCGACAACAGCTCCCGCGATGCCACCCGCGCCATCGCCGAGCGACTGGCCGACCAGGTGCACGACACCGGCGCCAACCTCGGCTTCGGGGGCGCCATCAACCACGGCGTGGCCCGCACCACGGCGCCCTACCTGCTGCTCGCCAACGTCGACGTGCGCCTCCTCGCGGGCGGTTGGGCGGCCGCACTGCGTCGGCTGCGCACCGCCGCCGACGTGGTGGCCCCCGCCGTGGTCGACGCCCACCTGGCCAACCCCGGCCCCTTCGCCCACGTGCGGGCGGGCACGCTGCTGCGGACCCACTTCGCCCGCAAGGACATGCGAGGCGCCGGGCTCGACTTCGCCGGCGATCCGACGCTCCGCCACGCCCGCATCGACGGCTGGCCATGCGGTGCCGCCTTCCTCATCCGGCGCGACGCGTTCGAGTCGGTCGGCGGGTACGACCCCGGCTACTTCCTCTACATGGAGGAGACCGACCTGTTCTGGCGGCTGCACCAGGCCGGCCACACCTTCGAATGGGTGCCCGAGGCCGCCATCCTGCACGTCGGCGGGGGCGACGTCCGCAACGGTGACCGCACCCTGTTCCACCGCGCCATGACGCTGGGCAAGGTCCGCTTCTTCCTCAAGAACCGCAGCGCGCCGCAAGCTGCGCTGGCCCGGGCCGTGCTCGGCGCAGACTGCGTGCGCCAGGCGGCCACGCTGTGGGCGAAGGGTGTCGCCACGCGCGACGCCGCCCGCCGCGGCCAGGCGACGGCCTGGCTCACGATGGCCGGCGACACGTGGCGCTACCGCCTCGACCAGCCCACCGCCCAACCGCCGGTGCCCACCGAGCACGGGGTACCGCTCGCCCCGGCCCCAGCCCCCGCCGAGGTCGTCGTCGATCTCGACGCGCCGCCGGCGGCCGACGAGCGACGACCCACCGCCGGGCTCACCCGACGCTGACCGAACCGCCCGGGTCCGGTGCGTGCGGCGTGCTCCGACGCGGCGAAGCGCCGGCCCCGACCGTGGAACGGACGGAACCGGCGCCCCCGCGGGAACCCGATCAGCGGATCGGCCGGGCCTTCCAGAAGTAGTTGTGGATCCCGTCCGCCGTGTAGAGACGGCGGAAGGTCATCTCGACCCGCATGCCGATCTTGACCTCGGCCGGATCGACGTCGGTCATCTCCACCGGGTAGCGACCGCCACCGTCGTAGTCCACGACCGCGGCGACCATCGGCGGTGACATCGAGAAGGCCAACCGGTCGATGGTGAAGGTGGCGATGGTGCCGGGCACATCGGCCATCGCCACGTCTTCCATGTCGTCCACCGTGCCGCCGCGCACCGACACCCGCTGCGGGGGCAGGTGCACTGCGCCGCTGGAGCGGTCCTTGGAGCCGTGGAAGGCGAACTTCCACTTCTCCGAGCGGAACATGGGCGGGCCGCCCGGGCGGTCGGGATCCGGCCGGCGCGGCGGCTCGCGGGTCAGCAGGCCCTTCCAGGTGAGGAACTTCGCGTAGTCGAGGCCGTCGTTGCCGCCCTCGATCTGCGCCGCCACCGGCCGCACCGACCGGTACTGGGCGATGGCGTCGGTGGTGCGGAAGATGGCCACGTCGCAGCCATCGGCCGCGTTGACCACCAGGATGGTCTGGCCCGGCGACGCCGTCTCCAGCACCGAGGCCAGCAGCAGGGCGAAGTGCGCCGCGCCGGTGTTGCCGACGGTGTTGTCCAGCAGGTCGACGAACTTGTCCGGGGCCACCCCGACGTACTTCGCCGCGCTGCGCACGGCGCGGGTGGCGAGGCCGGTCATGATGACCTTGTCCACCTGCTCGGGCTTGATGCCGGATGTCTCGTACGCCTCCGCCACCGCAGCCTTGATCACCGGGTCGTAGGCGGCCTCGGCGAAGCGCTCCTCCCAGACCTTGGCCGACACGCTGCCGACGGTGCGCCAGCGATCGAGGAACTCGGCGCTCTGCATCGCCCCGCCGATGAGCTCGGCGATGACCGGACCGTTGCTGTCGTCGCCGAAGAGGATGGCGGCCGCGCCGTCGCCGGCGTTGGACTCGTCGCCGCCTCCGGCCAGGCCGGTGCGCATGTCGGAGGCGACCATCAGGGCCGGGCCCCATGCGTAGTTGGCCGCCGACACCAGGGCACCGATGCTCGAACGGGCCGACCCGGTGGCGTCGTACGCGCCGCAGTTGGCCGGCAGATCCAGCGCCGCATGCACTGCGGTGGCGTTGTTCTTGTCCAGGTAGGCGGGCTCGGTGGTGGCGAAGAACACCGCGGTGGGCAGCACGCCCCCGGCGTTCTTCAGCGTGATCCGCCCGGCCTCGACGCCCATCGTCGTCGTGTCCTCGTCGAAGGAGGCGACGGCGCGGGCCCCGCGCCCTCCCCCCGAGCCGAGTGCCTGGCCGATCTTGCTCCGCTGCAGGCGGTTGTAGGGGACGTAGCCCCCGGCTGC
Source organism: Acidimicrobiales bacterium (assembly GCA_020846295.1). Lineage (GTDB taxonomy): Bacteria > Actinomycetota > Acidimicrobiia > Acidimicrobiales > CAIXPF01 > CAIXPF01. The sequence goes on from JADLEF010000141.1 coordinate 6,146, forward strand.
GATGATGCCTCGCATCTGCTCCCCTTCGCTGTCGGGCTGTCGGCGGAGCGTAGGACGGACCGTCGTCACAGTTCGAATCTGCCCGCAGGTCGAGACCGCCTCGCACGTCCACTCGGCGGACCCGGTCTCGGTCGCGATCCGCCACGTGGGGGAAATCACCCGGCTCGGGGAGGATTGCCCGTTGGTCCCGTGAAGCGGGCGGTCGGGGTTGTCGACCAACGAGGCGTGTCGAAACGGATAGTGGCCGCTGCCGCCCTCGTCGCCGCCGCAGTGCTCGGTCCCGTGCGCGCGATCACCGCCGACGAGCCGGCGGGTGTGCCGAGCGGGGAGCTCGCCGTCCCCGCCCTCGAGGCCGCACCCGGGACCGATCCCGAACCAGCCGGCGGCGAGCTCGGCAGCTGGCAGGCCTCGACCCCCTTGGCCGCAGGGGCGAGCCCGTCGGAGGAGACCGCCGTGCTCGGCGAGACGCTCAGCGCGGACGACGCCCTCACCGCGGTCGGGGCTGCGTCGGGCTCCAACAAGTTCGTCCCCGTCACCCCGACCCGGGTGCTCGACACCCGCGACGGCACCGGCGGCTGGTGGGGCAAGGTCCCCGTCAACGGCGATCTGCCGGTGGCCATCGCCGGAACCGCCGGGGTGCCGGGCAACGCTTCGGCCGTCGTGCTCAACCTCACCGTCACCGAGGCGGAGCAGCTCGGCTTCGTGACCGTGTTCCCCGCCGACCAGGGCCTACCCAACGCGTCGTCCATCAACGTCGAGTACAGCGGGCAGACCGTCGCCAACCTCGTGACCGTGCCGCTCGGGTCGGGCGGCGTGCGGATCTACACCCAGCTGCGCACCCACCTGCTCGCCGATGTGGCCGGCTACTACGTACCCGCCGCGTCATCCACCAGCGGGCGCTTCCAGGCCGTCGCCCCGCTGCGGCTGCTCGACACCCGCGAACCGGGGCAGCACCCGGGCCGCTTCGCGGCCGGGGAGCAACTCGACCTCGATGTCGCCGGGCTGGTCGGCCTGCCCCGCACCGCCACCGCCGCGGTGCTCAACCTCACCGCCACCGAGCCGACCGCGGCCGGGTTCCTCTCCGTCACGCCGCAGGGAGCCCCGATCGGCGGCGTGTCCAACCTGAACGTCGCGGGGGCCGGTCAGACCATCGCCAACCAGGTCGTCGTGCCGCTCAACAACGGCGTCGCCACCGTCTACAGCGCGGTGGGCAGCCACGTCATCGTCGACCTCGCCGGGTGGTACTCGGGCAGCGAGGGGGCGACCAGCAGCGACGGCCTGTTCGTCCCGGTCACCCCCGGGCGCCTGCTCGACACCCGGGACCCGGCCAACTCGCCCATCGCCCCCCGCAAGCCGGGCGCCAACGCCATCGTCGACGTCACCGCGGCCTCCCGTAGGGGCATCCCGGCCGGCGGCGTCAGCGCCCTCGTCGTCAACGCCACGGCCACCGAGGCCACCGGCGCCGGGTTCTTCACCCTCTTCGGCGCCGGCCTGGGCCGCCCGCTCGCCTCCAACCTGAACGTGAACTTCCCGGGCCAGACCGTGCCGAACCACGCGGTGGTCCCCGTGTCCACGGCCGGGTTCTCCTTCTTCACCAGCTCCGGGGCCAGCCTCATCGTCGACGTGTCGGGGTACTTCACCGGCGCGGCGCCCTCCCCCAGCGTCGGCTACGTCCCCAACACCTCGGCCGGTCCGCCGAGCACCGGCCCCCACAGCTTCCTGTACCAGATGAACGACGGCTCCTTCGCCCGTTGGAACCCCTGCTCGGCCATCACCTACCAGGTCAACTACAGCGGTGCCCCCGCCTTCGCCCGCAGCGAGGTGGCGAAGGCCATCGCCAAGGTCGAGGCGGCCACCGGGCTCGACTTCGTGGACCTGGGCGAGACCACCCTCGGCAACGACGGCTCGCCGCCCGCCGGGGTCAAGGCGGTGATCTCGTTCGTCAACAGCGCCGAGAACCCCAACATCAACAACGTCGCCGGCCTGGGCGGCGGGAGCTACTACACCCCGCAGAACGGGCGCGACGCCTACGTCGCCGACGGGTTCGTGCTCATCAACGAGTCGACCACCTACCAGCAGGGCACCGGCCCGATCGGCCTGGAGGGCCTGCTGCTGCACGAGATCGGCCACATGGTCGGCCTCAACCACGTGCAGGACATCCGCGAGGTCATGTACCCCGTGATGCACACCCTGCCCGACGGGGGTTTCGGGCCGGGCGACCTCGAAGGGCTGTGGCACCTCGGCGCCGCTCAGCGCTGCCTCAACACCGGTGCCAGCGGCTTCGGCACCCAGAGCCTGGGCGAGACCGAGGGCGACCCGATCCGGGTCCAACAGTTCCAGGACGGCGACACCGACTCCGGCACCGGCACCGATGGGGACCGGGGGCGGCTCGTCGTCGCCTACTGCGATCTCTCCGCCAACCCGGCGCTGACCGCCGACCTGCTCGCCAACCGGGGCGACGGCACCCGCGTCGCCGCGGTCACCTCGATGGCGACACCCGGCTCGGCGTGAACCGGCTCACTGGTAGAACGGGTTGCTCCCGGCCGAGTGGTCGGTGGCGTCGATGACGTCGTTCACCTCGGGCACCGCCTCCAGGATGGCCGCCTTGATGCCGTGGGTCAGGGTGGCCCGGCTCATCGCGCAACCCTGGCAGCCGCCACCCATCGTCAGGTAGACGTTGCCAGCCGCTTCGTCCACCCCGAACAGGGTGGCGAAGCCGCCGTGAGCGGCGAGCGACGGGTTGATCGACTGCTCGAGCAGCGTCTGGATCTTCTCCGCCATGGTGCCGGTCAGCTCGAGGTCCACGCCGGCGAGCGGGTTCGGCCGGTTCGGGTTGCGGATCACCAGGCCGCCCTGCGCCCCGTTGCTGGGCAGGTCGAGCGTCGAACCCTGCAGGCTGAGGATGCTGCCCCCCGGCACGATCACGGGCAGGCCGCCCTGCACGGTGACCGAGTCGTCGGCGGACGCGTCCTCGAGTGGCTCGAAGGACAGGTCGTAGGTGAAGTCGACCCCCGAATGGCCGGTGATCTCGACCCGCAGGCCCATGGACTCGGCGTCGTCCTCACCGGCGCGCAGCTCCAGCACCTTCTCGATCGCCCGCGGGGCGACGGTCAGCACGTACTCTGCCAGCGAGCCATCGGGGCTGGTCGTCACGTCGGACGGTCCGGTCTCGGTGGAGGTCATCGGGCGCACCTGATTTCTGTGGTCGGGGAGGCACGGCAGCCGGCTCCGGCTACGCGGAGACCCTATTTCCAATATCCACGTAGGAGAAATCCTAGCGGCCATGGTCCGGTACCGTCAGCCGACCGACGGCCCACCGCCGGCCCACCGCCGAGCACCGGCTGCACGACTGCCACGGCCGCAACCCCATCCCCACCACACGGAGGTCCGAATGGCGGACAGCGCGCTGCCGGCGGTGACCGGCCGACCGGCTCCGAGGCTCGAGCTCAGCCGCGGTGCGGCGATC
>JADLEF010000142.1 GCA_020846295.1 Acidimicrobiales bacterium
ATCGGTCGAGCTCCTCGGTGGAGGTCCTCAACCGCTGCACGGCCTGCTTGATCCCCATGCGCGCCACGCTAGGGACCCGACCACTTCCCGTTCACGACCTCGGCGCTAAGAAGTCGCTAAGAAGGCCGCCGCGGCCGTGGCGGCCGGCATCGTCGCCGGTACCGTCCGGGCGTTCGCACGCCACCCGTCACCCCCGCCCCCATCCAGCACCGCGTGCTGGCACGCCCGGCCGGCACCGAGACCGGGGGGCGGTTCAGCGCGCCCCCTGCGCCGCCAGCAACGCGCGCACCGCAGGTTCGACGGCGGGGGTGGACAGGATCATGACCTCGTCGCCGACCTCGAGCACGGTGTCGCCCCGCGGGACGATGACGTGCTGGCGCCGCAGCACCGCCACCACGGTGGCGTCGCGGGGCAACGAGAGGTCCTTGAGCGCCGAACCGAGCGCGGGCGAGTTCTCGGCCAGGGTGATCTCGAGCAGGCTGACGCTGCCCCCTTCGAGCTGCAGCAAGCGGACCAAGCTGCCGACGCTGACCGCCTCCTCCACCAGCGACGTGAGCAGGTGCGGGGTCGACACCGCCACGTCCACGCCCCAGGTCTCGTTGAACAGCCACTCGTTCTGCGGGTGGTTCACCCTGGCGATCACCCGTGGCACGGCGAACTCCTGGCGGGCGAGCAACGCCACCACGAGGTTGTCCTCGTCGTCCCCGGTGGCCGCGATGACCACATCGCACGCGGCGAGGTCGGCGCGTTCGAGGCTCCGGTACTCGCAGGCATCGGCCTGGTGCCAGGCGATACCGGGGATCGACGCGCGACGGTCGAAGACCACGGGGTCCTGCTCGAGCACGAGCACGTCGTGGCCCGCGTCGCGCAACTCCACGGCGATGAACGAGCCGACGTTGCCGCCGCCGGCGATGCAGACGCGCATGTCACTGCTCCTTGTTGGTGAGCCGACGCTCGAGCTCGGCCGCCTGGTCGACGGCGACGACGAAATGGGCGAGATCGCCCTCCTGCAGCACGAGGCTGTCGGTGGTGACCTGGGCCCGACCGAGGCGCGTCACCGTGGTGAGCCACCAGCTGCCGGGGCGGTTGACCTGTGCGAGCTTCGATCCGGCGAGGTGACGCGGGATGGCGCGCTCGACGAGCGCCACCGTGCCCGTGGCATCGAGCCACTCCCCATGCGCCTGATCGGGCAGCAGCCGGCGCAGCACCTGATCGGTGGTCCACGCCACGGTGGCCACCGTCGGTATCCCGAGACGCTGGAAGATCGACGCTCGCCGCGGGTCGTAGATGCGGGCGACGACCCGCTCGATCCCGAAGCTCTCCCGGGCCACCCTGGCGGTGACGATGTTCGAGTTGTCGCCGTTGGTCACCGCGGCCAGCGCATCGGCGCGTTCGACCCCGGCCACCGCCAACGTGTCGCGGTCGAACCCGTAGCCGGCGACCGTCTGTCCTCCGAAGCTCTCCGGCAGCCGGCCGAAGGCGGCGGTGCGCTTGTCGATGACCGCGATGCTGTGACCCGCAGCTTCCAACGTGACGGCAAGCTCCGATCCGACTCGACCGCAGCCCACCACGATGATGTGCATAACAACTCCATTGATGTGCGCCGAACTCTACGTTCAGCGCCCGGGCCGCCGCATGCTAGCGGCATCCCGTCCGTTTAGCAGTACTGGACCAACACATGCTCTCCAGCTTCAAACGCCTTCTGGTGGGTCGCCCGATCGCGAGTTCAGATGAACACCATCAGCGCATCCGCAAGCTCATCGCGTTGCCGGTGTTCGCTTCGGACGCGATCTCGTCGACTGCCTACGCCACCGACGAGATCCTTGTCGTGCTGCTGGCGCAGGCCGGCATCGGCGTGGCCGCGTTCACCCGATTGGTGCCCATCGCCATCATCGTGTGCATCCTGCTGGCGATCGTGGTGACCAGCTACCGTCAGACGCTCTTCGCCTACCCCAGCGGCGGTGGCAGCTACATCGTCAGCCGGGAGAACCTCGGCGTCACGCCATCGTTGGTCGCCGGCGCATCGCTGCTCGTCGACTACGTCCTCACCGTCGCCGTCTCCGTCGCCGGCGGTGTGCTCGCCATCAGATCGGCGGCCAACCTCAGCGCGTCGTGGGCGGTACCGCTCTGCCTGTTCTGCATCGTGTTGATGACCATTGCGAACCTGCGCGGCTTGAAGGAATCCGGCGCGCTGTTCGCCGGACCGACCTATTTCTACATCGTGATGTTGATCGCGCTGATCGCGGTCGGGCTGTACCGCGTGTTCGTCCAGGACCTCGGGGCGATCCCGATCGAGTCGCTGGTGGAGAAGGGCCAGCTCAGCGAGGAGGCCCTCGAGCACACCAAGCAGGCCGGGGCGCTCTCGTTGCTGCTGCTGCTGCGGGCGTTCTCATCCGGCGCGGTGGCGCTGTCGGGCGTCGAGGCGGTGTCCAACGGAGTACCCGCCTTCCAGAAACCGGAGAGCCGCAATGCGGCGACCACGCTGATGTGGATGGCGGGCATCCTCGGCTCCTGCTTCTTCGGCATCTCGCTGCTGGCATCGCACCTCAAGCCGTTCCGCGGCGAGGATGACGCCACCGGCATCGCCCTGATGGCCCAGCACGTCTACGGCGGGCGCGGCGTGCTGTTCTGGGCGACCCAGATCGCAACCTTCGCCATCCTCATCCTCGCCGCCAACACCGCCTACGCGGACTTCCCCCGGCTCTCGTCGATCATCGCCCGCGACGGCTTCCTGCCCCGCCAGCTCGGCAACCGCGGCGATCGGCTGGTGTACTCGAACGGCATCCTGTTCCTCGCGGTGGTCGCCGGCGTCCTGATCGTCGCGTTCAAGGGCAACATCAGTGCCCTCATCCCGCTGTACGCCGTCGGCGTGTTCACCGGTTTCACGCTGTCGCAGGCGGGGATGGTGCAGCACCACCGGGCCCTGAGGGAACCACGCTGGCAGCTCTCCGCTGCGATCAATGCCATCGGGGCGGTCACGACCGGCACCGTCGCACTCGTGGTGGTCGTGTCCAAGTTCACCGAGGGCGCCTACCTCCCCGCCTTCGTCATCGCCTTCCTGGTGTGGCTGTTCCGTGCGATCCGCAAGCACTACCACCGCCTCGGGGCCACCCTGCGCGTCGCCCCGAGCGAGGCCACCGCCATCTCGGTGAACCACACGGTGGTCGTGCTCGTCGGATCGGTGCACCGCGGGGTGCTCCAGGCGCTCGCCTACGCCCGGTCGCTGCGCCCCGAGCGGCTCGTCGCCCTGCACGTCGCCTCCAACGAGGAGGAGCAGGAGCGCATGGAGGAGCGCTGGCGCGAGTTCGGCCTCGAGGATCCGCTGGAGATCGTGTTCTCGCCCTACCGGGAGCTCACCGGCCCCGTGCTGCGCTACATCGACCAGCTCGACAGCCGGCACGACAACGACATCATCACCGTCATCATCCCCGAGTTCGTGGTGCACCGGTGGTGGGAGCACCTGCTGCACAACCAGAGCGCGCTGGTGCTGAAGGGCCGGCTGCTGTTCCGCAAGAACACGGTGGTCACCTCGATCCCCTATCACACGCACTGAAGCCGATGAGCAGACCTGCGTTCGATCCCGACGACGCCGCCGCCGAGATCCGCCTCGCCGCCGCGGTCACCGGACCCCTCGCCGCCCTCGGCCTGGCCGGCGCACTGGTCGCGGGGCGCGACCAGCTCGGGGTGGCCAACGTCGGGTTCATCATGATGCTGGTGGTCCTCGGCGCAGGCGTGGCGGGCGGTCGCGTCCCGGGGACCATCACCGCCATCGTCGCCGCGCTCGCCTTCAACCTGTTCCATACCCAGCCGTACCTCAGCTTGGAGGTGGCGGCCCGGCAGGACGTCATCAGCGTCGGGTTGCTGGCGGTCGCCGGGGCGGTCGTCGGTGAGGTCGGCGCCCGGGCGGGCCGGCGCCGCCGCGCCCTCGATCGTCTCCGGGTCGTCCAGCAGGATTTCGACACGGTGCTGCAGGGGATCGCCGACGGGGCGCCGCTCGAGCGCAGCTGGCAGGATCTGCACGCCTGCGTCCTCACCCACGCCGGGGCCCAGCGATGCGCCTTTCAGCAGC
>JADLEF010000143.1 GCA_020846295.1 Acidimicrobiales bacterium
CCACCGCGTCGATGTCGGTCCACAGGCCGCTGCCTCGGTTGGCGTACACGACGTTGCCCTCCACCAGCGCCCCGACGGTGCCGACGAGCTTCACCCCACCGCCCTCCCAGGTCGGATCGACGTCGTCGCGGGTCCGGTTGTAGGCCACCTCGTTGCCGACGACGCGCACGCCGTCCCCGGTGCCGCCGATGCCCAGCTGCCCGTTGTGGTGCACCACGTTGCCCTGGATGGTCATCCCGTCCGCGGTGCGGATGCCGCTGGCCCGGTTGCTGTGGATGTCGCACCACTGCACGGTCCAGTTGCGGCCCATCCCGAGCTCCGGCCGGGTGTCGACGTGCGGGTGCACGGCGCCGGTCTGGAGGCGGCCGACGTAGTGGCGGATCTCCAGGCGGGCCGACGGTGACGCGCCGCTGATGACCACGTCGTCCGGTGTGGGGTGGCCGTCCCTGATGGCGTAGAACGCGTGGTCGAGGACCCCGCCGCCGTCCAGCACCGCCCCCGGCTCGGCGAGGAAGAACTGGCCGCGTCGCGGCTGGACGGCGAACAGCGGGTGCACGCCGGTCTGCAGCACGATGACCGCCCCCTCGGGGGCCTGGTCCACCACCTGCTGGGCGTTGGCGCCGGGGGCCAGGGCGATCACCGGTGCACCGGCGGGTGGTGCTGCACCGCCGCTCGGAACCGGGGCGGGAGCGTCGCTCATCGCCCCGCCCGAAGCGGGGGCAGGGGCCGGCGCTGCAGCGCCACCGGGATCGGACCCCACCGCCTCGCCGCCACCACCCTTGACGTCGGCGCCGGCGCCGGCGTCGGCGGCGATGTCGCCGGACACCTCCGACGCGGTCGCCGGGGCGAGCTCGCTTGCGGTCGATGCCGGCGGGGCGCTCGACCCGACGAGCGCGGTGCTGGTGGTCGGAGCGGCCGCCGACACGGCGTGCTCGGCGAGGTGTCGGGCCGACGCGGCCGCCACGTCGGCGGTCCGCTCCGGCCCCTCGCCGGCACGGGGGCCCGTCGTCGTGCCGACGGCCACCTCGACGCGATCGGAACCGGCCTCGGACGGCCCGCCGCGGGCAGCGAGCAGCGCGAGGCCCGCCAGGGCGACGAGCACGAGACCCCGTCGGGAAGGCGTAGGCATGGGCCCAGTATCGCGGGCCGGGCCGCGGTATCGGGCTCGGCCCGCGCCCTTCAGCCGGCCGAGTCGGCGGCTCGCCCGATCAGCGGGCGCGCCGTGCCGACCAGCGGCCGCCGTGCTGGTGCACGTCGAGCGCCATGCCGAAGCAGGCGGAGAGCTGCTCGGCGCGCAGCGCATCGCCGATCGGCCCGGCGAACACGATCCCGCCGTCGCGCAGCAACACGGCGTGGGTGAACGAGGCCGGGATCTCCTCCACGTGGTGGGTGACGAGCACCATCGGCGGCGCCGCCGCGTCCGCGGCGATCGTGTCGAGCGTGTCGATCAGCTGCTCGCGGCCGACGAGGTCCAGCGTCGCCCCCGGCTCGTCGAGCAGGAGCAGCGCGGGCCGGGTGACCAGGGTGCGGGCCAGCAGCACCCGCTGGCGTTCGCCGGAGGACAGCGTCCCGTAGGTCTGCTCGGCCAGCGCGGCGCACCCGACCCTGGCGAGCTCGGCGCGCGCCACCTCCGTCTCGTCGTCGGTGACCTGCGTCCACCACGGCACCAGCGAGCCGTGCAACGCCGAGGTGACCAGTTCGAGGGCGGTCAGCTGCGGTCGCAGCAGGTCGGTCAGCGCTGGGGAGTTGAACCCGATGCGCGGGCGCAGCTCGCGGATGTCCACGTGCCCGAAGCGGTGCCCGAGGATGTCCACCGAGCCCTCGGTCGGGAACTCGTAGAGCCCGGCGATGCGGATGAGCGAGGTCTTGCCTGCGCCGTTCGGCCCCAGCAGCACCCAGCGCTGGCCGGGCAGGACGCTGAGGTCGATGTCGTGGAGGAGGTCGCGGTCGTTGCGCCGGAAGCGCACGCCGCTCAGGCGCAGGACGGGATCGGCCGCGGACACGAGGCGCAACCATACCCGGCGGCGTCCCTACACTTGGCCGCCATGACGAAGCCCGCGCCGCACTGATGGGTACGGCGGCGCGCCTCGCGCTCGTCATCGCCGTGCTCGGCGCCAACGCCTTCTTCGTCGCCATCGAGTTCGCCCTCGTCGCGGTGGACCGCGTCGCCATCGAGGCGGACGCCCAGGCGGGGCGGCGCGGGGCGCGAGTCGCGTCGGGGCTGCTGTCCGAGCTCAGCTTCCACCTGTCGGCGGCGCAGATCGGCATCACCGTCTCGTCGTTGTTGCTCGGCTTCATCGCCGAACCGGTCATCGGGCAGCTGCTGGCGCCGCTGCTGGGCACCGAGGCAGATCACGAGAGCGGGCTCGCCGTCCTCATCGCCCTCTTCGTGGCCACCGTGTCGCAGATGGTGCTGGGGGAGCTCATCCCGAAGAACGTCGCCCTGGCTCGCGCCCACCGCTCGATCCTCCGGCTGGCGCCGGTGGTGCGCGTGTACGGGGTGCTGGCATCGCCGCTGGTCAAGCTGCTGAACGGGTCGGCCAACGCGCTGCTGCGCCGCATGGGGATCGAGCCCCGCGAGGAGCTGGCCACCACCCGCACCATCGAGGAGCTCCGCATCGTCATCGAGGCGGCGGCGGACGAGGGCGCCCTCGACGAAGGGGCCCGTGACCTGCTCGAGCGCTCCATCCGCTTCGCCGGCAAGACCGCCGCCGATGCACTGGTGCCGCGGGGTGACGTCGTCGCGCTGCACCGCGACGCCACCGTGGCGGACCTGGTGGCGCTCAGCGTGTCGAGCGGCCATTCCCGCTTCCCCGTCTACGGGAGCGGCCCCGACGACGTGGTGGGCATCGCCCGGGTGCAGCGCGTCTACGGGATCGACCCGGCGGCCCGGGCCACGACCTCGGTGCTCGCGTTGGTCGAGGATGCGTTCATCCTGCCCGAGAGCCGCTCGCTGGATCGGGTGCTCGTCGACCTGGCCGCCACCGGCCGTCAGCTCGCCGTCGTCGTGGACGAGCACGGCGGCACCGCCGGCATCCTCACCGTCGAGGACGTCGTCGAGGAGATCGTCGGCGACATCGTCGACGAGCACGACCCCAACCTGCGCCCGCTGGTCGAACTGGCCAGCGACGGCTGGGTGCTCGACGGTCGGCTGCACCGCGACGAGGTGGCCGACGCCACCGGCTACGACCTGCCCGACGGCGACTACGAGACCTTGGCGGGGTTCCTGCTGGCCCGCTTCGGGCGCATCCCCGCCATCGGCGACCGGATCGAGCTCGACGGCTGGGGGTTCGAGGTGACCGACCTCGATCGCTTGCGGGTGGCGCAGGTGCGGGTCAGCCCGCCGGCCCCCGGCGGCGACGACCCCGCGGGACCGACCCCGCGAGGCGGACGGCCGTGATCGCCATCCTCATCGGCGTGGTGCTGCTGGTCGCCAACGCCCTGTTCGTGGCCGCCGAGTTCGCCTCGATCACCGCCCGCCAGACGAGCCTGGAGGCCAAGGCGGCGGCCGGCAGCCGTGCCGCCTCCGTGGCGCTCGAGTCCACCCGCAACCTCCAGCTGCAGCTCGCAGGCGCCCAGCTCGGCATCACCATGGCCTCGCTCGGCCTCGGCTCCGTGCTGGAACCGTTCGTCGACGAGCAGCTGCGCAACCTGGCCGCCGCGGTGCCGGCCATACCGGAGGGGGTGGCGCACCCGATGGCGTTCGTCGTGTCCCTGCTCGTGGTCGTGGTGCTGCACACCATGTTGGGTGAGACGGTGCCGAAGAACCTCGCCATCGCTGCTCCCGAGGCCACCCTGATGGCGCTCGCCGTGCCCTACCGGGGGTACCTGTGGCTGTTCCGCCCGGCGATCGCGGTGCTCAACACGGCCGGCAACCTGGGGACCCGGCTGGTCGGCGTGACGCCCAGCCGGGGGCTGGAACGGGCGTCGAGCCCCGCCGCCATCGCCGCCATGGTCGAGGCGTCCCACGAGGAGGGGCTCATCGAGGAGTTCGCCCACGGCCTGCTCGCCGGGGCGTTGGAGCTGGCCAACAAGCCGGTGTCCGCCATCGTGACCCCTTGGGCCGACGTCGTCGCGGTGCAGCTGCACGACAGCGTCGCCGATGTCGAGGCGGTCACGGTGGCGACGGGTCACTCCCGGCTCCCGCTGGTGCCGCAGGGCCGCGACACGGTGCGCTGGTTCCTGCACACCAAGGACCTGCTCGCCGTGCCGCTCGAGGAGCGCCACCTGCCGGTCCCGCCGACCTACTGGCGGAAGCTGCTGCTCTGCCGCCCCGACGAGAGCATCGCCGCCCTCCTGCGGGACATGCGCCGGGGCCGGGTCCACCTGGCGCTCATCGTGGAGGCCGGCGGCCCCGCCGTGGGCGGCCCCACACCGCTCGGGGTGGTCAGCCTGGAGGACATCCTCGAGGAGTTGGTGGGCGACATCCGTGACGAGAGCGATGCCCCCGGCACCGATGACTAGCCTGTCTGCCCTGTGACCGGACGGCGTTGCTCTGTCAGGAGGTGGCGGCTCGCGCTGGTCGTGGTGTCGCTCGCCGGCGCGGACGCGGTGGGCCTCGATGCCGTCGCCTTCCAGCCGGTCCTCGGCGCCCGCGCCGCCGGTGCCGATCAGGCCGAGCTCGACGCGGTGCGCGCCGAGGCCCAAGCGGCGGCGGACGCCTTCGTGGCGGCGGACAACCTGCTGCAGGACACCGAGGCCGCAGTGATCAGCACCCAGGAGTCGGTCGAGTCCACCCGCGCCGCCTACGAGGAGCTGCGCGCCGTGGTGGCGGAGGAGCTCATCGAGCAGTACATCAGGGCCGGGGTGGGCGAAGCGCCGCTCATCGGTGTCGATCTGAACACCCGGGCGCGTGCGAACGCGCTGTCCCGCGCCGCGCGCGGTCAGGCCACCAGCAGGGCCGACGAGCTCGGCGCCGCCCGGGTGACGCTGCAACGACAGCTGGACGACCTCGCCCGTCAGGTGGCTGCGGCGCAGAGCCAGCGGGAGGCGCTGCAACGCCAGCAGGGGGAGCTCTACGAACGCCTGCGAGCGCTCGAGGAGCTCGAGTCGCAGCGGCAGGAGGCCGAGCGCCAGGCCGAGCAGGCTCGCCGTGAGGCCGAGGCCGCCGCTGCGCAGGCCGCCTACGACGCGGCGGCCGCCGCCTCTGCCGGGTCCGGTGCCGGATCGGATGCCGGTTCGGGCGGCTCGGAGCGGGCGGCCGCGCCGCCCCGGCCGGTGGTGCCGGTCGACTGGCTGTGCCCCATCACCGGTGCGTACTCCTACAGCGACACGTGGGTGGCGGCCCGCTCCAACGGTCGCAGCCACCGCGGCACCGACGTGTTCGCCGACTACGGCACGCCGCTGGTGGCCGTCGTCTCCGGCGAGGCGGTGAACTACGGCTGGGAGGACGCGGGCGGCAACGGCGTGTTCCTGCTCGGCGACGACGGCAACCGGTACTTCTACGCCCACCTCGACGACTTCGGGCAGCTGGGCCGCGTCAACCAGGGAGACGTCGTCGGCTACGTGGGCGACACCGGCAACGCCACCGGCACGCCGCACCTGCACTTCGAGATCCACCCGGGCGGCAGCGGCTGGACGAACCCGTACTCGACGCTGATCCAGTACTGCTGAGCGTCCGGGCCCGCCGCCCGCCGCACGGCGTCAGGCGCCGATGGCGTGGTAGCCGCCGTCGACGTGGACGATCTCGCCGGTGGTGGCCGGGAACCAGTCCGACAGCAGCGCGACGCACGCCTTGGCCACCGGCTCCGGGTCCTTGACGTCCCAACCCAGCGGCGCCCGCGGCGCCCAGGCGTCCTCGAACGCCGCGAAGCCGGGGATCGACTTGGCCGCCATCGTCTTGATCGGCCCGGCCGCCACCAGGTTCACCCGGATCTGCTTCGGGCCGAGATCGCGCGCCAGGTAGCGCGACGTCGACTCCAGCGCGGCCTTGCACACGCCCATCCAGTCGTAGGCGGGCCACGCCACCGTGGCGTCGAAGTCCAGGCCGACCAACGACCCGCCCTCGCTCATCAACGGCACGCAGATCTCCGCGATCGTCTTCAGCGAGTACGCCGAGATCTGCATGGCGACCGCGACGTCCGCCCACGGCGCGGCGAGGAACCCGCCACCGAGGCAGCTCGGCGGGGCGAAGCCGATGGCGTGCAGCGCGCCGTCGAGCCGACCCCACGTGTCGGCCAGCCGATCCCGGACCGCCGCCGGGTGATCCGGGTCGGCGACGTCCAGCTCCAGGACCTCGACGGGTCGGGGGAGCTTGCGGGCGGTGCGCGTGGTCAAGCTCAGCCCCCGTCCGGCACCGGTCAGCACGATCTCGGCGCCCTCCTGCTGGGCCAGCCGAGCGACCGCGAAGGCCAACGAGGCGTCGGTGAGGACACCGGTGACGAGGATGCGCTTGCCTTCCAACAACGGCACGGAGACTCCCGGGTTCTGCGGCGATCATCGTTCAGACCACACGAAGGACGCCCGACGTTACGTCCGTGGCGCCCCCTCGGCGCGGAGCCCGCCGGGAGGCGTCCGACGTTGCGATTCGGCGGATCGACGGCGAACGCTACTGTGGCGCCCGTGAGAATCGGCGTACTGGGGGCCACGGGTCCCGCAGGCAGTGGTCTGGCCGTTCGGTTGGCCGCCAACGGCTTCGACGTGGTCATCGGTTCCCGGTCCAAGTACCGGGCGATGGAGGCGAGGGACCAGCTGCTCGAGAAATGGGAAGGCCGGTCGTTGGTGATCGACGCGGCCGACAACATCGGGGCGGCCGCCGCGGATGTGGTGGTCATCGCCACCCCGTGGGACGCAGCCACCTCGACCGCGCTGCAGGTCGCCGATCAGCTCAAGGGCAAGGTCGTCATCTCCATGTGCAACGCCCTGGCCCGCGTCGGCCCCGAGTTCCAGCCGCTGGTGCCGCCGCGGGGTTCGGTGGCGGCGAACATCCAGGCCGCCGTGCCCAAGTCCCGGGTCGCCGCCGCCTTCCACCACGTCCCGGCCAAGGAGCTCGGCGACATCGCCGAGCCGGTCGAGTCCGATGTGCTGGTCTGCTCGGATCATCGTTCGGCCACCGAGACCGCATCGGAGATCGTCGCCGCGCTGCCCGCCCTGCGGCCGCTCGACGCCGGGCAGCTGTCCAACGCAGCGCCGATCGAGGCGTTCGCCGCAGTGCTGCTGCAGCTGAACATCCGGTACAAGACCCGCGCCGCCGTCAAGTTCACCGGCATCTGATGAGCGCTGCGCACCCCGACCTCAACGCACCCGGGCGGACGATCGCCACCGACCCTGCCAAGGCGATGCAGCTCTACGACACGGCACGCCGTGCCGTGGTGCCGTTCCTGCCCGGCGACACGGTGAGCATGTACACGTGCGGCATCACGCCGTACGACGCCACCCACCTGGGGCATGCGGCCACGTTCCTCACCTACGACATCCTGCAGCGTCGCCTCCGTGACCGCGGTCACGAGACCCGCTGCGTGCGCAACGTGACCGATGTGGACGATCCGCTGCTGGCCAAGGCCCGCGAGCTCGGGATCCACTACCTCGACCTCGCCGCCCGGGAGGTGAAGCGCCTCGAGGAGGATCTCGAGGCGATGAACTTCCTGCCGGTGTACAGCGCCCCGAGGGCGACATCGGCCATCGCCGAGATCCGCAAGGTGGTGAGCCGCCTCATCGAGGACGGCCACGCCTACGTCGCCGAGGGTGCGGTCTTCTTCGACGTGGCGTCCTACCCCGCGTTCGGCTCGCTGTTCGATCTGGGGGAGGAGCGGATGCTCGCCTTCGCCGCCGAGCGCGGCGGCAACCCCGACGACCCCCGCAAGCGGAACAAGCTCGACTTCGTGCTGTGGCAGGCGTCGGTGGACGACGAGCCGGCCTGGGAGTCGCTGTGGGGTCCGGGGCGTCCCGGCTGGCACATCGAGTGCACCGCTCTCGCCCAGCGGGAGCTGGGCGACACGCTGGACCTGCACGGCGGCGGAGGGGACCTGATCTTCCCCCACCACGAGTGCTCTGCGGCCCAGTCGCAGTGCCTGACCGGCCAACCGCTGGCCCGCCACTGGCTGCACGGCGCGCTGGTGTGGAAGGACGGCGCCAAGATGTCCAAGTCGCTGGGCAACCTGGTGTTCATCTCCGACCTCCGCCAGCAGTTCGACCCGCGCGCCATCCGCCTGATGATCCTCGCCCACCACTACCGCCACGACTGGTCGTGGAGCGACGAGGTCATGGCCGCCGCGGCGACCCGCCTCGAGCGCTGGGTGGAGGCCGGTGACGGCGACGGCGGCCTGGCCGAGGTGCGCGCCGCCCTCGACGCCGACCTCGACACGCCCGCCGCGGTGGCCGCGGTCGATCGGGCCGTGGCCGACGGCAAGGGCGTGTCGCGCGCTGCGGCCCTGCTCGGCGTCGACTGCTGAACGACCGGGGACCAGGACCGGTCAGGCGCCGATGACCGCGTCGGCCTGGGCCACATCCTTGTGGAAGCGCTTGTGCACCCGCAGGGTCGTCTCGCCGACCTGCGTCTTCCACCACAGCCCGCCGGCGGGGCCCAGGCGGGTCTGGCGCGGCAGCGACGCCACCAGCGTCTTGGGGCTGGCCAGGGTCATGCGGCCGCCCTCGAACACGGCGATGCGACGGTCCGTCGCGGCGACGGTGTAGTACCGGTTGGTGGCCAGGAAGAAGATCCAGCCGGCCAGCGCCAGGTACTGGCTCGCCGTCTGACCGACGAACACGGCCTGGACCTGCTCGCCCGGTTCGAGCATCGGGGTGATCTTCTCGACCAGCTTGTCACGAAGTGCCATGAGAGAGCTTACGGTTCGCCGGAGCCCGATCTTTACCCTTCAGCTACAGTTCGCCGCAGCGACCAGGGGAAGCTCGTGAGCAGACAAGCAGGCCAGCTCAACACGGTGGCACGCAAGGTGGTCGGCCCCCTGTTCCGCGTCCTGTGGCGCTTCGAGGTCGACGGCCTCGACCGGGTCCCCGGGCGCGGCCCGGCCATCCTCACCCCCAACCACACGTCGGTCATCGACAGCTTCTTCCTGCCGTGCGTGCTGCCCCGGCGAATCACCTACGTCGGCAAGGCCGAGTACCTCGACGACTGGAAGACGCGATACCTGTTCCCCGCCCTGGGGATGATCCCCATCGACCGCACCGGCGGCGATGCGGCCGAGGCGGCGCTGAGCGCGGCCGAGTCGGTGCTGCGGCGCGGCGAGCTGTTCGGCATCTACCCCGAGGGCACGCGCTCCCGCAACGGCAAGCTGCACAAGGGCCACACCGGTCCGGCTCGCCTCGCGCTGCGCACCGGGGCGCCGATCGTGCCCGTCGGGCTCATCGGCACGCGGGAGATCCAACCGCCGGACACCGCGCTGCCGACCCCGTTTCGCCCGGTGACGGTCCGCTTCGGCCAGCCGATCGAGGTCACCCGCTACCGCCACCGCGCCGACGATCGCCGGCTGCTGCGCCAGATCATGGACGAGGTGATGTACGAGATCCGGGAGCTCACCGGCCAGGAGTACGTCGACACCTACGCCTCGAAGCCGGCCTCGGAGCCGACGCCGTCCACCGAGCTGGCCGGGGAGACGGTGGTGGTGCCGCGGCGCAGCTCGGCCGAGGTGTTGCGCGCCGCCGGCACGGAGTGCGGGCACAATGAGCTGGGGCCCTCGCCCGTCGGCCGGTAGGCTTCGCGCTCGCTATGAGCGATATCACGATCACCCTGCCCGACGGTTCTGCACGATCTCTTCCCGAGGGGTCGACCGGTACCGATCTGGCCGCTTCGATCGGGTCCCGCCTGGCGAAAGCGGCCGTCATCGTCAACGTGGACGGCATCGAGCGAGACCTGCGCGATCCGCTGCCCGACGGGGCCACCGTCGCGGTGATCACCGCCGAGCACGAGCGCGGCCTCTACACGATCCGCCACTCGACAGCCCACGTGCTGGCCCAGGCGGTGCTGGACCTGTTCCCCGGCGCCACCTTCGCCATCGGCCCGCCGGTGGAGAACGGGTTCTACTACGACTTCGAGCTGCCCGACGGCGGGACGTTCCGCCCGGAGGACCTCGAGCGCCTCGACGCCCGCATGCGCGAGATCATCGCCGAGGGACAGCCGTTCCTGCGCCGCGAGTGCCCCGTGCACGAGGGCCTGCAGCTGTTCAAGGACCACAAGTACAAGTGCGAGATCATCGAGGGCTCTGTCGACGATCCCACCTCGGTCACCGAGTCCGGCACGGTGCGGCTGTACGAGAACCCGCCCCGCTTCGTCGATCTCTGCCGCGGTCCCCACGTGCCGGCCACCAACACCTTCCTCGGGCACTTCAAGCTGATGCGCGTCGCCGGTGCGTACTGGCGAGGCGACGAGCGCCAGCCGATGCTGCAGCGGATCTACGGCACCGCATGGGCCACCAAGAAGGAGCTCGACGCCTACCTGCACATGCTGGAGGAGGCGGCCAAGCGCGACCACCGCAAGCTGGCCACCGAGCTCGACCTGCTGTCCTTCCCGTCCAAGTTGGGCGGCGGCCTCGCGGTGTGGCACCCCAAGGGCGCCATCGTGCGCAAGCTCATCGAGGACTACTCGCGCGACCGCCACGCCAAGGGCGGCTACGACTTCGTCTACACGCCGCACCTGGCCAACGGGCAGCTGTTCGAGACCTCCGGCCACCTCTCCTTCTACAAGGACGGGATGTACCCGCCCATGGAGCTGGACAACGGCGAGTACTACCCCAAGCCGATGAACTGCCCGATGCACTGCCTCATCTTCGACGCCAGGCAGCGCTCCTACCGGGAGCTGCCGCTGCGGCTGTTCGAGCTGGGCACGGTGTACCGCTACGAGCGGGCGGGCACGCTGCACGGGCTCATGCGCATCCGCGGCTTCACGCAGGACGACAGCCACATCTTCTGCACCGAGGACCAGCTGCAGGGTGAGATCGCCTCGCTGCTGTCGTTCGTGATGAGCGTGCTGCGGGCCTTCGGCTTCGATGAGTTCACCGCCAACCTGTCGACCAAGGATCCCGAGAAGTACGTCGGCAGCGACGAGATCTGGGAGAAGTCGACCGAGGCGCTGCGCCTGGCCCTCGAGCAGTACGGGTTGCCGTATGCCATCAAGGAGGGCGACGCCGCCTTCTACGGTCCCAAGATCGACATCGACGTCAAGGACGCCATCGGGCGGACCTGGCAGCTGAGCACCATCCAGTGCGACTTCAACCAGCCCGAGCGCTTCGAGCTCGAGTACGTCGGCGCAGACAACCAGCGGCACCGTCCGGTGATGCTGCACCGGGCGCTGATGGGTTCCATCGAACGGTTCTTCGGGGTGTTGCTCGAGCACTACGGCGGCGCCCTGCCCACCTGGCTGTCGCCGGTGCAGGCCCGGGTCCTGCCCGTGCGCGGCGACCACCAGACCTACGCCGAATCGGCGGTGGCCGCCATGGTCGCCGCCGGGTTCCGGGCCGACCTGGTCGAGGCCGACGAGCCGCTCGGCGCCCGGATCCGCAAGGCCAAGATGGACAAGCTGCCCTACGTGCTCGTCGTCGGGGACGACGATGTCGCCGCCTCCACCCTCGGGGTCAACCCCCGCGGCGGCGAGGTCGAGCGCGGCGTGCCGCTGACCGCGTTCATCGGGCGCCTCCGCGACGAGACCGAGGCGTCGCTCGCTGCGGCGCACCGCTGAGACGGCCGCCCGGTGCTGCAACGGTTGTGGGCCGGTTGGCGCTCCGCCTACCTCGACACCATCGAGCCCGACACCATCGAGCCCGACACCATCGAGCCCGACACCATCGAGCCTCACGCCAGCGAGCCTGACGCCAGCGACCCCGCCGAGTCCGACTCCGGGCCCGCGGCGGTGGGCGCCGGCGCCGGGCGGTCGTTGTTCGAGTCCATCCTCGGCAGCGGCCTGCCCGACGAGGAGACCTTCATCATCTGGCGGGGGCCGCGCTGCTTCGCGCTGCTGAACCTGTATCCGTACAGCTCCGGACATGTCCTGGTATTGCCGAACCGCGCCGTGCAGGACCTGGAGGCGCTCGATGAGGACACGTCGGACGAGCTGTGGCGGACCGTGCGCCGTGCCGTGGTCGCGGTCAAGGCGGCGTACCACCCCGACGGCGTCAACGTGGGTGCCAACCTCGGCCGTGCCGCCGGTGCCGGCGTGCCCGACCACCTGCACATCCACGTGCTGCCCCGCTGGTCGGGCGACACCAACTTCACCACCACCATCGCCGAGCTGCGCGTCGTGCCCGAACCGTTGCCGGTCACGTGGGCCAAGATCACCAAGGCCTGGCCGCGCTAGCCGAGGTCACCGTCACACGGCGGCGCAGATCCGGCCACGGGCGGCGTTTCGACGATCCCGCCGGCCGCCTCGCCGGTAGCCTGATCGTGCCGGTCAGCTAGGGAGGCATCGTGGAAACCCGTGGGGCGAGCAACGACGCTCCCACCTCGCGCGACACCGTGCTGCAGGCCTTCCTGTTCACCGACCTCGTCGGATCCACCGCGTTGACCGCCTACCTCGGGGTCCAGGCCGCCGAGCGGTTCCGCCGCCAACACTTCGCCATGCTCCGGCTGCAGCTCGACCGTTTCGGCGGCGAGGAGGTCAAGAGCGTCGGGGACGGCATCATGGCCACCTTCGGCTCGGTGCACCGCGCTCTCGACGCCGCCTGTGCCATGCAGATGTCGGTGCACCGGGCCGGCAACGTGGGCGGCCACCCGGTGTCCATGCGGGTCGGGCTGACCGTCGGCGACGCAGTGCCGCACCGGGGGGACTACTACGGCCTCGCCGTCAACGAGGCGGCCCGACTGTGCAACCTGGCGCATGGCGGCGAGGTGCTCGTCTCGCAGGCCGTCGCGCTCGTCGGCGCGCCGACCGACCATCGCTTCGCGCGCCGCGGTCCGGCCGAACTGCACGGTATGCCGGGCCCCACCGAGGTGTTCGAGCTCGACTGGCCTCGCGACCGGCGCCGGGTCGACGTGCCGCTCCCGGCCCGGGTCAGCGCCGAGGTCTCGTTCCGCTTCGTCGGCCGCGACCGCGCCCAGCTGCTGCTGGCCGAGGCGCTCGATGCCGCAGCCAACGGAAACCGCCAGGTGGTGCTCATCGGCGGGGAGCCGGGGATCGGCAAGACGGCTCTGGTGACCCAGGTGCTGCGCGTCGCCGCCGAGGCATCGGAGCTGGCGGTGCTCTACGGCCAGTGCGACGAGGACCTGCCCCGGCCCTACGGGCCGTTCGCAGCGGCGATCGGCCACGTGGCGGCCACCGCGTCGCAGGACCTCATCGAGGACCTGCGCGACGAGCTCGATCCGTCGCTGTTCCGGCTGGTGCCGGCGCTGGCCGAACGGTTCGGGGTGACCGACGAGCGTCGCGGCGACGGTGACGGCGAGCGCGCCGTGCTGTTCGACGCCGTGCTCGGCTGCTTCACCGCGCTGGCCAGCCGCTGTCCGGTGGCGCTGATCCTCGACGACCTGCACTGGGCGGACACGGCCAGCCTCGCCCTGTTCCGCCACCTGGCCCGGGTCGCCGGCTCGGTACCGCTCACCCTCATCGGCACCTTCCGCGACACCGACATCGACGAGCAGCACCCGCTCAGCGACACCCTCGCCGTGCTCGCCCGCCTCGACGGCGTGCGCAACATCGCCCTCGGCGGCTTCGACGACGACGAGGTGTGCTCGCTGGTCGGCGCCGCCGCGGGCTACGAGCTCGACGACGGCGCACGGGCGTTCGCCCGGGGGTTGGGGCGCGAGGCGGCCGGCAACCCGTACTTCATCGTGGAGATCCTGCGCGACCTCGTCGAGCGGGGCCTCATCGTGCAGGACGAGCTCGGCGTCTGGCGGACGTCGGACCTGTCGTGGCAGACCATGCTGCCCCGTACGGTGCGCGACGTGATCGTGCAGCGCGTGCAACGGCTCGGTCAGCCGGTGCTGCGCTGCCTCGGCGCCGCCGCGGTGTACGGCAACGAGTTCGACCCGCTGCTCGTCGCCTCCGCCGCCGACGTCGATCTCGACGATGTCGTCGAAGCGCTCGACAAGGCGGCCAGCGCCGCCCTCGTCACCGAGTCGGCCGCGGTCAGCGGGCGGCTCACCTTCGCCCACGGCCTGGTGCAGCGCACCCTGTACGAATCACTCGGGCTGCTGCGCCGCCAGCAGCTGCACCGAGCGCTGGCCGACTCGCTCGAGGCGAAGGTGGCGCAGTCGCCCGCGCTGGCCACCCTGTTCGCCGCCGACCTCGCCCGCCACTGGGGCGCCGCCGGCCGGGTGGAGACGATGGACCGCGCCTTCCGCTGGGCGGTGCGGGCCGGTGAGGCCGCGCTCGCCGCCCTCGCCCCCGAGGACGCCGAGCGCTGGTTCAGCACCGCGCTCGACCTGCTGGATCAGGTCCTCGCCATCGAGCCGCGGGAACGGGTCCGCGCCCTGCTGCTCTCCGGCGTGGCCCAGCGCCAGGCGGGCCGGGCGCAGTTCCGCGAGACGCTGTTGGAAGCGGCCCGCCAGGCCCAGGAGGCGGGCGCGGAGGACCTGCTGGTGGAGGCGGTCCTGGCCAACAACCGAGGGATCCAGTCCAGCACCGGCCAGGGTGACGACGAACGGCTGGCCATGCTCGACGCCGCGCTGGCGGCCTCCGTACGGGGGCCGGCCGCCAACCGGGCCCGCCTGCTCGCCCTGTCCGCCCTCGAACGGCTGCACACCGCGCCGTTCGAGCAGCGCCTCGCCCTCGCCGACGAGGCGCTGGAGGTGGCCCGCTCCTCCGGGGATGCGGACACGATCGCGCAGGTGCTGACGGTGCGCCACAACGCCATCCGGGTGCCCGCCACCCTCGAGCAGCGGCTGGCCGACACCGCCGAGGCGATGGCCCTCACCGCTCACGGCGAGGACCTCCTGGCCCAGTACTGGGCGTGCGAGCATCGGGTGCGCAGCGCCAGCGAGGTGCCCGACCTCGTCGAGGTCGACCGCTGCCTGGACCGCTGCGCCCACCTTGCCGACCGCCTCGCCCAGCCCGGCTTGCGCTACTACCTCGCCATGCACGCGTCCTGGCGGCGCCTGCTCGCCGGGGACCTCGCCGGCGCCGAGGACGCGACCAACGAGGCCCGGCTGATCGGCCGCGAGACCGGCCAGCCCGAGGCCGACTCGATGTACGTCGCCCAGCTGTTGGCGGTGCGGCGGGAGCAGGGCCGTCACGGCGAGCTCGCGCCGCTGCTGTTCCACGCCCACGCCGCCAACCCGGGCATCGCCGCCCTGCGTTCGTCGGTGGCGCTGCTGCACGTGGTGGAGGGCCGCGTCGTGGAGGCGGCGGCCATCTTCGCCGCTGACGCCGACGCCCGGTTCCGCACCATGCCGTACAACACGCTGTGGAGCACGGCGCTGGTCCAGTATGCCGACGTGGCCGCCGCGCTCGACGCTCGCGATGCGGCGGAGGCGCTCTTCGAGCAGCTGCAGCCGCACAGCGGTCGCTTCGCCCACAACAGCGCGACCTGCGCCGGGCCCATCGATCGCGCCTTGGGCGTACTGGCCGGTATGCTGGGCCGGGGCGAGGACGCCGAACGGTACTTCCGGGCCGCCGAGGCGACCTGCGAGCGCGTGGAGGCACCGCTGCTGCTGGCCCGCACCCTGCTGAGCTGGGTTCGGGCCGTTCCCGAACCCGGGGCCGAGGGCCGGGGCCGGCTGCGACGGGCCAGCGACCTGGCGCTGGCCTGCGGCGCGGACGGCC